>NZ_JBPCEP010000001.1:0-433263 GCF_050971705.1 Niallia sp. M35
GAAGAATCTATCCCTGCTCCAAGCTTGCTCTAATATATATTTAATTAGTAACCATAATCCCAATCAACGTCTTCCTCCATTAATAAAAGTTGTTCATGGTTTGATTGATTCAGATGATTTTCTAAAGGCTGTTTCCGATTGTCCATTTTATCTGTTTTTTTCCATATCTCTAAATCGATATTTTCTAGAAAAGTTACCGTTAAGTCATCGTGAAAAAGAATTGCAGTACCCTTCATTGTGTACTCGTCCTCTCTTTAATTAGTTAAATAATTTACGGTTTTCTTCCTTCACAACTTACACTATTAGCGTATTCTAATAACATAAAATCGTCTAGGTTTTTGTTTGATATTTCACAAATTAGAAAAAAACAAATAAACATTTTATGAACTTTTTAAGCAAAGAAGCAGGATGGTTTTTCTAATGTTTATTAATTGTAATTCAACCAGTACCAGTCATTTCATAAAAAAGGTTGTTTAGAAAATAAATACCATTTATCATATTAGAAGGAGGGGAAAATAAATGGTAACAACTATACAAATAGAAGAAAAGGAAAATCATCCTCAATATGCAGGATTTTGGATTCGTTTTGGAGCATGGGCAATCGATAGTATCATTTTAGGTATTCCTTTATTATTTTTTTCTAATATCATTTTTGCTTTATTTATCAGTTCAATGGAAATACCTAATGAATTATTGTTGGATCCAGCAAGTATAAATGCATTATCTGATTCTGAAATTTTATCTCTATTAGGCTCCATAATGACCGCTTTTTTTGGAACGATGGCAGTATGTATGTTTATTAGTCTTTTTTATTATTCACTGTTTCATGCTTCTAAATGGCAAGCGACAATTGGAAAGAAATTATTAGGTTTAAAGGTAGAGGATTTGAAAGGAAATAAGCTTTCTTTCTGGAGAAGTTTAGGAAGATACATAGTATCAAGTCTCCTTTCAGGAATTTTATTAATTGGCTTTATTTTGGCAGCGTTCACGGAGAAAAAACAAGCGTTACATGATTTAATTGTAGGTTCCATTGTTGTAAGAAAATAATTCATAAACTCTGTGGGCTTATCTATAATGTGAGTGAGACGACAAACATTATGGATAAGCCAAATGGTTCTTAAGGGAAACAAACAGGAGTATGTTATTTTATCGCTACATACCCGCTATTTGAGAGGAGAGCTTGATAGATGGAACCGATAACCAATAAAACAGAAATGAAAAAAAGAGGGTTGGCATTATATTTTACTTTGCCCATAATATCATGGGCCCTTTATGATGCGGCTAATACTATTTTTTCGTCTAATATTAATACAATCTTTTTCCCCTTGTATTTACAAGATATGGTTGGTTCGAATGAAGTAACCAAACAGATTGCTTCGACTTTTATTACATATGCGAATGCATTAGCAAGCTTTCTGTTAGTTATCTTTACACCATTATTTGGCGTAATGATGGATCGAACTGGAAAAAAGAAAAAATATATTGTTATTTTAACATTATTAACTGTATTTGGAACCATTGCTATGGGGTTTTTCTCTTTTATCCCGTCTACACAACAAATATTTGGAATTCCGATATCCTTAGCACTTGTTATCCTCTTTTTTGTTTTATCTAAATTTACTTATCATTCTAGCTTAGTGTTCTATGATACGATGATTTCTGATTTAGGAACAAAGGAACAGATTCCATTAATCTCTGGATTTGGTGTAGCCATCGGTTATATTGGAACACTGATTGGATTAACTGTTTATCTCTTTATAGATGAAGGGGCATATAATCAATCCTTTATTCCAACTGGTATTCTTTTTTTACTTTTATCCTTGCCATTATTTTTTTTCATTAAAGATACACCAAAAGAAAATATCCAAAAACAATCTGTTCTTTCTGGATATCGAGAAATAATAGAAACTTTTAAACAAATGAAAAGTTATCGGAAAATTTTCACCTTTATGCTTGCTTACTTTTTTCTAAATGATGCATTAGCCACTACTATTGCGACGATGTCTGCATATGCCAATGCGGTTATTGGATTAGATACTGGTAAATTTATTGTTCTTTATCTTGTGTCAACCATTGCAAGTATTATTGGTTCCTTTGTTTTTGGATATATAACGAAAAGTGTTGGTGCATACAGAGCTGTTCGTTATGTGGGGATACTGTTAGTTATTGCGATTATTATTGCAACGCTTGCTAAAAATGAAGGGTTATTCTGGGTAGCTGGCAGTTTATTTGGAGTGGCGCTTGGAAGTATGTGGGTAACAACAAGAACCTATATCGTTGAAATTACCCCAGAAGAGAAAAGAGGACAATTTTTTGGTTTGTTTGCTTTTTCTGGAAAAGTATCATCTATTATCGGTCCTTTAATATATGGGACAATTACATTGGTTTTTGCTGAGTACGGTAATATTGCAAGTAGATTTGCGCTAAGTTCTTTAATCATTCTAACTATTATCGGATTAGTGATTCATGCACGTATAAAGGAAGACTGATGGAAAAAAGATTTCTTCCTTCCAAATAGAAGAGGAAAACGAAGCTGTTTATGAATGCTAACAAAAGCAAATATTCCGTGAGAAGGTGGAATATTTTCATATTGTTCTTTCATGAATAGCTTTTTATTAGCCTTTTTTTCAAAAAAATGGATACTAAAAATACTATAGGTTGTAGAATAACTTTTCTTCACCTCAAAATTTAGGAAATTTAAAGAGCCTTACTTTAAGAGTAGATAAAAAGTCCGATATAAAAGATAGGTATAAATAATTTGATGTAGTCTGGCTAAATAAGTGAATTTTTAGGCGAGCGAAAGGACAAACAGAAATGAAAAATGATAAAGGGATACTTTTAGAAACGGGAACAAATGAATTAGAAATTGTAGAATTCAGCGTAGGAAAGAACCATTTTGGAATCAATGTGATTAAGGTTAAAGAAATCATTAATCCAGTGCCAATCACGCCAATCCCACACGCACACCCATATATAGAGGGGATTATGGAGTTAAGGGGAGAAGTATTAACTGTTGTTAATCTTGCAAATGTACTTGGTTATCCTCCTTCTGATACTCCTGAAAAGGACAAATATATTGTTTCTGAATTTAATAAAACAAAAATAATTTTCCATGTTCATAATGTAACACAAATTCATCGAATATCATGGGAAAACATTGAAAAACCATCTGAAACGTACTATGGAACGGACAGCCAGATTATCGGAGTAGTAAAATTAAAGGGAGAAATGATTTTATTATTAGATTTTGAAAAAATCGTTGTTGATATTAATCCGGAGTCGGGAATCAATGTTCAACAAGTAAAAAAATTAGGTGATAGAAAAAGAAGTGACAAGAAATTAATTGTTGTGGAAGATTCTGCCCTGTTAAGAAAATTATTAGAAGATACTTTAAATGCTGCTGGATTTCAGGAGATCACCTTTTTCGAAAATGGGCGTGAAGCTTTAGCCTATTTAACAAAAACTATAGAGGATGGTCATTCGGTTGAAGAAGTGGCTCAATTAATGATTACCGATATAGAAATGCCGCAAATGGATGGACATCATTTAACAAAAGTAGTAAAGGACAATCCTAACTTAGCAACATTGCCAATTGTTATATTTTCTTCGTTAATCACAGATGATTTAAGACATAAAGGTCAAGTAGTAGGAGCAAATGCTCAAGTAAGTAAACCTGAGATTAATGAATTAATTCATATTATCGATAACATCATATTATAAATGCTGATGAATTAGCAGTCTGCATGGGAGTTGCCTTTTTGCTTAAGAGAAGGGAAGCGAATCCAGCTTCCTTTGTCTTTAAGAACTACTTTGAGAGACTGGCACATGGGTGACCCAACCAATTATACGGAGAGGTTAATAAAGATTTCGTATAATTGGTTGGGTTTTTATTCTTTTTAGGAAAGAAGGCTTGTGGTAAATACCACAGACTTAAATACACTTCACTTTTCATGGGCTATACCTGTATTATTTCCTGGAGCCTCTTTACAAATAAATTCTTTTCACTATTTTATATTCAAATCAAGCATTATATTATGCATTATTATTTTGCATAATATCTTTATGTATTTTCTCAAATAGTTCTACTGGTAGGGAGTATTTAGTTGTTTTAAAGTTTTGCCAATTAGTAATGATTTCTACCATATTACCCTTTTTCTCAACTTCTAGAAGGGCATTTTCGCCAATATCCCTTACAGATATGAGCCTGTCTCCGTTTTTTTTCTCCGTCTGTTTATATTCATAATTAATACCAAATTTACGCATAATACCTCTCCTTTAAAATAGTTTTATAGTATTACCTTATCATAAGTTATATGTGTGGAGACTAAACAAACATTAAGATAGCCGTAAATAAAATATTATTATTCGGGTTACGGTTTACGTAACAATATTTTTTGAAACACCCTTTTTATACCGTAAAACAGCCACCCCATCATTCCAACTTATGTATGGGGTGGCTGTTTCTTAGGTGAAATGTATCCTAGCTGCATTATAGTATTAATTGCTCTCTTTTAGTTGATATAATCGAGGGGATTACCGTTTTCATTCAAGGTACATTAAAAATTAATAGCTTTCACCAAGTTTTTTAAAAACAGGCTTTTGGTATTTCTTTTTGCGGATTGAATGATTAGGTGGCGTATCTTCTTTTAATCCAGTATAAGTGGATAAAAGCTTTTTAGACTGTGTTAAGGAAAGAGTAGATTTGGGATTTCGAATACTTTGATTGAGAGATCCTAAATGTGGCAATTCCTCAAAATCCTTTTTAGTCGGAGGCAAATGAAATGTATAGTTTTCACACGCAATCAATAAATCTGATTGTTGTTGACTATATTTTGGATTATTTGAGAAGTGTAGACCGATTTTCTTTGCTTTTCCTTCTGCTAATAGTTTATGTAAACTGTCATGCTTTAATTTATATAAAAACTTTGGGTTTGGAGCAGTTTTTGCATGACGGTTTACAACTGAGATTGCTTGAAGAAGATTTACAACAGTAGGTTGTATTGGCGGCGGATATTGTTGCTGCTTATTCAATTGTTTTAACTCTCCCTTCTATTGTTTAGTACAAGTTATTATACTATTTTTTGCGAAAGAAGGAAATAAAAAAGAAATATCTTGTCTATCAAGTGTGCTCCTGAAGCAAGGTTAAGATAAATTTTATTTTAAGAATAGACATAATTTTTTATCTATTTGAGTACAGAAATGGATTCACATGCCGATAATAGTAGTAAAAGAAAAGTTGATAGGTTGTGTACATTTTTTTAGAACAAATTATTATATTGCTGCATGTAAGGAATGAGATGGATGGACAAATATAATGAGAATAGCACAAGTAAGAAAATAATCGCTCAATCCAAATCAAATATAGAGAATATTATTTTTGAAATTATTTTTATGTATATTAAAGATATGGTCTTTATCATGAAAGTAGAGAAAGGGGAAATTTTTCGCTATATTTTTGTAAATGAAGCTGCATTCTTGTTCGCTAAATTACCAATCAACTTTATAGGGAAAAAAATCCAAGATGTTAATTCTGCGTACATATCTGCTAGATTACAAAAGGAATATTCTACAGTGTGTAAGAGGAAGGAAAATCATAGTTATACAGATCAAATCAAGCTTAATGATGGAGAGCTTATCTATGCAGAATCTGTTTTAACGCCTATAAAGGATGATAAAGATGAGGTGAAATACATTGTTTCTATAACGAGAGATATTACAGAATCCATCAAGGAAAAACTTTTATTATATGAAAGTGAACAACGATATCGTTCATTAGTAGAGAATAATTTAGATGCTGTTCTCACAGTCAATTTAGATGGCGTTATACAGGAGGTGAATCCTGCTGGGTTGAAATTAATTGGTTTTAGTGACGAAGCTAAAACGATTTTTTCGCTTTATGATCTAATAGATGAGGAGAATACACTTTTTTATGGTAGTTTTAAAAAGTGTAAACTGACAAAAACATCACAATCAGTTGATTGTAAATTAATAAGTAAAAATGGAAACGAATTATCTGTTCATTCGAAATTCGTACCTATTATAGTGAATCATACCATTAAGGGGATTTATGTCATCTTAAGAGATATTTCAGAAAAGAAGAAGACAGCAGAAAAGATTCAGTTTATGTCTTTTCATGATCAGCTGACAGGACTTTATAATAGACGGGCTCTAATGGAGGCTATAAACCTTGAAATAAAAAGAGCGGAAACAGACCAAGCTGCTTTCGCTTTAATGACCATTGATTTAGACAGATTTAAATATATTAATGATACATTTGGTCATATTGTTGGCGATCAAATTCTTGTAAAAGTCGCGGAACGCTTATTAGAGTTTAATAATTACAAATGCCATGTGTATCGTCAAGGAGGAGATGAATTTAATATTCTTCTTTCGCAAACGAATAGACAAGAAGTAGCAAGTATTGCTCAACAAATACTTTCAACCTTTGCTAATTCTTTCTATCTAGATTCTCAGGAATATTATATAAGTCCCAGTATAGGAATTAGTATGTATCCACAGGATGGAGAAGATATTGAAATATTGATTAAAAATGCTGATGAGGCACTTTTTCGAGTAAAAGAAAGAGGCAAAGCACACTATCAATTTTATCGTTCCGATATGACAACAGCTTTAACTAATATAGTATCAGTTGAAACAAAATTGCGAAAAGCTGTTCAAAGGAATGAACTGAAATTGTATTATCAGCCGCAAATTGATTTGAACAATTATACTTTCAATAGCTTTGAAGCGCTATTACGGTGGGAGAGTCCCTCCTTAGGCTTGGTTGCTCCCAATGACTTTATACCCCTTGCGGAGGATACGGGTCTCATAATATCGATTGGCAATTGGGTTATTGAAACGGCGTGTGAGCAGATAAAAATTTGGAAGTCACTTTACAATCTAGATGTCAGAATCGCTGTGAATATTTCTCCCAAGCAATTTCAACAACCTAATTTTGTAGAAGTGATTCGCGAGGCTATCAAAAAATATAACATTCAGCCATTCCTCTTAGAAGTGGAAATTACAGAAGGGGTTATGGAGAATATTAAAGAAGCAGTTCCTATTTTGCGGAATTTAAAGGAGTTGGGTGTTATTATTTCTGTTGATGATTTTGGAACCGGCTATTCTTCTCTTAGCTATATAAAGCAATTTCCCATCGATGTGTTAAAAATTGACCAGTCTTTTATTAAAGATGCTGTGACAAGCGCAAAGGATGCTGCCATTACAACCACTATTATTCACTTAGGTCAAAACTTAGGAATGGAAGTAATTGCAGAAGGTGTCGAAAATAAAGATCAGGAAGATTTTTTAAAGAAGGCAAATTGTCAGAAAGCACAAGGTTATTATTATTCAAAGCCATTGACTTGTGAAGACGCAGAACAATTTCTTAGGCAGTTTTAAACATGATTGATGAGCGGAGAACATAAACTTTTAGGAGGGAAGGATGGTTGGCAAATTTGCCATTATAATTTAAGTGTATAGTTAAGACTGGATTTTTATTAGGAATAATAGGGAGGAGAGTAAGCCAGCCTGAATACACGATCCTAAGCGCGTCAAGAAGACTCATACCGGTGTTTGCCCGCATACAAAGTAAAGTGTATTCAAGCTGCTTGCTTATTACTTGCAGCAAATAACAAAGGGAATCAGTCAGCCCACTAAGAGTTATTCAGCTTTAACCAATATTAAAGTGAAAAAAACTTTTTGGCTTTACCGATAACTAATTGCTCTTGACTTTAAAGCATGCCAGGAGTCAATAAAGTTTTTTTTATTTACCTTGACGTTTTTCTTACCAGATAAGGGATCATTTAAGTAAACATGCTCTTTACTGAACCCGACTAAAACAACTGCATGTAAATCTAATGGCGTTTTAATTGTTCTTCCATTATGTTCCCATGATTCCCATCTATCAGGTAAACGATAATCCCCTGTCGTCCATACGACAATTGGGTAACCATTCTCAACATGTTTCTCTAAGTCATGAAAAGAGGAATTTGTTAAATTAACTGCTCTTTCAGGTAAAAATTTGTTAACAAGGTCTTCCATCGGTCTATCAAACACAGCATAACCAGCCTTTTTCCCAGTCATATCTCCAACAAATCCAGTAGAAGGATCTCCCCATTTAATAATATTTCCGTTTTTTCGGACTAATGGATCTAAGTCCTTCTCTATGTCTTTAAAAAGGTCCATTTTCGTTACTTTAACACCAGCATAATTTAAGACCATGGTTAAACTTGTTACCTCACATCCATATCGTAATTCTGGATTTTGTTTTACCAAAGGAACATCTAATAGTATTTTATTAGAGGAGCTTGATACTTGACTTACTATTTCGCTTTTTTGTCTTGGATGGTCATCAATATGGAAGTATTCCCAAACTTGCTCCGAACCAAAAAAGGGAGCGAGCAAAAGTAATAGTTTCAACAACTGCATATGACTGCCTCTTTCTTGCCAACTCCTAACGTTATCATACGAAATTCTCATCAAAATATGAGGGCATATTATTACCAAAAAGGTTAAATTAAGTTGATTCAAATTTAGACTTCATCCATAATGATAGGGTTGAATAGAAAGAATTTTCTATCATTATTTCGAAAGCTAGGAGTTTATATGATATAATTAGGCTTATTTAAATTTCTTAATATAAAGTGAAGAACCTTTGCTAACTAATTAATAAATCCATTTAAGTATAGGGGTTTTTTATTTGAAAAGCGTCGATTTGACAAAGTTTAATTATGATATGCAAAGGAGCTTGCTTTTCTTATAGGGAGGCGATCAAAATATGGATGCTTTGGATATTTTGACTGATTTAGAAAATGTCATCCCTTATTTTCAAGCTATTTTTAGCGCTGATGAACATCGGGTTATTGGATATGAGGTATTAGGTAGATATAATGGGCAAGATGGAGCGGAAAGTCTTGGTGACTTTTTTGCAGATGAAGGAATTCCAGATGAATACAAGCTTGAAGTAGATCAAGTTATTTTGACAAAAGCTTTAGATAAAGCTTTATCTCTTGATGAGGACGTATTGCTTTTTATCAATAGAGATGCTGAAATGCTGATGAAGGATGATGGAGAAGCCTTTTTAGATACCTTATTGGAGTACGAAGGGAAAGGTATCAAGCTGAATCGAATCGTTCTAGAGCTATCCGAAAGAAATTATCAAGGACAATTTGATCATTTAGATCATTTACTAATTTACTATCGCACATATGGTATAAAGATTGCGATTGATAAAATGGGAAGCGATAGCAGTTATCTTGACCGTCTAAGTGATTTAGGGCCTGATATTTTGAAAATTGATCTATTGGCTTTGCGGTCTACGTCCACCTCACATACTTATCAAGATGTATTGTATTCATTATCTATGCTTGCTCGAAAGATTGGTGCTACTTTATTATTTGAAAATATCGAGATGGTTTATCAGCTTCAATTCGCTTGGAAAAATGGAGGAAGATTTTATCAAGGGTATTACTTACATTATCCAGAGGAGAATTTCGTTGAACGTAATAGTAGAAAAGAAACATTGAGAAACATGTTTCATGAATTTATCCTTTCAGAAAAGAAGAAATTAGCGACGATTTATGATTTAACAGAAGAGTTTCAAGGTCAATTACAAGCATTGCTTGTCAAATACAAGAAATATTCTTCCTATGAAGAGTTATTAAAATTATTGTCAGCTGAGTTAACAGAGGCTGCTTTTCGAATGTATGTTTGTGATGAAGATGGGTTTCAGAAATCTGCCAATATTATTAAATATGAGAATGATTGGCTTATACAACCTGAATATGCACATAAAAATTGGAGTTGGAGACCATATTTTTTAGAAAATATTATGAAGATGCGAAATGAAAAAAAAGGGATATTATCTGATCTATACAGTGATATTGAAACCGGCGAAACGGTTAGGACGTATTCTTATCCGTTAAATTCAAAAGAATATTTATTTATTGATTTATCCTATAATTATCTTGATCGAATGAAATTATTGCTTCCTTAACAACAAGCTGAAGAGATTTTCTCTTCAGCTTGTTTTATTAGGAATAGAAAGGGTATGGAAGAGTAATGAAGTGGTAGAGCAATTAGAGAAGGGAAGGATTTGATGAAAAAAAGCTTCTTTATCTTATTGATTATTTCTATGTGGAGTGTTTTTCCGTATTCCATTGACGCCGCCAGCCGTTTGACAAGTAGAGAGGAAGTATTCGCTTTTGTAGAAAAGGCATTCCGGGCACAAGTATCATTAAGTAAAGAAGCGAGAGAAATGGAGGAGATAGAAGAAATCTTAACGCCTTATTTTTCAGACAAACTAATTTATTTATTTCTTAATGAAAACCTGAAGGGAGAACAAGGGAACTTTTTTACATATGGTAATGAATTTGGTAAATATTATCTACCTTTTTATCAATTATCAGAACAAACTTTTGTAGAACAAGAAGAGAATAGTATACTCCTATATGAATATTATGAACCAATTGTTATTGGAGAAAAAGTATATGAAGGTTCTTATGAAGGGATTTTGATCAGAAAATTGAATAATAAATGGCTTATAACAAATATGTTTTCAGATAAAGAGGTAAGGTCCATTTTAAAGAGTAAAGAAAAAAACTATAGTACTTTAGTGTATATGCCGTTATTTTCCATTGATAATCAAGTTACTTATATAAAGAATGAGAATAAAAACTATAATGATGTCAACACAAATCATCTCTAATATAATCATTTTAAAGTTTATGGCGCACATTAGGTGCTGTACGCCACAATAAGTATTAAGAAAGATTCAAAGCTTCCTTTAGCTTTTCCAAATCAAATCCATAAATGACCGTTCCATCAATTACGAATGTTGGAGTGGAAAAAGATTGATATTTCTTTATTAAGTCTTTTTTGGCATGAGGGTCCTTTTGAATATCTCTCATTTCGAAATCAAAACCATGTTCTTTTAAGAATAGCTTTGAATATTCGCAAGGGGGACAATCTGGTTGAGTAAACAATGTGATTTGATGCATAATGCTCCTCCTACTTTTATCTTTAACTAAAATCATACAAAGAAAGTTATTATCATGCAATTCTTTTGAGTGATAAAAGAAGTTCTTGTCATCATTTTAGCAAGAAATTATGCTCCTAAGGAAAGTGTGTATGTTAATTTGTGAAATGGTAAGAATATTCAGAGGAAATAAATAATAAAAAAACACCGAGTTTTTTTCAGTTTTACTTGGACAAACTCTCGACAATCTTTTATTCTGTTAGTATTGGCATTTTACACAAGAGGCGAATTGTAACTAAATTAAACGAAGAAAGTGTATAGAAACATGCTAATAGTGAAACCTATGCTTAATAAAGGTTTGTTTGAAAGGAGAGAGAGCATGTCACAATTACAAGGCATATTAACAAGATTGAAAAATCTACAAGAGCAGGCAACTGGGGGAGAACCAACTCAACGTTTCTTTGAGGTAAATGGAGAGAGAAAGTGTCAAGTAACATTTCATCCGAAAACTGAGACGTTTGAACTAGAAGTATATAATGACAAGGAAAAACCAAAAAGATATCAATTTGATAATGTTGATATGATTACGATTGAGATTTTTGATTTAATTCAGTAATCTTATTTAAAAAAATCTTCAGCAAGGTGGAACAGTCCATTTTGCTGAAGGTTTTTTTAGTTTTTAGTACTAACAGCTAGTAATTCAGGAGAATTTAATCAATATTAGGATAAAAAGCTCTAAAGATTGAAAATATTTCCTACATGAAAAAAACATGAGAATCCATACTAATGGTTGAGGTGATAAACATGATGCCAATGGTTATTTGTCCAGAATGTTCACAGGAAGAAAAACTGGAAAATGTCTTAACTGCTCAATCTAATCAAAATGTGATTTTTCGATGCCCACATTGTCAACTGCTTGTAAGGAATATAAAAACGAGTAAGGGTTAAAAGAGCATAATGCCGAGAACTATGATAAAATGAGATATAAATATATTTTGTGAGGAGTTTTCGGCTATGATAAGTATGCACAGCGAAGAGTTTTTAAACATTACTTTACAGGACTTATTAATTCCATCTGAACGAGTAGCACATGTGCAGATAGGAAATAGTTTAGAACACGCTCTGCTTGTCTTAACAAAAAGTGGATACTCAGCAATACCAGTATTAGATGCTCATTATAAACTCCATGGCTTAGTCAGCACTCCGCTCATCATGGATAGCATATTAGGCTTAGAAAGAATTGAATTTGAGAAGCTTGAAGAAATAAAAGTGGAAACAATTATGAATAAGGTAATACCAAGAGTGAAGAGCAATAGTTCTGTATTACATACGATAAAATATTTAGTAGACCATCCTTTTATTTGCGTGGAAACAGACGATGGCTATTTTGATGGAATTTTAACAAGAAGATCCATACTAATGCGACTTAATATTTATTTGCATCAACTCAATCAAAATGAACGCTAAAAGTAATATTCCTTCATCTACGGCTACCGCTCTTGTCTGCCTCTTCATTAGAGATGTATCCCTCTTTTGATAACAATTTTTATTTTATGAGGATAATGTCATGTCAACGATTTCTGAATTACAACTATTAACTGTACTTTCACAGGAAATGAATATGCGCAAAGCAGCAGAGAGATTATTTGTCACCCAGCCAGCTCTTTCTCAAAGGCTGCAAAATATTGAGAAAGACTGGGGAACCCCGTTATTTATTAGGTCACAAAGAGGCCTTTCTCTTACTGCAGCTGGCGAATTAGTAACGACATTTGCAAGGGAAACATTAAAAAAAGAAGAAGAAGTAAAAGAATCCATTCATGCATTTAAAGAAGAAGTATATGGAACATTAAAAATAGCTGTCGCAAGTATAGTTGGACAAAATTGGCTTCCAGAAGTATTAAAACGATTTGTTGAGCGCTATCCACAAGCAAAAGTATCATTAGTAACTGGTTGGAGCAGCGATATGATGAAATCAGTTTCAGAGGATAATATGCATATCGGTATCATAAGAGGTGCATCTGATTGGAAAGGGATAAAAATGCATTTATTCGATGATCCACTTTATTTAGTGGATCGAGAAATTGCTAAGTTAGAAGATATTGCCTTAACTGATCGACCGTTTATCCAGTTTAAAAGTGATTCTAACTATTACGAAGAAATACAAGTTTGGTGGCATCAGAATTTGCAAATGCCTCCTAAGAATACTATTGTTGTAGATCAAATTGAAACATGTAAACAGCTTTCTTTTAATGGCATTGGATATAGTATCTTACCTTCCATTGCCTTAAGAAAAGCTGATGAGTCACTATCAAGAATACCATTATTTAATGATAATAATAAACCTATTACAAGAGGGACTTGGTTAATTGGCTATGAAGCGAATTTTCAATTAAAGCAAGTTCAAGCGTTCATAGAGATTGTCAATGAATACCTTGAAGAAGAAAAAGTGAAAGCAATTAATCCTTAATATTATAATAATAATTGCTTGTTTTCATAACTTTTGTTTGGTAAAGTAATTTTTATATTGTAATTTATACATAACTGGAGGTAAAGAAATGAAAATGATGGATGCAAATGAAATTATTTCATTTATTCAAAATAGTACAAAATCTACACCTGTTAAGGTATATGTAAAAGGGGATTTATCAGCTGTTGAATTTGGTGAGAATATCCAAACCTTTATTAGCGGGAATTCTGGTGTGATTTTTGGAGAATGGACAGACATTCAAAGTGTAATTGAAGCTAATAAGGATAAAGTAACAGATTATGTAGTTGAAAATGATCGTAGAAATTCCGCTATTCCTTTATTAGATTTAAAAAATATTAAAGCTCGTATTGAGCCAGGCGCAATTATTCGTGACCAAGTTGATATTGGTGATAATGCTGTTATTATGATGGGTGCTGTTATTAATATTGGTGCTGTTATCGGCGAAGGCACAATGATTGATATGGGAGTTATTATGGGTGGACGAGCTACTGTCGGTAAAAACTGTCATATTGGAGCAGGTGCAGTATTAGCTGGTGTAATTGAGCCTCCATCTGCTAAACCAGTTATAATTGAAGATGATGTATTGGTTGGTGCAAATGCTGTTATTGTAGAGGGTGTAACTGTAGGAAAAGGGTCTGTAGTTGCTGCAGGAGCTATCGTATTAGAAGATGTTCCAGCGAATACATTAGTAGCAGGAGCTCCTGCACGAGTAGTAAAAGAAATTGATGATAAAACAAAATCAAAAACAGAAATTATGCAAGAGTTACGTCAATTATAATTTTGATGAAAAGCGTGGAGAAACTTCCGCGCTTTTCTTGTAGGTAATCTAATGAGCTATGTAAAATTGTATAAAAAAGGAAGAGTAGGGGAGCTATATGGGGAATACGATAGATTTAGTTACTATTCGCAGACAGCTGCATAGAATTCCGGAGCTTGGATTTAAAGAATTTAAAACACAGCAATATTTACTACAGATGATTCAAAGCGTCGCAGATGAACGTGTAGAAGTGAAAACATGGAAGACTGGGATTATCGTAAAAGTGAATGGACTTAATCCAACAAAAACGATTGGCTATCGTGCTGATATGGATGGATTACCGATTGTGGAAGAAACATCATTATCCTTTGTATCAGAGCATCCGACTGAAATGCATGCTTGCGGTCATGATTTTCATATGACGATCGCATTAGGTGTGCTAACTAATATTATTAATAATCCAATTAACGATGATGTGGTATTTATCTTTCAACCTGCAGAAGAGGGACCAGGCGGTGCTGAACCGATGTTGAAAAGTGAGGAGCTCCAAGCATGGAAGCCAGATATGATAATAGCTCTTCATGTTGCTCCGGAATATCCTGTAGGGACGATTGCGATTAAGCCTGGCTTATTATTTGCGAATACATCAGAACTCTTTATTGATTTAAAAGGGAAAGGGGGACATGCAGCCTATCCTCATTTAACAAATGATATGGTTGTTGCTGCATGTACATTAGTATCCCAGTTACAGTCCATCGTGTCTAGAAATATAAATCCACTTGAAAGTGCTGTTGTAACGATTGGGAAAATCACAGGCGGAACGGTTCAAAATGTTATCGCCGAAACAGCAAGGCTAGAAGGAACGATGCGTACGCTTTCTAGTGAAGCAATGGAAAAAGTAAAAAAACGCGTTCAATCTTTAGTAAAAGGAACTGAAATCGCCTATGACTGTGAATGCACCATTGATTTCGGAAGTGGTTATTATCAAGTCTATAATAATGAGTTATTAACGAAAGAGTTTATGGATTTTATTATAGAGGAAACAGAAGCAACCTTATTTGAATGTAAAGAAGCCATGACAGGGGAAGATTTCGGTTATATGTTAAAGGAAATCCCAGGATTTATGTTTTGGCTAGGAGTTGACTCTACCTTTGGATTACATCATAGCAAGCTTAATCCGAAAGAGGATGCTTTACAGTTGGCTGTAAATGTATTAACAGCGTATTTAACCAAAAAAGGCAATTAAGAATAGAGGAACTCTGTTTTATATAAAAGAGAAGGCTTACTGCAAAATGGACAGTAAGCCTTTTTTTAACTCTTTTTATCTACTATAATCGGAGTTTCTGGAAGTTTAATACCATTTTCATCAAGTGCGATTTTTACTTCTTGTCTGATTAATCGTTCGACACCCCATTGCTCCATATTGATTGTTTTGGCTAGTATTCTAATAGTAAGAGTATTTGGTCCCATGTTTTGTATGCCAACCACATCTGGTCCATCCGTAATGACTGTGTTTTCTTTGGCGATATGTTCACATAGAGCCTTTAAAATTTCTAATGTTTTTGGTATATTATTATGTACAGAAATTTCTATATCGACTAAAGCTTGCATTTCTCCCCGAGAATGGTTACTAAGCTGTGTGATTTCTCGATTAGGAATAAAGTGCAATGTTCCATCAGCACCTCTAATTTGTGTTGTTCGCAGCCCTACTTGTTCGACAGTACCTGAAAAATCCCCTATCGATACAAGTTCCCCCACATCTAACTGTTTTTCTAATAACAAAAAGAATCCTGATACTAGGTCACTTACTAAACCTTGTGCACCAAAACCAACTGCTAATCCAATAATACCAGCTCCAGCTAATATGGCTGTTGCATCAATTCCTAGCAATTGAAGAATAGTAATAATGAGTATAAAAAATAATACATAGGTAATTAGATTATTCGTTAAGCTTTCTAAAGTGAAGGCTCTGCCACGTGAGATAGAATGCTTTTGAATATAAGTTTCGAATAATTTATTTATTACCTTTTTAGCCATCTTTTTGATGAAAATATAACTTAACAGAATCAAGATAATTTTTAACGCTAATAGAGAAGATTCTAGAAGGAAATCTCCCCATTCTATATTTTGGATATACGTTTTTAGTTTATCAACATAAATCATTAGAAATTGTACTCCTTTTAATGAAAAATAAGTTTTTTCTTTTTATTCCCTTTAAAGTATTTGATAAACTAGGAGATGGATCTATTAAGCTTCGGATAAGTTAGTTACTTGATAGATTTGCAAATAAGGATACTCTGTTTATCTAAAAGCGGGGAGACATGATTCACTAACTTTTTATGTGATTAGTTCAGCAAAAAATATGCGTATAGGAATAAAAAGAAAGAAGGTAACGAATCATTGAAAATAGGTGAGCAACTTCCAAACTGGAATACTCCGACCATATGGATTAACGGGGAAACAAAGCTTACAAATGAAATAGGCGATAAGCTGATTTTAATGCACTTTTGGTCTGTAAGTTGTTATTTTTGTAAAAGGGCTATGCCCGAATTAAACCAATATAGGGAGTTATATCAAGATAATCTTCTAATAATATCTGTGCATTTCCCTCGAACAGAGCGAGATTTAGATATTGATTTAATAAAAAAGACTGCCAAGACGTATAGTATGACACAGTCCATTTATGTAGATCATGATTTTCAGCTAGCCAAGGCATTTTCGAATGAATATGTTCCCTCCTACTATTTATTTGATAGGGAAAGAAAGCTGCGGTACTACCAGGCGGGCGGAACTAATTTAAAAATGTTAAATACACGTATCAACCGTGTCATAAATAATCAACAATAACTGGCTGGAAAACAATCATTAGCTTTTATATATTAATCAAGTGGTTTAATGTTATAATAAGGACGATTTATTTAGGTGAAATTTTTATAATTGTTGGAGGATTTTATTGTGAAAAGAGCATTTGCGGTTATTGGCCTTGGAAGATTTGGTGGTAGTATTTGCAAGGAATTGACCGAACTAGGTATGGATGTAATGGTCATTGATAAAAGTGAAGAAAAAGTAAATGAATACGCAAATCTAGTTTCGCATGCAGTGGTAGGTAATGCGGTAGATGAAACAGTATTGAAAGGTCTTGGGATCCGTAATTTTGACCATGTTATTGTTGCAATAGGGGAAGATATCCAAGCAAGTATTTTAACAACTTTAATGCTGAAAGAATTAGGTGTGCAAAATATAACGGTAAAAGCCCAAAATGATTATCATGAGAAAGTACTAAGTAAAATTGGAGCAGATGCAGTTGTTCATCCTGAAAGGGATATGGGCAAGAGAATAGCTCATAATATTGTCTCTAACAATGTCCTTGATTATTTAGAGCTATCGGATGAGCATAGTATTGTGGAAATTAAAGCAAGTCATAAATTAGATGGTCGTTCGATCATTGATTTAGATATTCGTGCCAGATATGGAATCACTATTGTTGCCATAAAAAGAGGGAAGGAAATTATCGTTTCTCCTCAAGCATCAGAATCAATTAGAGAAAAGGATATCTTAATTGTAATTGGAGCTGACTCGGATATTAATCGTTTTGAGAAAAAGGTTATGTCTTAACAAGAAAAAGGAGCTATTTGTTCGATATAGAACAAATAGCTCCTTTTTACTTATTTATACTTCCATGATAATAGGAAGGATCATTGGGCGACGTTTTGTTTTTTCATATAGGAATGGAGAAATAGTATCAATTATTTCATTCTTTATTTCTGACCATTGTGTCGTTTTGCGTTCCATTACTTTATTTAAATGTTTACTTATTAGTGTTTGTGCATCATTGATTAAATCACCAGACTCACGCATGTACACAAATCCTCTTGAAATAAGATCAGGTCCAGCGGCGATTCTAAAATCAGTCATATTAATACTCACCACGACAACCACTAAGCCTTCTTCTGAAAGAATTCGACGATCACGTAAAACAATATTTCCAATGTCGCCAATTCCGCTTCCGTCAATATATACATTTCCAGATGGAATTTTACCTGCAACCTGTGCTGAATCGCTTGAAAGTGCTAATACTTCACCATTATCCATAATGAAGCAGTTCTCTTCTTTGACGCCACAATCAACAGCAGTTTGAGCGTGTGTTTTTTGCATTCTAAACTCACCATGGATTGGCATAAAGAATTTAGGTTTAATTAATCGAAGCATTAGCATTTGCTCTTGTTGACCACCATGACCAGAAGTGTGAATATTGTTAAGTGGTCCATGAATTACTTCCGCACCTGCTCGGTAAAGTTGATTGATTGTTTTATTAACACTTAATGTATTACCTGGTACTGGATTGGAAGAGAATACCACAGTGTCACCAGGGATAATCTGGATTTGTCTATGCGTACCATTAGCAATTCTTGATAGAGCTGCCATTGGTTCACCTTGGCTTCCTGTACAAAGTATGACCACTTGATTAGCTGGCAGTCGGTTAATTTGTTGCGGATCAACAAAAGTTTCTTTTGGTGCTTTTATAAAGCCAAGTTCCAAACCGATGTTAATAGCAGCTTCCATACTGCGTCCAAAAACAGCTATTTTGCGGCCAAATTCTACGGCTGCATCTGTTACTTGCTGTAAGCGATAAATATTGGAAGCGAAAGTAGCAAAAATCAATCTACCGTCCGCCTTTATAAAAGTATCATGGATGCTTTTTCCGACTTTTTTCTCCGACATAGTAAAATTAGGAACTTCACTATTTGTACTATCAGATAATAAGCACAAAACGCCTTCTTTCCCTATTTCAGCCATTTTTGTTAAATTGGCAGGTTCCCCAACTGGCGTAAAGTCAAATTTAAAATCTCCAGTGTGTACAATGTTCCCAGGTGGTGTTTTGACAACAATCCCATAGGAATCAGGTATACTATGAGTAGTTCTAAAGAAAGAAACCGATGTTTTTCTAAATTTAATGATATCGTCTTCTTGAATTTCATGCATCGTTGTTTGGCGCAATAATCCATGCTCTTCCAATTTGTTACGAACAAGTGCTAATGCCAGTTTGCCTCCGTAAAGAGGGATATTAACTTGTCTTAAAAGGTAAGGAATACCACCAATATGATCTTCGTGACCATGCGTGATAAATAAGCCTTTAATTTTGTCTACATTCTTCTCTAAAAAAGTATAATCAGGAATAACATAGTCAATTCCTAAAAGCTCGTCCTCAGGAAATTTAATTCCAGCATCAATTAAAATAATTTCATCTTGAAACTGGACACCATACGTATTTTTACCGATTTCCCCTAATCCTCCTAGGGCAAATACAGCAGTTTGATCATTTTTTACAAATTTCATTATTCAATCTCCAATACTGTAAAGTCTTCGTTTTGTTGTTCATATTCTAAGAATGCACCTTCTACGCCAGTAATAAACTCGATATTATATGGTTTTTCTGCTAATTTTGTTCGAACATCTCTTTCTGATGAACCTTTAACGAAAATAGTTCGCGTATTTTCTCTTACTGGTACCTCTGTTTTTAAATCTTGAAAATATACTTTAAATATCATTGTAAATCGCTCCTTAATCATTTGTTTCTGAAATTTATTATATAAAAAAATAACATGGTTTTCATGTTTTTTCTTTTAATAGCCATTATATTAGAAAGGTTCTTTTCTCAGTGAGTTTATGTGAAACTGATGGATGGAAAAAGATATTTACCCTCTATATATTATTATGAAACATATTAATATTACATAAGTTTATGTATGATCATTCTTATGAAATCGTTATTAAAACAAAAGGTCAGACTCAATACCATAATGCTTGGTTTGTATAGCGGTATAATAACCACTATATTTAACTAAGCGTGGTATTGGCCAGACCATAAAAATACCCTTCAATTTTTTAAGCTATTGTTTTTTTGCGAAGTAAATCTTTCCACTGTTTTAAAAGCTTCTTTCTTAGCTTCTTTAACATAGTGGATCATCTCCTTAATTCTATTTTAAACCATTCTTGTACAAAGTAAAGTCATCTTCTCATTTTATATTTCTTTTTGTAAAAAAATAGTTTATTAAATGGTGTTTTTTCAATCCGATCATTCAAAATTGAAGGCGGTTTTACATTATTTGGATACGAAAGAATGGTTTATTCCTTTTATTTGGCTAATTTCATAGTGGGTCGTTAGATAAGAGTATTTAGGAAGCGTCAATTTTCTAACTTAGTGTGAAGCTAATAGAACTAGACATGTTTTAGAGACGATAAGCATTCCTTTTATTTTCTATGAAAACAGCCTTTTATATAAATAGTATATGAATATTTTTGTAAGATTCTCATGGATAATGTTGGTAATTGTAAAATAGGCTGAATGGAGAGCGATCCTCTGTAGCAGGATAAAACCTTATTTAGTATAAAACAGGGAAGTAGAAGGGAAAGAAGAAGAGGCTCGAATAGTAATGATCGAACCGTTTCTTTCTATAAAAAGTTATCTTTCAATAGGTATTGCGTTATCAATAGGAAGAAAAGGATCTTTTTCATTGATATGATCATAAAACATCACGCCGTTTAGATGATCAATTTCATGTTGGAAAACAATTGCTGGTAATCCTTTAAGGCGTAATTTTACTTCTTTTCCTTCTAAATCAATCCCTTTCAAAGTAATTCTTGCATACCTTGGAACGAAACCTGGAATGGTTTCATCGACAGAAAGGCAGCCTTCGCCAGTTGTTAAATAAGCTTTTTCAATGGAATGGCTGATGATTTTAGGATTGAATAAAGCGTAGCTGTATTGCTTGTCATTTTCATCTTTAACGTGCACAGCAATCATTCTTTTGGAAACATTTATTTGCGGAGCAGCTAAGCCTACCCCGCCTCTTAATCCATACTTATCTGCTAATTCGGGATTTTGGCTATTTATTAAATATTCCATCATGCTTTTTAGAATGTTTTTTTCCTCTTCGCTTGGTGGCATGATAACTTCGCTTGCCACTTGTCTCAATGTCGGATGGCCATCGCGAATAATATCTGTCATTGTTATCAAAATAATCACTTCCTTGTATCTAACTGTTTATAAAAGTAGTCTAACAGAGATAGAATAAAAAGTTAATAAATGAGAATAGTACTTTATGCAAGAAGATAATTAGATATACCTATAATATATTATAGGACAAGCTAATATGTTTATAATATAAAAATATTTCTAAAGTCATCAGTGCTGCCTGTTAAAAAAATTGGAAACGGACAATTACGCAGGGAAGAATGGAGTTTTTATTAGATTCTTAAAACAGTCTAGATGATTAAGACGAAGGGAACCATTATTGTCAAAGTACAGAAGAATCGATATAGTAATAAGAAAGTGAGGAGGAAACAAATGAAACGAAGTGTTTTAATTAGTACAATTATGCTATTTACGATAATTGCTGCTGGGTGCAATTTTAATTCTCCAAGTGAGAAAATGTATGACAAACTAGAAGAAGTAGTTAAGATTGAAAGTGGTTTTGAAGAACAGCAAGATCCTCTTGTCAAATTAGAAAAGAAGGAACAAGATATTTATTCTAAAATAATTAGTCTTGGATTAGAGGATATGGATGAAATTACAAAATTATCGGACGAAGCTCTAGAATCCATTTCCAAAAGAAAAGAATATATGGATAAAGAAGCAGATAGTATAAAAAAGTCACAAGAAAAGTTTGAAACAATAACAACAGACATAGAAGAACTAGAAAAAAAGGAGGAAAAATCATTAAAGGATAAAGCGGATAATCTATACCAAACAATGATGGCCCGTTATAAAGAACATGATAAATTATACGCAAATTACATAGAAGGGCTTAATAGTGATAAAAAGCTTTATGAAATGTTTAAAGATAAAGATGTGAATATGGATGATTTAGAAAAACAGGTAAAAAAAATCAATGATACGTATGAGAAGGTTTATGAAAATAACAAAACATTTAATGAATTAACGAAGAAATATAATGATTTGAAAGTAGACTTCTATAAAGAAGCCGGCATAAAAATCAAAATGAATGAAGAGGAAGAAGAAAAATAAAGTAATATTTATTACTTGTAGCTTGTCGACAAAAAGATATTGGAGAAGTAAAAATGCATTTTCATGCGTTGCTTGGAGTGGAGGGGGTGAGACTCCTGTGGGATTAGCGAGACAGTCTAAGACCCTGCAGGCTGTAAGCCGAAGCGGCTTAGCGCGAGCCCCACGGAAAGCGAACCCCCGGAGCGGAAAGTAACGTCTAAATTCAAAGAGATTAATAAATACTTTACTCAAACTTCTATTTCCAAAATACAGGAGTTTGTCTACAGTCTGAAGTAATATTTATTACTTGATTATTCCTTTTATCTATCCCATTAAAATTTTTATAAGTTACAAAATAGAGAGGACAAACGGAGCATGAATTTCGCTTCTTTGGACACACTTTGTTTTGTGGCTTTTTTTGTGGGATTCTATTTCAGAATGTAGGAGGTGCTTTGTAACATGCAGTATTCAAAACATACAAGGAGTTCATAATAGAAAAGAAATGATTTTTCGACACTTTGGCAAGTTATTATAAAACAGTTGCAAATAGTGTTTTCTGTATGATACAGATGTTGTGTTGCAAATAATACAGATGTATTAATTTCATGTAAAAAAATAATAAAAACTTCGAGCTTAAAGATTGACGGATAATATTTAAGTATATTAAACTTATAAATGTATTGAACAGTTGTATTAATATTTACATATAAATAATTGATACAGTCTATACGGAAACCGAATTAATTTTATAAGACGTTTTTTCTTGCGTATTTTGTGGAAAACTGTTTAAGTATGGTTTTTTTTGTTGCTTAGAGCGATATGCTTTAAGGAATAGAAAGCGTTACCCAACTAAGTGTTTACCACATGGCAACACATTGTAAACATCTATTTGTTTTTACAGAAAAAAGTCTTTTAATATGAAAGGAAAGGGTGGCTTTAATGGCTTCTAAAACAAAGAAGGCACAATTTGATGTGCAAGCACAGCTTGAACAAGTGGCAAACCAATTTCAAACACTTCAGATTTTAAATGAAGAGGGCGAAGTTGTAAACGAATCTGCAATGCCTGATTTAAGTGATGAGCAATTACAAGAATTAATGACTCGTATGGTTTATACTCGTATTCTTGATCAACGCTCTATTTCCTTAAACAGACAAGGTCGCCTAGGTTTCTATGCACCTACTGCAGGACAAGAAGCTTCACAATTGGCTTCACAATTCGCATTAGAAAAAGAAGATTTTATTCTTCCAGGATATCGTGATGTTCCACAAATTATCTGGCATGGACTTCCTTTATCTCAAGCATTCTTATTCTCACGTGGTCACTTCCAAGGAAACCAAATTCCTGAAGGTGTAAACGTAATTTCTCCACAAATCATTATTGGTGCACAATACATCCAAACTGCTGGTGTAGCATTAGGAATGAAAAAACGTGGTGCTAAATCTGTTGCAATCACTTATACAGGTGATGGTGGGGCTTCACAAGGTGATTTCTACGAAGGAATTAACTTTGCTGGTGCATTTAAAGCTCCTGCAATTTTCGTTGTACAAAACAACCGTTTTGCAATTTCTACTCCAGTTGAGAAACAATCTGCCGCGAAAACAATTGCACAAAAAGCAGTTGCTGCAGGTATCCCTGGAATTCAAGTAGATGGAATGGATCCATTAGCAGTTTACGCTGCTGTACGTGAAGCTCGTGAAAGAGCAATCAACGGTGAAGGTCCAACATTAATCGAAACTTTAACTTACCGTTATGGTCCACATACAATGGCTGGGGATGACCCAACTCGTTACCGTACTGCTGATCTTGATAGTGAATGGGAAAAGAAAGACCCATTAGTTCGTTTCCGTAAATTCCTAGAAAACAAAGGCATTTGGAATGAAGAGAAAGAAAATGCAGTTATCGAGCGTGCTAAAGAAGAAATTAAAGAAGCAATCAAAATTGCTGATGAAGCTCCAAAACAAAAAGTTACTGACTTAATGAACATCATGTATGAAGAGTTACCAGTTAACTTAAAAGAACAATATGAAATTTATGCAGCAAAGGAGTCGAAGTAAGCCATGGCGCAAATGACTATGATTCAAGCAATCACTGATGCGTTACGCACAGAATTACGTAATGATCCAAACGTATTAGTATTTGGAGAAGACGTAGGTGTAAACGGCGGTGTATTCCGTGCGACAGAAGGTCTTCAAAAAGAATTCAGCGAAGATCGTGTATTTGATACTCCATTAGCTGAATCTGGAATTGGCGGTTTAGCAATCGGTTTAGGACTTCAAGGATACCGTCCAGTACCGGAAATTCAATTCTTTGGTTTCGTTTATGAAGTAATGGATAGTATTTCTGGACAAATGGCTCGTATGCGCTATCGTTCAGGTGGTCGCTACAACGCACCAGTAACTATTCGTTCTCCATTTGGTGGTGGAGTTCATACTCCTGAACTTCATGCCGACAGCTTAGAAGGATTAATGGCACAGCAACCTGGTCTTAAAGTTGTTATCCCATCAACTCCTTATGATGCTAAAGGTTTATTAATTTCTGCTATTCGTGATAACGATCCGGTTATCTTCTTAGAGCATATGAAATTATACCGTTCATTCCGTCAAGAAGTTCCAGAAGAAGAGTATACTATTCCTCTTGGAAAAGCGGATGTAAAACGTGAAGGTAAAGACCTTTCTATCATTACTTATGGAGCAATGGTTCAAGAGTCTATTAAAGCAGCAGAAGAATTAGAAAAAGAAGGATACTCAGTGGAAGTAGTTGACTTACGTACTGTAAGCCCACTTGATATCGAAACAATCATTGGATCTGTTGAAAAAACAGGTAGAGCTGTGGTAGTTCAAGAAGCACAAAAACAAGCTGGTATTGCAGCTAATGTTGTTGCTGAAATCAATGATCGTGCAATTCTAAGCTTAGAAGCTCCAGTTCTACGTGTAACTGCACCAGATACTGTTTTTGCATTTACACAAGCTGAAACTGTATGGCTTCCAAACTTTAAAGATATTATTGAAACAGCTAAAAAAGTTCTAACTTTCTAATTAAAACCGAATAATATTCGCACAAGAATTAGAAGATAAGTTAGTTAAAAGAAGAAAATTTTTTCATAAGATATTAGGAGGTTGTCACATTGGCTTTTCAATTTAGATTACCTGACATTGGTGAAGGTATTCACGAGGGCGAAATCGTAAAATGGTTTGTTAAACCAGGCGATAAAGTTCAAGAAGATGATGTATTATGTGAAGTTCAAAATGATAAAGCAGTAGTAGAAATTCCTTCCCCAGTTGAAGGTACTGTAGAAGAAGTGAAAGTGGAAGAAGGAACTGTTGCAGTAGTAGGAGATATCTTAATTACATTTGATGCTCCTGGATATGAAAACCTTCAGTTCAAAGGCGATCATGGTGATGAAGCTCCAGCTGCTGAAGAAGCAAAACCTGAAGCTGTTGAAGAAAGCAAAGGTCAAGAGGCAGAAGTTGATCCAAGCAGACGTATTATCGCAATGCCTTCTGTACGTAAATATGCTCGTGATAAAGGTGTAGAAATTCAACTTGTTTCTGGTACTGGTAAAAACGGACGTATTTCTAAAGAAGATATTGATGCTTACTTAAATGGTGGTGCAACACCTGCTAGCCAACCAGCTGCAGAAGCTGCTCCAGCAGAAACAGCAGCGGAAGCTCCTAAGCCGCTTGCTATTCCAGAAGGTGACTTCCCAGAAACTCGTGAGAAAATGAGCGGAATCAGAAAAGCTATTGCTAAAGCAATGGTAAATTCTAAGCACACTGCTCCTCACGTAACATTAATGGATGAAGTAGAAGTGTCAAAATTAGTTGCACACCGTAAGAAATATAAAGAAGTTGCTGCTGCAAAAGGTATCAAATTAACTTTCTTACCTTATGTAGTAAAAGCTTTAACAAGCGCATTAAAAGAATTCCCAGCTTTAAACACATCATTAGATGATGCTACAAGCGAAATCGTTCATAAGCATTACTATAATATCGGTATTGCTGCTGATACAGAAAAAGGTTTATTAGTTCCTGTTGTTAAAAATGCTGATCGTAAAGGTATCTTTAACATCTCTAACGAAATTAATGAACTTGCTGTTAAAGCAAGAGACGGTAAATTAGCTCCAGCTGAAATGAAAGGTGCTTCTTGCACAATTTCTAACATTGGATCTGCTGGTGGACAATGGTTTACTCCAGTAATCAACCATCCTGAAGTTGCTATTTTAGGTATTGGTCGTATTGCTGAGAAAGCTATCGTTAAAGATGGAGAAATTGTCGCTGCTCCTGTATTAGCACTTTCTTTAAGCTTTGACCACAGAATGATTGACGGAGCTACTGCTCAAAATGCAATGAATCATATTAAACGTTTATTGAACGATCCAGAACTATTGTTAATGGAGGCGTAAAAACATGGTAGTTGGAGATTTTCCTATTGAAACAGATACTATAGTCATTGGTGCGGGTCCTGGTGGATATGTTGCAGCAATTCGTGCAGCACAATTAGGACAAAAAGTTACAATTGTTGAGAAAAACGTATTAGGTGGAGTTTGCTTAAACGTTGGATGTATTCCTTCAAAAGCTTTAATCTCTGCTGGACACCGTTACGAGCATGCTGCACATTCTGCAGACATGGGTATTACAACTGAAAACGTAACAGTTGACTTCTCTAAAGTTCAAGCTTGGAAAGACAGTGTTGTTAAAAAGCTTACTGGTGGAGTTGAAGGTCTATTAAAAGGGAACAAAGTTGATATTGTATACGGTGAAGCATATTTTGTAGATGCTAACACTTTAAAAGTAATGGATGAAAAATCATCTCAAACTTATACTTTTAAAAATGCAATTATCGCAACTGGATCTCGTCCAATCGAAATTCCTACTTTCAAATTCTCTAAACGTGTTCTTGACTCAACTGGTGCACTTGCACTTCAAGAAGTTCCAGAGAAAATTGTAGTAATCGGTGGAGGATACGTTGGTACTGAGTTAGGTGGAGCTTATGCTAACTTTGGTACACAAGTAACAATCCTTGAAGGTGCTGATGAAATTCTTGGTGGTTTCGAAAAACAAATGTCTTCATTAGTTACTCGCAACCTTAAGAAAAAAGGTGCTGAAATCATTACAAAAGCAATGGCTAAAGGTGTGGAAGAAACAGACACTGGCGTTGTTGTTAAATATGAAGTTAAAGGCGAAGAAAAATCAGTGGAAGCTGATTATGTATTCGTAATGGTTGGTAGAAAACCTAATACAGACGAACTTGGTTTAGAACAAGTTGGTATTGAATTAGGCGAACGCGGAATCATTAAAACAGATAAGCAATGCCGTACAACTGTAAGCAATATCTTTGCTATCGGTGATGTTATTTCTGGTCCTCCATTAGCGCATAAAGCTTCTTATGAAGGTAAAATTGCTGCTGAGGTTATTGCTGGACATAACTCAGAAATCGACTATTTAGGAATTCCTGCAGTAGTATTCTCTGAGCCAGAATTAGCAACTGTTGGTCACACAGAAGCTTCTGCTAAAGAAGCTGGTATCGAAGTGAAAGCTGCTAAATTCCCATTTGCAGCTAACGGTCGTGCGTTAGCACTTAACGATGCTGAAGGTTTCTTGAAGCTTGTTACACGTAAAGAAGATGGTCTTGTAATCGGTGCGCAAATCGCTGGTCCAAGTGCATCTGATATGATCGCTGAATTAGGCTTAGCAATCGAAGCTGGTATGACAGCTGAAGATTTAGCTATGACTATCCATGCTCATCCAACTTTAGGTGAGGTAACAATGGAAGCAGCGGAAGTTGCAATTGGCAGCCCAATTCATATCTTACGCTAATTAAAAAAAAGAAGTCCTCGTCCCGAGGGCTTCTTTTTTTTATCTTAAAAACGATTCGAGAAAACTTTTTTTGTATCTAATCTAGTTTTAGGGAAGAAAATTAGCTAGTAGAATTTAGACATAATACTGTTTTTTGAAATGAAATAATTATAAAATAAAACAAAAGATTGGTACATATACTAGTATTAATTGTTAATGGAGGAAAGGTGGTGTTTTTCTTGAAGGTTTATACAGCAATTTTATTTCAGCTAATCATTTGGAGTGGGTTTTCTATTATTGAATGGTTATCAAGATATGATTTAATTTTATATAAGGTGTTTATGTTTGGTGTGTTCTTTTATTTAGCGATTATCATAGGAAATACAATTATAAAATCAACAAGAAAAACAATGCTAGCCACCATGATCAGTTTATCCATTTACGGTTCTTTTCATTTAATTATGACAATTATATCAGTTGTATAAATCATATAAACATAACACTATGATTTATTTTAAATATAGTCTTTCTTTAGAAGTGAAGAAGAAAACAGTTCTCTTTAACCTAATATTGCGAAAAGAGCAGACTTTTTCTCATTATGAAATTCCTCCTATACAAATATTCAGCACAAAAAATGCCTTAATCTAAAAATAAAGGCATTTTTTAATACAACTAAATTCTTAAGTAGTTATAATCTCCTTTTTGTTGATTTTTTTCCAAAAAAGCTACTAAAAACGGTGGAAATCGCTAGAATTAATAAGAAAAATACAAGAAAACTAAAAATAAACGGAATAGGATGGAAAATAGTTTTTGATTGCACCGGCGATTCGAATGTAATTTCTAAAGGGTATGCCTCAACGGAAGTGGGCAGCAGCTTTTTTTGTTCAGCAAATGGGATTGGACCACCGAAATGGAAAGCCTGTTCTAATTGTTCAGGTTTTTGTGCCACATAATTTTTAAAAATAAACGGAGAAACTAGGCTAATTAGTAAACTGATAATCATGATAACAATATATTTTTTCAAAAAGGAAAACTCCAATCTTTCTATATACAATAAACAAATGCTGTCTTTTCATTTATCTCCAAATTAAAGACAGGAATACCCTATATATGGCATCCCTGCTCTCCAAAATTTATTTATCTTATTGCACGATGCTCTTTAATAACACGAAGCTTTTTGAAATCGTAATCCTCAGGCCCCTGAACAGGCAATCCTGCCTCCATATTTCTTTTTATATAAGCAAGGTTATCTTCTGTAATAATTTCGCCAGGAATGAAAATAGGGATTCCTGGAGGGTATACCATAATAAACTCCGCAATTACTCTTCCCACTGAATCATCAAAATCGATTAATTCAGTTTCTGAGTAGAATGCATCTCTCGGCGTTAGTGCCAGTAAAGGGATGTTTGGCAGCATCACTCGTGCTTCTACTTTTGAAGCCTTATCTTTTCGTTCTACTGCAAGAGCTTTTAAGGCGTCAATTAAAATATTGGCCTCTCTTTCGGAATCCCCTGGTGTAATAATGCACAGAATATTATACAAATCGGACATTTCTACTTCAATGCGATAATGTTTCCGAAGCCATTCTTCCGCATCGTGGCCAGTTAAGCCAAGGTCTTTCACAGATATAATGAGTTTTGTTGGGTCATAATCGAAAGCAGAATCTGATTCCAGAATTTCTTCGCCCACACAATATAGATGTTCTATGTCATTAATCTGTCTTCGAATGTATTGTGCAAGATTAATCGTTTTATCAATCAGCTCTTTTCCTTCTGTTGCAAGACGCTTTCTGGCAACATCTAAAGAGGCTAGCAGCAAATAGGAAGTACTAGTTGTTGTCAACATACTTAAAATAGATTGTACACGTTTATAGCTAATAAGGTCGCCTCTCATATTTAAAATAGAGCTTTGTGTCATCGACCCACCGAGTTTATGCACACTTGTTGCGGCAATATCTGCTCCGGCTTGCATTGCAGACATAGGCAGTTCCTCGTGAAAATGAATGTGAACTCCATGTGCTTCATCTACAAGGACAGGGATATCATAGGAATGCGCCAAATCTACAATCGTCTTTAAATCAGCAGAGATGCCAAAATAAGTTGGATTAATAACTAAAAGCCCTTTAGCATCTGGATGAATATCTAAAGCATGTTGAACAGACTCGACGGTGATTCCATGAGAAATTCCAAGATTCTTATCTACTTCAGGGTGGATGAAAATTGGAATTGCTCCAGCAAATATTATGGCAGACATAACAGATTTATGGACATTTCTAGGAACAATAATTTTATCTCCTGGGCCACAAACACTCATGATCATCGTCATGATAGCACCACTTGTGCCTTGAACGGAAAAGAAAGTATGATCTGCTCCAAATGCCTCAGCAGCAAGCTGCTGTGCATGTTTAATCATCCCTTTTGGATAATGAAGATCATCAAGAGGACCAATATTAATAAGGTCTATCGAAAGGGCGTTTTCTCCGATAAAGTTTCTAAATTCTGGATCCATTCCATTCCCTTTTTTATGACCGGGTATATGAAATTGAATCGGATCCCTTTTAACATGTTCCAATAATCCGTGGTATAACGGTGTTTCGTGTTGTGACAATTTATTACCACACCTCTTTATTTAGTATTTTTATGCAATTTTAAGCGAACTTTATTTAAATTTCTTATGTACATCTAAAAATTTTATTGTACATTGCTGCCGCTATTCTGTCTTTAATTTCATTACTCTTAACAAGTTTTACCCTAATCTCAAAATATAAAAATCAGAAAACAAAAGAATTATAGCATTTTTTATTTTCTTTGCATACAATTAGTTTTCACTATAGGAAAAAGAATTATTTTTTTTCTCTATTTTTTCTTTCTTCAGTTTAGCTAGCAGAGGAAAGGAACTTGGGAAAAGAATCAATATTTTACTTTCTTAGCTACTTAAATTACAATAGTTTTTATCTGAAAAACTTCAATTAATAGGATGTGGAAATATGGATTATCAATACCCAATCGATATTGATTGGTCAACGGATGAAATTATTACTGTCGTTAAATTTTTTGAATGCATTGAAAAAGCATATGAAAAAGGGGTAGAGAAGGCAGAATTAATGGAGCAATACCGTGCCTTTAAAAAAATTGTCCCAGGAAAAGCGCAAGAAAAAAAAGTATGTGATGAATTTGAAGAAGTAAGTGGTTATTCAACCTATCGAACCATCAAAAAGGCGAAAGAAGCTTCGGATGATAGTAGAATAAAGATGTCATGATAGGTGATATAAAATATTTTGCTTGTAACTTTTTACAAAAAGATAATGAAAAACTGTAAACAAACCGCTGATTTTAGTTTGCTTACAGTCTAGGAGGCTGTATAACGGCCTCTTTTTTCATAGTTAATCCAAATCTAATACTCCAATGATAATTTATAAATGGGAAGCAGGGTATCATAAGTTTTTTCAATTAATGCAAGCAGTTCTTCTCCATTTGATAGAATAGAATCTCCAGCAGCGATTTTCTGACCTACTAAAAATTCAGCTTTTTTTACATCACGGAATCTTGTTAAGGCTGCTTCTAAGTTTGTTTCTCCAATTTTAACTGCATCTTTTTTCATATGGTCCATGGATAGAACATAATCTTGTGGCAAAGTGGACTGCAGAATCTCATAATTTGCCAAAAAACCTTCAGCGATTTCTTTCTTTTTTGGAAGTTCATATATATATGCTAACCATATAAAGACATGGTCATCAAATAAGCCGACTTGGAAATGTGGATGTTGTTTGTAGCCTCGTTTATTACTTGCGATGGCAAGCCAAGTATCCTTCGGCGGGTTAACTGTTCGTCTTGCATGTTTTGCAATATGTAGAAACATTTCCATGCCAAGCTTTCCAGACAGCTCTTCAGTAAGCTGTGTGCCAATTTCGCGAAACTTTGGCTGAATTCTTTCCTGAATCGCTTCCATTCGAGCATCTAGTCCATCAATTGTAAAGGTATCAAAATCTTTTTGTGTAAAACCAGTGAATGCCATTATTTCTTATCTCCTTTTTAGTTTATCTCCATTGTTTACGGGTAAATACTGTATATAAAATCAAGTAAGCTATTTAGTCACTTAAAATGTAGCTTCAACTTAGCTAGCCTTTTCGCAAATATTGTAGCATACATAAATAATATTATGAAGGAATTTGGATTGCGCTGGGTTATAGCACAAAATAGGAGCAAGCTAATTAGTTTCCACATAATATATATGAAATCAACAGAAATGCAAGTCGATGAAAGGGGTGTTCTGTCAGTGAAACAATTGATGAATTTAGCGAAGAAAATGGAAGTGGAAAAGGAAAAAAAAGCTGTTCTTCGTCTAGAAATGGATTATGAATTGGCTACCTTATTCGATGCGATGAATGAAAAGGATGAAAAACAAAAAAAATTAAGTAAGCAAAAGTTAGAAAGAATTAGGCAGGAACTTCTAAGACTTAAAGCATTATAACTAATGAATAAGCTGATAGGTAATCATGCAGCTGACTCTATAGGAAGCAACCTTTCATTCCTATAAAGTCAGCTGCATGATTTTGCATACCAATAGAAAAATGAGCTTTGGAAATATTGTTTAGCTTAAATGGACGTTGTCACCGCATTGACGAAGAGAGATGGAAAGGGAAGGGGGTATAGGCTGGGCTCTTAGTAATAGACTTTAAGAAGAAAATACATAATATTATCCAAAGAACCTGTATTCATAGAATTTTCTTATTTTATGATACTATATAGAAGAAGGATAGATTTTTAGAAGTATGTTTAGGGATGATCTAAGCTAAAATATAGGAAACGATGAAAAAAAGAATGTAAAGAAGGGTTGAGAAGATGACAAATTGGCTGGAAATCGATAAATATGCGAAAGAATGGATTAAAGAGGCAGGAGCAAGAATTATCAAGTCTTTTTCTTCTGAGCTCATTATTCAAACGAAATCAAATAAAAATGACTTGGTCACCCAAATAGATAAGGGGACAGAAGAATTTTTGATTAATAAGATCAATAAAGTTTTTCCTTCCCATCGTATTTTAGGCGAAGAGGGAGTATGTGAGGCACTAGAAGATTTGAAAGGGATAGTCTGGATTATTGATCCTATTGATGGAACGATGAATTTTGTCCATATGCAGCGGGATTTTGCCATCTCTATTGGAATTTATGAAGATGGAGTAGGAAAGATTGGTTTAATATATGATGTAGTGGCAGACGAGCTGTACCATGTTCGAAAGGGAAATGGTGTTTTTATGAATGACTTAAAGCTATTACCTTTAAAAGATACGGCCGTGGATGAGGCTATTATCGGATTAAATGCTACATGGGTAACAAAAAATAAACGGATTGATCCGACTATCTTAGAACCACTTGTAAAAGCATCAAGAGGAACGAGATCTTTTGGATCTGCCTGTTTAGAATTAGCGTACATAGCAGCCGGAAGAATGGATGCTTATTTAACCTTAAGATTATCGCCTTGGGATTATGCAGCAGGTAAGATAATGGTTGAAGAGCTAGGCGGCAAGGTAACAACTTTAAGAAACGAACCGCTTGATTTATTAACGCAACAATCTTTTTTTGCATCCAAACCTGGATTACATGATGAAATACTTCAAAAATATCTAAAAGATGGAAACTGGTAAGAGTTGTTAAGGCTAGTTTTCGGTTACATGAAGAACTTTCTTTTTTTTATGGGATTTTAAGAACCAAATTCCACAGAATAGGCAAAAACAAATAAGAGTACCAGCTAATGTTTTTTCTAAAATACATATTCCGATGCTTATAAAACTAGATGCCCCATAAACGTTATAGTAAAAATATGGATAATTATCAAAATTCATGTTTATCTTCCTTTATTATGGTCTATATTTATCAAAATTAATAGCGTATGATAGTAAAGAAATCCCACAGCGAAATGTTGTGGGTATTTTTTAACCGTGTCTCCTCTATCATACTATGTTATGGAATGGAAAGAACAGCCATAATGTAAATAAATTGTTATATTCAAGCATAAAATGATGATAAAATAAATTTTTTTATCAAAATAACGTTTACATTTGTTATTTTGATAAAAGGTTTTAGGTTTCTGTGAAATTATGTGATATAATGACTCAGTTATAATATTATTAAAAAAATAAATTAATCCAGATAGACATATTTAGGTAGGAGTGAAATTTTTGAAAATTAGAGAAGATATTCGTAACATTGCTATTATTGCTCACGTTGACCATGGGAAAACAACTTTGGTTGACCAGCTGTTAAAACAATCCGGCACATTCCGTACAAATGAACATGTGGAAGAACGTGCAATGGATTCCAACGATTTAGAAAGAGAACGTGGAATAACAATATTAGCGAAAAATACTGCTATTCAATATAAAGATAAACGTATTAATATCCTAGACACACCAGGACATGCTGACTTTGGTGGAGAAGTAGAGCGTATCATGAAAATGGTTGATGGTGTTCTACTTGTTGTTGATGCATATGAAGGTTGTATGCCACAAACACGCTTCGTATTAAAAAAAGCTTTAGAGCAAAACTTAACTCCAATTGTTGTTGTTAACAAAATTGACCGTGACTTTGCTCGTCCTGCTGAGGTTATTGATGAAGTATTAGATTTGTTTATTGAGTTAGATGCGACAGAAGAACAATTAGAATTCCCTGTTATCTATGCATCAGCTATTAATGGTACAGCTAGCACAAACCCTGAAAAACAAGATGAAAACATGCAATCATTATATGATGCAATTGTAGATCATATTCCTGCACCAGTTGACAATCGCGAAGAGCCTTTACAATTCCAAGTAGCTCTTTTAGATTACAATGATTATGTTGGAAGAATCGGTATCGGTCGTGTATTCCGCGGTACGATGAAGGTTGGTCAACAAGTAGCGTTAATGAAATTAGATGGAACAGTGAAGCAGTTCCGTGTAACAAAAATCTTTGGTTTCTTCGGATTAAAACGTCAAGAAATTGAAGAAGCATACGCTGGAGATTTAATCGCAGTATCAGGAATGGAAGATATAAACGTTGGTGAAACAGTATGTCCATTTGAACATCAAGATGCACTACCAGTTTTACGTATCGATGAGCCAACTCTTCAAATGACATTCTTAGTTAATAACTCTCCTTTTGCAGGTAAAGAAGGTAAATATTTAACTTCAAGAAAAATTGAAGAAAGATTGCGTGCACAATTAGAAACAGATGTAAGTTTACGTGTTGAAAATACAGACTCACCAGATGCATGGACGGTATCAGGACGTGGAGAACTTCATTTATCTATCTTGATTGAAAATATGCGTCGTGAAGGTTACGAGCTTCAAGTGTCAAAACCTGAAGTTATCGTTAAAACTATTGATGGAGTTCGTTGTGAGCCAATTGAACGTGTACAAATCGATGTTCCTGAAGAGCATACAGGTTCAGTTATGGAATCGATCGGTGCTCGTAAAGGTGAAATGTTAGATATGATCAACAACGGTAATGGACAAGTTCGTTTAATCTTTAACGTACCTGCTCGAGGACTTATTGGTTATACAACTGAATTTTTAACATTAACACGCGGTTATGGTATCATCAACCATACATTCGATAGTTATCAACCAATGGCATCAGGTCAAGTTGGTGGACGTCGCCAAGGTGTATTAGTAAGCATGGAGTCTGGAAAATCATCTACTTATGGAATTATGCAAGTAGAAGATCGTGGAATTATCTTTGTTGAAGCTGGGACTGAAATTTACGAAGGAATGATTGTTGGGGAACATACTCGTGAAAATGACATCACTGTTAATATCACAAAAGTAAAACAAGCAACAAACATCCGTTCAGCAAACAAAGACCAAACGGCAACAATGAAAAAACCAAGAATTATGACTTTAGAGGAATCCTTAGAATACTTGAACGATGATGAGTATTGTGAAGTAACTCCTGAATCAATTCGTTTACGCAAAAAAATCTTAAATAAAGCAGAACGTGAAAGAGCTGGCAAGAAGAAAAAATCTGCTGAATAATAATAGATAAGGAAGTCATCTGTTGATGGCTTCTTTTTTTTATTTTGAGTGAAGTGGAGGTATAGGCTTTAACTGAGAATGCAAGCAAGGAAACTAAGTGATTGTGAACAAAGAAGAGTCTTCTGTGACTGTAAGGAAGTTGGAAGAATGGTGTTCATTATTTTGAATTGTGAGAGAGGGAAACGGAGTTCATGGAGAAATGAACACCATTTTTGCATTGGGAGAGCAGAAGAATGGTGTTCATTGAGGGAATGAAAGCCACATTCAGCATTGGGAATGTAGAGAATGGTGTTCATCGAAGGAATGAAAGCCACATTCAGCATGGAGAGTGTAGAGAATGGTGTTCATTAAGGGAATGAAAGCCACATTCAGCATTGGGAATGTAGAAAATGGTGTTCATCGAGGGAATGAAAGCCACATTCAGCATGGAGAATGTAGAAAATGGTGTTCATCGAGGAAATGAAAGCCACATTCAGCATGGAGAGTGTAGAAAATGGTGTTCATCGAGGAAATGAAAGCCACATTCAGCATAGAGAGTGTAGAAAATGGTGTTCATCGAAGGAATGAAAGCCATATTCAGTATGGGGAGAGCAGAAAATGGTGTTCATCGAAGGAATGAAAGCCATATTCAGCATTGGGAATGTAGAGAATGGTGTTCATCGAGGGAATGAAAGCAACATTCAGCATGGAGAGTGTAGAAAATGGTGTTCATCGAAGGAATGAAAGCAACATTCAGCATTGGGAATGTAGAAAATGGTGTTCATCGAGGGAATGAAAGCCACAATCAACATGGAGAGTGCAGAAAATGGCGTTCATCAAGGAAATGAAAGTCACTTTTTGCATGAGGACAAAGAAATCAGAGTGAAAGGTCATGGAGACCATCTCTCGTAGCTCTCATAAGTTAAACCCAATCTCTAATCGTAATAGAAGCACATATTCAAAAATAAATTAGTTGTATTCTTCAACCAACCTCTAAACTTATAATTAGTAAATAAAGGAAAATGAGGAATGGGAAATGAAAATTTTTCGATTTAATAAAGAGTCTGGAAAGCAAATCACTCAATTTAATTCCTGTTTTATTATGAATCGCATCCTGGAAACTAAGAAAGAAGCATATATTGGATGTATGTATCTTGAAGAAAATGGGATTATTGGTTTACATCAAGCTGTAATACCACAACTTCTGTTAATTGTTAGCGGCATAGGCTATGTTCGAGGAGAAAAGAATGAAGGTTTCAAGTTAGAAGTGGAGAGGCGGTGTATTGGGATAAAGAGGAATGGCATGAAACGAAAACAGATATTAGCTTAACAGCCATCGTTATTGAAAGTGAAGAGATAATGCCTGATTTAATGATACCATTAAAAGAGAAGAGCATATAAAAAAGAAGACCTTACTAAAAGATCTTCTTTTTATTTATAATGCTTGTCTACTTACCAATCATCTTCTTGAGTTTTGTTTTGATAAAGAACAAAGTTACCCGAATCGATTCTTTTCTTTGTGTTTTTGGCGATTCTATCATCACACTCATTACACATATACGTATGGATTGGCCGATTTCGTAGTCGTTTTGCCTGAAAGGAGTTTTCGTCTATATCTTCAATTTTATCACATATCACACATTTAACTTTCAATAGTTGCACCTCTAATCATAAAATAGATTATAGGCACATTATAATATATAATCGTATAGAAAATCGAATTTTAATCTCTTATATGATTATTTGATTGTTCATCTTGGTTATTTTTCAGCTCTTTTTCTTCTTTATCATTCAATTTTTCATTTGATTTTTTGAGATCTCTATCTGGCTCATTTCGAATCATATCCGCTGGTACCTCTGGGATAAGTCTTCCACTAATATCAGCTAGTTCATTGAATATACCTTGAATAGGTTTTCCATTTTGAATATCTTCCCCAATTTCTTTCAGTCTTGCATTAATGTCAGGATCGGCAATGACAACTGCATTGGCGCCATCAGGATCATTTTTTAAACTCTCGGCTACTGCGTATTTTATTGAACCAACCTCAGAACGATCTAGGTCAGCGTTGACGTCAACCCCTACGAGCGCATATTTACCGATTACTACCGCTGTTGCATCATTAACATTATCAATGCTTGTTGCAAGAGCTACGAGCCTTTTGGCGATATCCTGTCCAGTCTTCCGGTCAACCCTTTGGTTGGTAGAATTTTTTACATTTGTAACTTGAGGGCTGTTTTCTCTATTCTCAGATTGCTGGCTATTTTCTGCGTTATTATTTGTGCATCCTGTAAGAAGAAAAAGGACTGCGATGAAGAAAAACCATTTTTTCATAAAATTCCCTCCTTTAATATTGAAACCTACAATTAAAAGTGTACATTTCCCCTGATTTGTAGATGGAAATGAGCATTTTTACGATTTTTTACACTTCCTCTCTCTTTATTGTGCAAAATATCTTCTATCTTTATTCGATAAAACATATATTTTACCAAGGTTCTTTCCGTTACACGGATAAGTGCAGCAATATATGACGTTTTAGAGCAGGGGGCATCGGTTTGAGTAAAATTTACGTATTGGATACAAATGTCTTGTTACAGGATCCTTATTCTATTTTTTCTTTTAGTGACAATGATGTAGTAATTCCAGCAGTAGCTTTAGAAGAGGTAGACAGCAAAAAACGGTACATGGATGAAATCGGAAGGAACGCAAGACAAATATCTAGATTGATCGATAACTTAAGAGAGTCAGGAAAGTTGCACGATAAAATTCCATTGGAGAATGGTGGAACTTTACGGATAGAATTAAACCACCGTTCTTTTCACGAACTGCAAGAAATATTTGTCGAAAAAACAAATGATAATCGCATACTAGCAGTCGCAAAAAATTTATCAATAGAAGAAAGTAAAAAAGAAAATGGACGAACCGTTATTCTTGTTAGTAAAGATACACTCGTCCGTGTAAAAGCAGATGCAATTGGTTTGAAGAGTGAGGATTTTTTAAGTGATCGAGTAGTAGAAAATGAACATTTATATACTGGTTTTATGGATGTACAAGTAACCATAGATATATTGAATAACTTTTATGAAAATGGTCAACTCCCGATTGCAGAAATTGGGAATGGAAATTATTATCCAAATCAGTTTCTTATTTTAAAGGATGTATTGGGATCTTCCTCTTCAGCATTAGCTATTGTAGATTCATCGAGGAAGTTTGTTAAAAAGCTAGTGTTTGATCATGAGCATATTTGGGGGATCCGTCCAAGAAATGTGCAGCAAACGATGGCGATTGAAATGCTATTAAAAAAAGACATGCCATTAGTGACGTTAATAGGAAAAGCAGGTACAGGAAAAACACTATTGGCATTAGCATCTGGATTAATGCAGACAGAAGATTTTGGAGACTACAAAAAATTATTAGTGGCAAGACCGATTGTCCCGATGGGAAAGGATTTAGGTTTTCTTCCTGGAGAAAAGGAAGAAAAATTACGACCGTGGATGCAGCCTATTTTTGATAATCTTGAGTATTTGTTTAATACAAAGAAACCAGGAGAACTAGAAGCAATTCTGGCGGGAATGGGATCTATTGAAGTAGAGGCATTAACATATATTAGAGGAAGAAGTATTCCAGACCAGTTTATTATTATTGATGAGGCCCAGAACTTAACGAAGCATGAAGTGAAAACGATTTTAACAAGGGTTGGAGAAGGTAGTAAGATTGTTTTGATGGGAGATCCTGAACAAATTGATCATCCTTATTTAGATGCTTTTAATAATGGATTAAGCTATGTAGTAGAACGTTTTAAAGACCAACCGATAGCAGGTCATGTAAAATTAGTTAAGGGAGAAAGATCTTCTTTAGCTCAGCTTGCCGCAGATTTATTATAATTTAACGGGAAACAATGATACGCCATCTGTTAATAGCTAGATGGCGTATGTGTGAATGAATAACATTATGTAATTTTAAATGCTCTGACATTTTTGATAGGAGTTTGTTCTGGGCCTTTTGTTTGATCGAAAATATGTACAGGACCATCTTCTGTAAGCGGTTTTCCTTTTACGCAAAATAATAAGAAGATCGAACCGATTTCTTCTAAAGGAATCGCATATTCTTCTTCTTCTGTTGTGATTAAAAGAGTTTTTGCCTCTTCCTGCGGTTCTGCATTTTTTATAAAGGGAGCTAAAGCCATATAGAAGGTTCCGGTTAGCATTTCCACTTTTTTATAGGTTTTTGTGGATTGTTCTGGGGCTTTCGCTCCTTCTGTAATTTCTTGATCCCAGTGCTTGGAGGCTTCTTTTGTATACGCTTCTAATTCGTCCTTTACTTCAACTGGGGCAAATACAGTATCAGCTGTTTGTTTTCGATCATCAAAGATCCAGACAGTAGGATCAATAGTAATCGGAAAATTTACCAACCCAGAAACTTGAATAATACTATTCATTTTTATATCTCCTCCGTATGTGTGTTCTTTGTTATGTATAAAAGTTCTGCAAATTAGTATTGCTTCTAAAAGAAAATATCTTAAATTGGCTAAATTTTAATTGGCAGATTAAAACAGTTGTTATGTTAAGTATAGCTTTTTCTTGTCTTTCTGTCATTCGAGATGATAGAACGCAAACTTTTAAATTTTTTAAAAGGGATTGTTCTTGCAATTTTTCTAGGTTGAGTTTAAACTTTATAGATAGGATAATCGCTCGGAAACGGGGGGATAAGATTGACTTCTGAAATGATTATTAATCATAAAGAAAAAGCAAATGAGTTATTGAAAGCAGATGCTGAAAAAATATTAAAACTAATTAAAGTTCAGATGGATAATTTAACAATGCCACAATGCCCTCTATATGAAGAGGTTTTGGATACGCAAATGTATGGATTGTCTAAAGAGATAGATTTTGCTATTCGATTAGGTTTAGTAGAAGAACAGGTTGGTAAGAAAATTTTAGATGAATTGGAAAAAGAGCTATCGATTTTGCACGAAGCATCTATAAGAAAATAAAAAGTAAACTCAAACAAAAGCATGTATTGTTTGAGTTTTTTTAGTGGCTATGTGTATTATTTGTAAATAAGGGAAGTACATACGAACAAAGGCAAATCTTTTGGCAATTTATAAGCTCACTTGAGCCCATAAGCTTGTAAGTAACATCCGATGTAGAGTAAGTAGCGGATAAGAATAAGCAATTTGTTATGATTAATAACAGAAAGCGGCCCAATATTTTATGAGAATGAAAATTAGAAGTTTATCCTTTTCAGCAGGAAAAAGATAAGACACAACGAATACTCTAAATGAGGAGATTGAATAAGGGATGCGGTTGAATGATAAAGAAGATATTAAAATCGTATGATTATACATTAATTATAGCAATGGTATTATTAATTCTATTTGGATTGATTATGATTTATAGTGCTAGCATGGTTTCAGCAGTCCAATATTATGGAGAAGACAGTAGTGATTTTTTTTATAAAAGACAACTAAAATATATTATCATTGCCGGGATTGCTTTTGTGATAGTGGCAATTTTTCCATATAAGGCATTGTTAAGCAATAAAATATTAGTACCAATGGTATTTGGCTCTATTATTTTTTTAAGTGGAATCTTTTTATTCGGTAGTGTTTTTGGAAATGCGCAAAGCTGGTATAAAGTAGGAACAGCAAGTCTTCAGCCAGCTGAGTTTGTTAAATTGGGTGTGATTATTTATCTATCGGCAATTTACTCTAAAAAACAGGCGTATATAAATGAATTTAATCGAGGCGTTGTTCCCCCGCTAGCATATTTGGTTATTGTTTGTGCATTGATTATTCTTCAGCCGGATTTTGGTACAGCAGCGATTATATTTATGATTGGTGCTACGGTTATTTTATGTTCAGGAATGAACTGGAAAAACTTGTCCAAGTTGATGCTGATTGGCTTGGCGTTTCTATTATTACTTGTTTTAATCCTCCAGCTTGCAGGAAAGAGTATTTTTACAGAAAAGCAAATGGCGAGAATTTTCGTTTTTCTAGATTCGCCTTTTGCTGAAGATGTTGTACAAGAATCTGGTTACCATATGAGTAACTCTCTTATCGCTATTGGATCTGGTGGTCTAAAAGGGGTAGGTTTGGGACAAGGTGTCCAAAAACTGGGTTACTTAACAGATGGCCATACTGATTTTATTATGGCAGTAATTGCTGAAGAACTGGGTATTTTTGGTGTCGGATTTGTAGTGGTAGGGCTCAGCTATATTGTTTTAAGAGGCATTTATACAGGATTAAAGTGTAAAGACCCGTTTGGGAGCTTATTAGCAATCGGTATTTCCAGTATGATAGGAATCCAAGCTTTTATCAATATTGGAGGAGTTTCTGGATTAATACCATTAACAGGTGTCCCGTTACCTTTTATTAGTTACGGAGGATCATCTTTATTACAATTGTCCATTGGAATGGGGATTCTTGTCAATGTTTCCATGTTCGTGAAATATGAAAGAGTTTATAAGCCGAAAGAAGAGAATGTTTCAGATATAGCAGTGAAGAAACAGCCTACTTCCAGTTTTGTTCGACCAAACCGTCATTTTTAAACAATTCAATAAAATGGCTGGGATATAAGTTTTCCAGCTAAAGAAAAACCAAAACCATGATACGAAGATATTAAAGCATTTCGTATCTGATTTTGGTTTTTTTATCTTTGTTTATAGAAGTAATACTAAGAAAACAGGTTGATTCATTTGCTTCCTTGCTAAAAAAGGCTATAATGAATAGAGTGTCTTTTTATTTGTAAAACGCTCTCGAGGAAGTTGTGATAAATGTTAAAGTTTACCAATAATGTGACAACTGAAGTTTTTAGTGTAAAAAGAGAGAAATATTCATGAAAATATGGTTTAATAGCAAAAGAGTCTTTTTTTAACATTGCTATGATGTTAAATGTGAATAATGACACAATAAAATGAACGGTATTTTATATAGTATGATATCTTTTTGTATGTAATGAAAGGGGAGATATGATCAAATGGCTAATTCTCGCGTTTATCCTGAAGCCAAATTGACGAATCAACAATCAGAAACAAGTGCTTGGAAGGATTTTCTCGCATTAATTAAAATAGGAATCGTAAATTCAAATTTAATCACCGTGTTTACCGGTATCTGGCTTGCAATAGTCTTCACAGATGCAAAGTTTCTAGAGCAAATTGATACGGTATTATATACTTTAATCGGATCAGGATTAATTATGGCAGGTTCCTGTGTTTTAAATAATTTTATTGATCGTGATATTGATCCATTAATGGAAAGAACGAAGTCCAGACCAACAGTAACAGGAAAAGTGAAGCCTGCAAAAGTTGCTGTTTTAGGTTTTGGTTTTCTCTTCATTGGTACTTTATTCCTGTTATTAACAACAATAACTGCAACTGTCATTGCTTTAATCGGTGCATTTAGCTATGTCGTTGTCTATACTATGTGGACAAAGCGTCGACTAGTATCTAACACCGTAATAGGAAGCTTTTCAGGAGCATTTCCACCACTAATTGGATGGGCTGCCATTGATCCTGGCCTCCATGTGATGGCTTGGAGCTTGTTTTTAATTATGTTTGTTTGGCAGCCGCCACATTTTTATTCTTTAGCAATTCGAAGAGCAGAAGAGTACCGAGCAGCAGGAATTCCAATGCTCCCTGTTGTTAAAGGTTTTGAGGTAGCAAAAAGGCATACGTATATATGGATTATTGCTTTATTTCCGCTGCCATTTTTGTTATACCAAATCGGTATTCCATTTTTAATATTAGCAACATTATTAAATATCGGGTGGGTTATTACGGGGATACGAGCAAGTAAAAAGGAAGATGAATACAAATGGGCAACAGCAATGTTCATTTATTCCATTCAATATTTAACAATATTATTTGTCTCAATGGTAGTATTTACATTATTCTAAAAAGGAATTGTTTATAGGGGAGAACATTTCAAGGAGAATAATGGTTGATTTCTTATTGGTTAAAGCTTGATGCTTTTTCCGATAAGAAACATTAATATCCTGAAACTTGGAGCAGTCTGAATACATATAGACTTCGATGGGATTAGTGAGACAGAGGAGACCGAGCAAGGCTCGCTTTCGTCAGAAAGGTCGAGGGTGTTGCCTGGTTAACGGCACTAAATTTGCGAACCAGTCTTATTGAAAAGGGAATTTTGGGAGTTTGTTAAACAAAGAGGTAAATACTTTATGGAGTGGGTAGCTAAATGGAATTTACATTACCGATATTGCCGACAATTAGTACTACGTTTATTATTTTAAGTGCGATTTTTGTAGCGATTGGTTGGGGATTAATTAAGCAGAAAAAAAGACAACAACACCAGACTGTCATGTTATTTGCAGCGATTTTCGCGGTAATCTTTTTCGTCATTTATGCATCAAGAACGATTTTTATTGGTAACACTTCTTTTGGAGGACCAGATGATATTAAGATCTACTATACTATATTTCTTATCTTTCATATCACCTTGGCCACAATAGGTGCTGTATTAGGAATTATTATGTTGTATACAGGTTATAAGCAGCAATATGCAAAGCACCGAAAGTTAGGACCGATCACAAGTATTATTTGGTTTATTACAGCTATTACAGGAACAGCGGTTTATTTACTACTCTATGTTTTTTATCATGGAGGAGAAACGACATCTGTTATTAAAGCAATATTAGGTTTTTAAAAATAACATGTAAAAATGCTTCTAAAAAACAGAAGCATTTTTTTTATTGGTTTCTAATGGCGAAATGGATGGTTTTAAATGTAACTTTATTTACATAATTGAAAAACTACTTCTTCTATTAAAATTATTTAAATTAAGTTATACTATTTAGTAAGAAAGCCACATATATTAATAGAAACAATGCTAGAGAGGGGGGAATCCTCTGAAAATTTTATTAAGAACTGTCATAATTATTGCAATATTATCGGCGATTGGATTCTATTTTAGTATAGCAGATGATAATAATCAGCCAGATGTATTAGTTGAAAATGGTGATAATCCTAAAAAAGTAGAGGATAATCTCAAAGAAGCAAGTAAAAATACGCAAGTTTTGCCAGCTCCTAAAGAGGGGTTAGGGAGCTTAATCGGTAAGAGTACAAGTGAACTCAAAAAGAAGTATGGGAAGCCAGCGAGAATTGATCCTTCCGCTTATGAATATGACTGGTGGATATTCAATAAGGATGACTCTAAGTATTTTCAAGCTGGTATTCTTGATGACAAAGTAGTTACCATTTATGCAATTGGCAGCTCAGTGAATGTTACGCCTTATAAAATTGGACAAGAAGTTGGAGATATTTATACAATGACTCCAATTGAAACCAATATTAGCTTTAACTACGAAAATTCCTCCTACCGTTTTGAATTATCGGAGGATGAAATAAATAACCGCCCACTTATTCAAATTGGAGATTATTATGCACAGCTATACTTTGATAAATTTAATGGTACTCTATCAAGTATTCGGTATATGGATGCCCGAACGTTACTTCATTTAAGACCATATGAATTAGTTTATCGGGGAGAACTATTAGAGACACAGAGTAATGTGGAGAATAATGAAGCAATACAAGAAGGAAACGAGCGACAAATTCTAGATATGACAAATGTATTAAGAAAAAGATTCAAGTTAAATACAGTTGAATGGGATCAGCCTACTGCGGTAGTAGCATTAGGCCATAGTAAGGATATGTTTGATACCGAAAACTTTTCTCATACATCTGAGAAGTATGGTGATTTAGAGGACCGCTTAAAAGCAGGTGACATCTTATATCAAGTTGCTGGGGAGAATATCGCTGCAGGGTATTCAGATGCTCCCGCAGTAATGGAAGGTTGGCTAAATAGCAAAGGGCATCGAGAATGTTTATTAAATGAGAAATTTACACATCTTGGAGTAGGAGTATTTGATAAATACTATACACAAAATTTTATCGAAAAATGGTAAGAGTAGAAAAAGAAACAGTCGGCAAACTCAGCGGAGGAGTGGTCGGCTGTTTTTTTTATCTGAGTTGTTGGTGTATGGTAGGGATAATTACATAGCAGGATTTGGTTATCTTTAACCAATCTTATTAGTTACAGGGTTTTAGGGAAATATGAAGAGAAATGCACACTTTTTACAAAGCTGTCATAAAGTAATATAGGCAGATGTATCAAATTAGAGGTGAAATAATGATGGCTGATAAAAAACTTCATCCTTCTGTAGAAGAATTTAAAGCATTTGTAAAAGCAAACCCTAAAATATTGAAAGAGGCAAGAAGTGGGAATGTGACATTACAGGAATTATATGAGGATTGGTATTTATTAGGTCCAAATGATACTAGATGGGATGGTTTATTAGAAGGTAGTGCTGAGTCCACCCAAAAGAAAGAAGAGGCATCAGGTAATCGGACTGTATGGATGTCTAATATTGTTGATACATTAAAGAATATGGACCAAAATCAAATCCAAGGATACTTGGCAAACTTAAACCAAGCTTTAGGTACGTTGCAAGGTGTTATCTCTCAATTCGCTCCCAATAGTGGTTCTAGTGGAACATCTGCGCCAACAGAACAAAAACCTTCTGGACCATTTTCTTTTAGGAAAGATTAAATAGGAGGATTATATGAGACAGAATATTAAAGAATATATTGCGCAGAATACAGAATTGCAACAGTTTATACGAGAACAGCCACAATGGTATAGAGAATTAAGCAGAAATCCAAATCAGTTAGAAGTCTTTGAGATTGCTTCCCTTCATTATTATAAAAAAACCATCCCAGATCATGTGGAAAAGTTTTCGAATGGTGTACAAATGGCGTCTATGATGGTTAGCATGTTTCAGGCAATGAATGCACAATCTTAGGTCTTTAGAAGTCAATAAATACTTTGAGTAAAACAAACAGGAATGGTAATACTAACGAAAACATTATTAAAATTACCAGGAGTGTTTATGTTGAAAAAATTCGGATTGATTTGTATTCCTGCTTTTCTCCTTTTAACTGGGTGTAGCCATGATATACCTGATCCAAAAGTAAAACCTCATAAGGAAGCAGTAAATGGTGTAATCTCATCAAATATGGCTGTACAAGCCTCTACTACTTATAGAGATACAGAAAAGATGGCTGTGCATCATTTAGTGAAGGGAAATAAAGTATTTGTAGAATGCAGAGTAAAGGACTATTCATTCAGAGAAGATAGCCAGGGGAAATTAGGTAAAATAGTTTTAGAAGTTGATGGTCAGAAGTATGAATATTCTTCTGCTGCCTTTGTAATTGAAGGACTGAAAGCAGGAAAGCATACGATTAATCTTTCTGTTATAGATGCAGCAAGTAAGGAAATGCAATATCAGAAGTCATTTCAAGTAATGATTAAAAGTTAGATAAAAAAGGATATCACATTCCTTTTCTTTCTAGTGTCTTTCATGTAGAATAAGAGGTGGAGGTGAGCGAATACGTGCTTGCGACAACTGAAATACTCCTTATTCAAGAGGAAGCAGAAGAGATTGCTGAAATGATATTAGAATCAGATGTTGCAGAACAATACCGTATTTGTTTGGCCAATATACAATCAAATAAGGAAACACAGCGGAAAATTCATTCTTTTAACAAAATGAAAGAGCTATATGAAGAAGTTCAGCGTTTTGGAAAATATCATCCTGAATATAAAAAAGTGATGATGGAAATAAGACAGCTTAAACGCGAGATGGATTTAGATGATAATGTAGCAGCATTTAAAATTGCTGAGAATGGTTTACAAAAGCTTTTAGATGATGTTAGTGTTATTATTGGACGTTCTGTTTCTACTTTCATTAAAGTACCAACAGGTAATCCATTTTTTGATGAACTTTCTGGCTGCTCCGGAGGTTGTGGTAGTGGTGGAAGCTGTAGTTGTTCTGCATAATATACTTAAAAGCAATGATCCTAGATGATCATTGCTTTTCTATTTTCTTTTCCTATGCTATTATGATAAATAATGGTATTTAAAGGGGTTAAATTATGCTAGGGCAACGACAAGGGATTATTGTTTGGTTATTTTCACTAAAACAAGCAAAAATGTTAAGAAGATATGGGAATGTTCATTTTATTTCCAAAAGGTTAAAATATGTTGTGCTCTACACAAACCAAAGTGACGTAGAAAGCATAATGGAAAAAATAAATGCTCATTCTTTTGTTAAAAAGGTAGAACCTTCCTATAAACCATTTTTAAAAATGGAATTTGAAAATTCGCGGCCAGATAAAGCGAAAGAATATGATTATAAAATGGGAATTTAATAGCTGCTTAAAAGATAATAAGAGCAGTATGGACGAAGCTTAGTTAGAAGGATTAACTTCTGCGACTAAGTCATCATCCATACTGTTTTTTTCTTTAATATAATTCCATTTAAATTGGGAAGGGGAGTAAAAAAAGCCTGCAGGCAAATACCTGCAGGCTCCTTCCACATCCTTATTATTCATAAGGAAAGAAGGTAAAGGGAGAGGAGAAACCGGAGGAAAACTTAGGGGAAACGTAAGTCTTCTCCGCGGTTGGCAACAACATCCTCGAATAGATGCTGTTAATTACATTATCCCCAACCATGGAACACTTATACCTAATCAAAATAATTTTTTTGGATAAAGTAAGATAGTCTTCTTTTTTAGTTAATAGGTGGAATAAAACTATTCATGGTATAAATAGTAAAAAATCTTTAAAATGTTGGCTCGCTATAAGGTTTATGGTAGGATAGGGAAGGTAAAAGCAGTTAAAGTAAAATTAGGGTTGTGGTGATTGAAATGAGAGTTGTCTCCGGTAAAAATAAGGGGATTCCATTGAAGGCAGTGCCTGGTAACTCGACTAGACCTACTACAGATAAAGTCAAAGAAGCCATCTTTAACATGATAGGTCCTTACTTTCAAGGAGGAGAAGGCCTTGATTTATTTGCTGGGAGTGGTGGACTAGGTATTGAAGCTTTAAGTAGAGGATTGGATCTTGTTATTTTTGTAGACAAAGAAGGAAAAGCGATACATACGATTAAAGAAAATCTTTCTATATGCAAATTAGATAGCCAAGCAGAGGTATATCGCAACGATGCGGATCGTGCTTTAAAAGCATTACAAAAAAGAGAAAAAAGATTTGATTATATTTTTTTAGATCCGCCATATAAAAAGCAGCAGTTGGAAAAAATGCTAACATTTATTGATGAAGCAGGTCTCTTAAAGGAAGACGGAGTTATTGTTTGTGAACACGGTTCGGAAATTTCTTTGCCTGAGGCAGTTAGCAGACTTCAACAAGTGAAACATGAAAAATATGGAATAATTGCGGTTTCTATTTATTCCTTACAAAATGGTATGGAGGACTAAGAAATGGCTAGTATAGCAGTTTGCCCAGGTAGTTTTGATCCGATAACGTACGGTCATATTGATATTATTAAACGATCAGCAAAGGTATTTGACCATGTATACATATGTGTATTAAATAATTCTGCCAAAAAACCTTTTTTTTCAGTAGAGGAAAGATTAGCGTTAATTAGAGAAGTAACAAAAGATATTAAAAATGTTTCTGTGTCGTCCTATGAAGGGCTTTTGATTGATTATGCAAAAAGTGTAAATGCAAATGCAATTATTAGAGGGTTACGAGCTGTATCAGACTTTGAATACGAAATGCAGATTACCTCTATGAACCGAGTTTTATCAGATGATATTGAGACATTCTTTATTATGACAAATAATCAATATTCTTTCTTAAGTTCAAGTATAGTGAAAGAAGTCAGTAAGTATGATGGTGACATTTCGGAGCTTGTCCCAAAGATTGTTCATGATGCGTTAAGAGCAAAGTTTCATAAAAATCGTCCCTAACGCTTTCTCTCCAGTAATATGAATAAAAAAGGACTTATTGCCTAAAAGATTTTTATATCTTTATGGCAATAAGTCTTTTTTATACTTCTTCTCTTGGAGATAATCTTTTTACTAAGATAAAACAATAAATTGTCAAGGAAATAATCGTTACAATTGGACCCCATGTGCTAATATTTTCAAATATTTGTTGAAAGAAAGCTCCCTCCTGTTTTAATCCTGGAATTGCAATCGTTGGAGCATCTTTTGCCAAAAAGGTTTTGTTAAAGAAATCCCAAGCGATAAATGTATAAATACCGGAGAAGATTGCTTGCATTATTCTTGCTATAAAAAATGGTTTAAAGCGAATATCTGTCTGTGCTAGAATACTTGCAACCTGCGCTTGTACACTCAAACCACTAAAGCCGAGAATACAGCTAGTTAGGATTGCTTGATGCATAAGGGTAGAAGTTTCTACCTCACTTGTTAATTGACTTCCTAATGTAATTTCAAATATCCCAGCAATGAATGGAATCGTTAATTCGCCAGAAAAAGTGAATAGCTGGAAAATAGATTCTAACAATTTAGCAACAAAAGAAGTAATATGTAAGTGAAATAGTAATCGATTAATAACGGAAAAAAGAATAATGAAGCCACCGACCATTAATAATGATTGAATTGAAGAAGTAACGGCATCACCCATTAATTTGCCAAGCGGACGCTTGTCTTTTAATCGAGTTTGATGTAATTCCCGTAATGCTCTTTTGATAGAGGCTTTTTCAGTTGCCTCCTGTTTCTTTATTTCTGTGTCCTTGCCATGAAATCTCATAAAAAGTCCTACTGTAAAGTTGGCTAAGTAATGAGAAAAGGCAAGAAGTAGTCCTAGTTTGGGACTATGAAAAAAAGAAGCTGAAACTGCACCAATAATAAACATTGGATTAGAAGCGTTAGAAAAAGAAACGAGTCTTTCAGCTTCTGTTCTTGTTAATTGTTTTTCTTCACGCATTCTTGCTGTTAATTTTGCTCCAGTAGGAAAGCCTGATACCATGCCCATTGCCCAAACAAATCCACCTACACCTGGAACTTTAAAGAGAGGTCGCATAATGGGTTCCAATAAAACACCAATAAAACGAACTACACCAAAACCGATTAAAATTTCGGATAAAATAAGGAAAGGAAGAAGTGAAGGAAAAACAATCGTCCACCATGTGTTTAGTCCATTTTTGGAAGCGTCAACTGCAACTCCTGGAAAAGAAATTAGAGCAAGAGCTAATAGGGACGCAGATAAAGCGAGTACGATTGTCTTAAATTTTGAGCGTAACAAATTATATTGCTCCCCCTTCAAATAGAAAATAGTAGGTAAGTATTCTTTTTTATAGAAGAAAGACTGTTTAAGAAACATATTTAATAAAAAAGAATACTTGTACACAAACAGCCTGAAGAATATCCCTCTACCAATCAATATACTCATAACATAAAAAAAAAGACCATAAGAATATATAGATTATTATTTTGATAAGAATAGGTGGGACAATATGGAACGCCCAAAAATTGGATTAGCGTTAGGGTCAGGTGGAGCGAGAGGATTTGCACATATTGGTGTAATAAAAATACTTAGAGAAGAGAACATCCCAATAGATTATATTGCTGGTAGCAGTATAGGTGCTATAGTTGGCTGTCTATATGGAGCAGGATCCGATATTGAGCGATTATACACTTTATCCAAGTTCTTTAAAAGAAAATACTATTTGGATTTTACTGTGCCTAAAATGGGGTTTATCGCTGGGAACCGTGTAAAGGAATTAATTCATTTGTTTACCTATGGAAAAAATTTAGAGGAGTTAGATATCCCTGTTGCCATTGTTGCGACAGATTTGTTAACAGCAGAAAAAGTAGTTTTTACAAAAGGGCCCATTGCTGATGCTGTTCGGGCAAGTATTTCTATTCCAGGCATATTTGTTCCAGAAAAAATTGACGGGCGATTGCTTGTAGACGGAGGAGTAATCGATCGTGTTCCTGTCTCAGTTGTGAAGGAAATGGGAGCAGATATTGTAATTGCTGTCGATGTAGCAAAAGTAAACATTCATACAGATATTTCTAATATTTATGATGTAATTATGCGTTCATTAGATATCATGCAAATGGAACTAGTAGAATCACGCGAGGTAGCAAGTGATGTGATGATTAAGCCGCCTGTTGAAATGTTTAATAGTAAGGCATTTACTGATTTGGAGAAAATTATTAAAATAGGGGAAACAGAAACGAGAAGATATATAGAAGGGATTAAAAAGGAAATCAGAAAAAAAGAAAGAAGGAAAAAAAGAATTAATAGAGTAAACAAATAAAGATTAAAGGTTCTCGATTTACTACAGTGGAGGGCCTTTAATCTTTAAGCTGTTTATAAAGAACTCCAACCAATAAACTAGTCCTTGCATAGGAATTATTTCATGATTGGAGGTTTGGTGTAATCCATCTCTAATAGTTGATGCTGAACAAGATTAGGAACACCTAAAGCATAAATTTGCGAAGCGCGAATATCTAATGCGATTTTTTCTTTATCAAAAGCAGAAAGCTTACTGATAATTGGCAGCTGAAACTGCTTCTTTTTTTCTTTTAAATAGAGACGGCCATTTACAGTTGTACCAAGTAAACGAATAAAACTTGGCTTCAATGAAGACTGCATTTCTGCCTTTTTGGTGTTTGTTAAAATATGTACGCAAATTCTTTGCAGCCTTGTCCATGTATATCTTTTCGTTTTTACTAAACGAATAAAATCCTGAAAAGAGGATGCTGTTTTTACATATTTGAGGAAGCGATACTCTAAACCTTCCTCCATCTCATATATGGTAGCTAGCTCTTCTGCTGTTGACTGAAGGAGACGGAATTTTAAATAGTGCCAGTAATTCTCCCAAGTATGATAAGCGAGGTATGTTTCCTTATACTGCTGTAGTATTTGATAACTACTTGCGGGGAGGAAGGGTTCTATTTTTTTTATGTCTCCCTTGGCATGCAATAATTCTTCACGAATGCTTGTTGCGCTAGCTATCGTATCCGAAGTAAATGTTTTGTCATGATAGTCTGCTTTCATGCGGGCAACTGTGCAAATTTCCATAGGATACTTATTGGTATGCACCGCCTTATAATATTCATATCCTAAGATGTTATTTGGCATACTAAGATTTAGCGTGGTGTGATCATCACTATTTGTTAATTCTTTTATCGCTAATGATTTAGCTTTCGGATAGCTTATTCCTTGTTTCATAAATCTCTTAACAAGTAAATCCTCTTCTGTCTTTTGCTCTTGCAGCTTGGTAAAAATCTGATGAAAAGCATCAATGCTGCCTGATTCACTGCCAAAACATAAGAAATTACAACTTAAGCTTTGCAAAATATCAACAGCGCCAGAAGCAAATACGGCAGCATGCTGTGTGGCAAAAGCATAAGGAAGCTCCACAATAAGATCTACTCCACTTTCCAAAGCCATTTCTGCTCGAGCCCACTTAGAAACAAGGGCAGGTTCTCCTCTCTGCAGAAAAGGACCACTCATAACAGCAACCACAATATCTGCCTGTGTTAGTTCTTTCGCTTTTTGGATATGATACAAATGTCCATTATGAAATGGATTATATTCTACTACTATTCCAACTGCTTTCATCACATTCTCCCTAACTAGTTTCTTTATGGTTGTATTAATAAAAGTTTATCCTAAAAATAGTGGTTATAAAAGAGAAACCTATATGATTTGCTTGTTTTAATAGAACCGAGGTTTTAATAGGGCTGTCTACTTTCTAATATAGTTTCTATTCTACGAATTTTAGAAGGTAAAGCTTTGCTAATAGCTTAAATGGAAAGCAAAGGGGAGAGAAATAAAAATCATTTAGGAAGTTTTGGTTGCAATTCTGATGAATATGGGTAGAATAGAAAAGAAATCACGAAATATGGTCGTGATTCAGGACATATCTCTTATTATTTACTGTAAAGAAAAAATATTGACAAATAATTATATGAAAGCTATAATTACCTTTGTTGCCTTGGGGTGATATATATGAAATGGACGTTAAGCCAGTTACAAAAATTTCGAAGTAAGGGATTGCCAATTGATGAAACAATAAATATGGATGAGATCAAAGAAACAGATCCAACCATAAGAAAAGTATCTCCTATTCATATAACAGGACGTACGGATATTGATTCAACGAAAGTGACTTTTCATTTAAATATAAAAGGATCGCTCGTGCTACCTTGCTCTCGTACTTTAGTAGACGTGGATTATCCAATTAATGTTGAAACAACAGAAACCTTCCTATTAAAAGTTTCGGAATATGAAACAGACGAAGAGGAAGTTCATCAGGTGAAAGGGGATGTAATTGACTTAAAGCCAATTATAGCCGAAATACTTTTACTTGAGGTACCGATGCAAGTCTTCTGTGAAGATGTAACAGAAGAGGGAGCTCCGCAATCAGGAAATGATTGGGAAGTAATCCAAGAGCAAGATTTACAGGAGAAGAAAGTTGATCCTCGTCTTGCAGGACTTGCTAAGTTTTTTGAAAATGAGTAAATAAACTCATATTTAATTATGCAAAAGAAAAATGTGAGATTGGAAATATCTTTTCTCATTACTTTCTTAATACTCTTTAAGGAGGTGGGACGAATGGCTGTACCTTTTAGAAGAACATCTAAAACTGCAAAGAGAAAACGTCGTACACATTTTAAATTACAAGTGCCTGGTATGGTAGAATGCCCTAACTGTGGTGAAATGAAACTTGCTCACCGTGTATGCAGCGCTTGCGGAACATACAAAGGGAAAGAAGTTGTAAGCAACTAATTATCTTTTTTGTTGATTAAAAGCACAAGAACTTAAGTTCTTGTGCTTTTTTCCATGTTATCGTTATTTTTATAAAATAGCTGAGGTAAAATAAAAGGAAGTTTTGAAAGTTAGAAGAAAATACATATTAATGAGGTGTTGAGCAATGATTGTCGTAAGTTCTTGTTTAGCTGGTCTGAAAGTTCGGTATAATGGGACGGATTGTTTAGATGCCAACATAGAAGCGTTTATAAAAAAAGAAAGCATAAGAACGGTTTGTCCGGAATTATTGGGAGGCTTCTCTACTCCGAGGGAGCCAGCCGAGATAGTCGGAGGGGATGGTTATGATGTTCTCGATGGAAGAGCGTTTGTTAAAGATGCTAAAGGAAATGATGTGACACAAATGTATATCGAAGGGGCTAATAAAACGTTAGTTTTTATTAAAGACTTGGAGGCAGAAATGGTAGTCTTAAAAGAAAATAGTCCTTCTTGTGGTAGTGGTAGTATATATTCAGGGAGCTTTGATGGCACAAGAATGGACGGTGTGGGTGTAACCACAGCGCTTTTAAGAAGAAACGGTATCAAAGTGGTATCGGAAGACGAATTATTTTCTTGAATAGATCTTTAAGCAGTTTTGCGTGCCATTAATTTTTCTTTCTGTAATATGAATAAATCAGTCTATCTTTTCTAGTAGATGCATATGTATGAATAAAAAACACTAGGAGGGTACACTGATGACAACAACAAGACAAGATGCTTGGTCAAAAGATGAAGATATTTTACTTGCTGAAATTGTTCTTCGTCATATTAGAGAAGGCGGTACACAGCTTCAAGCATTTGAAGAAGTGGGGAAGTTATTATCAAGAACAAGTGCAGCATGTGGATTTCGCTGGAATTCATATGTACGCAAACAATATAAATCTGGTATAGAACTTGCCAAAAAACAAAGAAAGCAATTGAAAAAGACAAATGTAGCAGAAGAGTTTTCTCAAGAAGAAGTAACTGGCCAGCCTGCTATATCTCCAACTCCTATACAGAATCAATTTGATGAAATGATGATATATTTAAAAGATTTATATGATAAAGCAACTAAGTGGGAACAAGAAAATATAGACTCTTCCACCGTTAAAGAGAAAACGAAAGAATTAGAGGAAAAGCTAGCGTTATTAAAGAAGGAAAATGAAGAACTGCAAAGTGAATTAGATTCCATGGAAGGTGCTTATAAAGCATTAGTGGAGCTGATGGAAAAAGCAAGACAAATGGTGGTTTTTAAAGATGAGGATAAACTTCCCAAGGTATAAGTAAGATTTTCTTTAGCTGAAATGCTAATGGCATCTATTTCTATAATAATTAGATCAAATAAATATTCTATATTGCAGGAGGAATCCTGTCAGTTAGGAAGCATCCGCTCAAAACTCCTGTATATAAAAGGTGAGGCAGAGGAGAATCAATGGATTCACTTGACTCCCAAGGAGAATATGAGCGGCTGCTTTATATAAACCATCAAAATCTCCCTATGTAAAGAAAACAAAATCAATTTGATTTTGTGAGTATAATACCGCGTTTTCCCCATTAAAGTTGTCACATTCTTCTCTAATTTTATTCCTTCTATACTATTAAACCTTAAAAAATCTCTTTTATAGATTATCTTTCAATAACTGTGTGATTCCACTCGTTTTTTAGCTTTCGTTTCGTTTTTTAGGGCAAGAATAATATTTTATTTTTTTCTATTGCTGTGATTTTCGTACTACAAACATTTCAGAAAATGTTAATATATAACTAACGATAACTTGAAACGATAAAGGAGCTTCTGATGAAAATTGCAATTATTGGAGCTGGGGCAATTGGCTTATTATGTGCATACCAGTTAAAGGAAAAGCATGATATCACCTTATATGTTCGGTCAAAGAAGCAATACGAGCGAATCTTAGAGGAAGGAATATATTATAAAGTAAATGACGAAAAGAAAAATCGAACAGTACACGTACGGTTTTTTGAAGAGTGGAATGGACTAGAAGAGCTGACAATCGTGGCAGTGAAGCAATATCAATTATCGTCCATTTACGAGAAGATGGAAAAAATGGGTGATAAAATAAAGGCAATGTGCTTTTTACAAAATGGAATGGGACACATAGAGACAATTAGGAATTCGCGAGTTGCTAATATATTGATAGGAATTGTCGAACATGGAGCGATGAAGGAAGATGAGCAAACTGTCATACATACTGGTGTAGGAGCAATAAAAATAGCTTGCTTAAAAGGAGAAATGGACGATATACTTACCAAGCTCACAACAGCGACCAATAAAGACTTTTTATTTATAATGGAGCATAATTATGAAATAATGCTGCAAAAAAAATTAGTCGTAAATTGTCTTGTAAATAGTTTAACTAGTATTTTGCAGGTGCCAAATGGTGTTTTGCTGGAAAACGCTTATTATTCTGAAGTGATGACTATGTTTATGAATGAGGTATTAGATGTTTTAACGATAAATGAAGCTGATAAAGAAATTTATCGAGAGTATTGTTTGGAAGTCATACGAAAAACAGCTTTAAATAAATCTTCGATGCTAAAGGATATGGAGGCGGGAAGGCCTACGGAAATAGATGCAATTTTAGGATACATAATAGAGGAAGCAAAAAAGAAAAAGCAGAGTGTGCCTATTGCAAAGGTGGTTTATCGGATGATTAAAGGAAAAGAACGAGAAAGAGAGGTGTTTATCCATGATTAATCTAACTTCACAGCTCATTAGTTTTCTCGTGGTTTTTCCTATCTTTACATTGTTTATTGTTTTTGTTATTAGTAAGTTGATTACAAAAAAGCACCGTCTATCTATACATCTAGCCCTAGATATAAGTACCATCTTTTTTATTGTTTCTGTCCATTTTCTTATTCAATCCATCTGGTATACTTCGCTCTTATTGTATATTGTGATATTTATCTTGTTGATTGGCATGTTATTTGTTATTATTCATTGGAAGTTTAAAGAGGAAATACAATACAAAAAAGTATTTAAAGGAATTTGGCGTGTAACCTTTCTTCTTTTTTTCCTTTTATATATTGTATTGCTCGTTTATGGCCTTATATTATCTATATGGAGAACACTTGGAATGATATAATAATTGATTATAATAAAGTAACTTAAATGGTTTTAGCAAGCCAGTGCTCCTTTAAATGAATAGGTGGGCTCGAACTGGCAGATGCTAAAAAGAAAATAAATCGAAAAGATAAGGCTTATAAGCAACTTTTTTTCTTTTATAGTAAAGGGATGCTATACTTTTCTATGTGGCGAAATAAAATGAATGTTTTTTATAGCTGGATGATAAGCTCGTGGTTGGACTCCCACTATAGAAAGAGTCTTTAATAAGGAGAAAATACATATATAAGGAAAACTCGAATAGGAGAAAGGAAGTACATAGATGGAGATGATGAATCTCTCTTTGCCTGTGGCAAATAAATTCGTAACAGATTATTTAGAACAAAAGAATAGTGCGGAAGACTTTTTTCATTATTCTTATCTTGATAATGGTAGCTATGAGAAGAGAGTTAAAGAATTAGAAACGAGAACTTTTATGAGGAATGATCTTGCAGATTATATTGCAGATTACATGAAAAAGTTCCCTCAAGGTGAAAAGGTGAGGCAATCCCTTTCTAAATTAAGAAAGGAAAACAGTGTAGTTGTTATTGGTGGACAACAAGCGGGTGTTTTAACAGGACCGTTATACTCCATTCATAAAGTAATTAGTATTATCTTGTTAGCTAAACAAAAAGAAGAAGAATTAGGTATCCCGGTTGTGCCAGTATTCTGGATAGCGGGAGAAGACCATGATTATTTAGAAATTAATCATATTTATACACCAGGTAAGGAAAAAATGAAGAAGGTAGTTTTTCCGCAAAGAGTGTTGGATAAAAGAATGACTTCCGATATATTGCTGGAAAAAGAAGTCTGTATAGAATGGCTGGAAACAGTCGTTGAATCCTATGGTGAAACAGATCATTCTAAGCCTTTGTTGGAACTTTTGCATAGCGCTGTCCATGAATCCACCACGATAGTTGACTTCTTTAGCTATATTACTATGAGTTTATTCCAAGATTATGGTTTACTATTGGTCGATTCTGGTGATAAAGAGATTCGCAAGTTGGAGAAAGAAATTTTCCTTAAACAAATTAATGAATTTCAAAAATTGGCAGATTCCGTTTCAGAACAACAAAAGTTAGTACAGGAGAAGGGATATTCTCTAGTTATCGAAATGGCAGAAAATCCTGTTAACTTGTTTTATTATGATGAAGCAGAGCAAGAAAGGGTATTGCTGCAATACGATGAAATAGAAAACTGTTTTATCGGGAAAGATAGAACGGTATCTTTTACAATGGAACAGTTAATAGAGATTGCAAGTGAATTCCCTCAAAGGCTTAGCAATAATGTGGTAACAAGACCAATAACGCAAGATCTATTATTTCCTACTTTAGCATTTATTGGTGGACCTGGAGAGATTGCATACTGGGCGGAACTTAAAAAGGCTTTTGAACACCTAGGGATTAAAATGCCGCCTGTTATTCCTCGCTTAAATATTACTCTCTTAGAGAGAAGCGTGGAAGCAGACATAGAGGAACTAAAATTATCGATAAAGGATGTTCTTGTAAATGGAACCTCTGAAAAATGTGCGGAATTTTTAAAGTCTGTCTCGAATGAACGGATTGAACAGATACTTAGTGAGTTAACAAATATAATCAAAACGAAATACGATCAAGTGGAAGAGGAAATGAAGGCGGAGTATAAAGGCTTACTGCCGTTATTAGAAAAAAATGAAGATTTCTTAGTTAGCCAGGTTGAATTTTTGCAGAACAAAGTCGATGCTTCCGTAAAATTAAAGCATGAAGTACTGGTAAATAAATTCAATCGCATTGAACAAAATTTAAAACCAGAAGGATCTCCACAAGAAAGAGTTTGGAATATCACTTATTTCTTAAATAAATATGGTATGGATTTTATTCAAAGTGTAATGGATTTGCCAATGGATTTTGATGGAACACATAAGGTTATTAAATTATAAGGAAGAAAAGAATGATTGCCGTCCTAATTATAGGAAGGTTCAGACTGTCGACAAACTCCTAATTCAGTAATTAGGAGTTTGTCTTAGTTTATACATATATATTCTTTTAAATAAGAATTGATTTCCATTGCAGGGGTTCGCTTTCCGTGGGGCTCGCGCTGAGCCGCTGCGGCTTAAAGGCCTGCAGGGTCTCAGACTGTCTCGCAGATCCCACAGGAGTCTCACCCCTTCCACCCTAATCAATGCATAATAATTCCATTTACATTTCCTAAATTCCTTTTGTCAATAAGCTGTACCGTCCTAATTATAGGACGGTTTTTTTATTGATATAACGTATTTTCATTCCTTCCTCTAGGTTTGTCTTTTAGAAAATAAACAGTCAATTCTCAAAAAGTAGTGACAAAGAAACCTATTTATTCTTTTCAAAATTATTATTTTTGTTGCAGGAAATATACAAAATAGATAGAATTAAAATTAATAGTGGAGGAAAGTGGGGGAATGTGGTACATTGAGGTTAGAAAGTGGGGGACAAGGGTATGTTTATGGGTGAATATCATCATAATGTTGACGCAAAAGGACGTATCATTGTTCCTGCGAAGTTTAGAGAGAACTTAGGTGAGACCTTTATTCTAACCCGCGGCCTCGATCGATGTCTTTTCGGTTACCCACTGAATGAATGGGAGATAATTGAAGACAAGCTCAAGCAATTGCCCTTAACCAAAAAAGATGCTAGAGCATTTACCCGATTTTTCTTCTCCGGAGCAACAGAATGTGAGATTGATAAACAAGGTCGCATAAATATTGCCTCCCCCTTATTTCAATATGCACAGCTAGAGAAGGAGTGTGTTATTCTCGGTGTTTCTAATCGTATTGAAATATGGGATAAACAAGAGTGGGAAAATTATTTTTCCGAATCAGAGGATTCTTTTGCAGAAATTGCAGAGAATATGATTGGGTTTGATATTTAATTTTTTTCACTATGTACATAATAAATACTACCTACAAGAAAAATTTATAGACAGGTGTGGATTCATGTTTAATCATACAACAGTATTACTGAATGAAGCGGTCGATGCTCTCGATATTAAGCCAGATGGAATTTATGTGGATTGTACTTTAGGCGGAGCAGGGCACAGCGAATTAATTCTTTCCAAATTATCAGGCAGCGGAAGATTAATTGCATTCGATCAAGATGAAATAGCCATAAAAAATGCACAAGAAAAATTAGCCCCATATAAGGACAGATTGACGATTGTCAAAAGCAATTTTCGTTATCTAAAAGAAGAAATTCACAACTTAGGGATTACACATGTAGATGGAATTCTTTATGACTTAGGTGTTTCTTCTCCGCAATTAGATACTCCTGAACGCGGATTTAGTTATCATCATGATGCACCGCTTGATATGCGCATGGATAACGAAGCGGATGTTACTGCATATGATGTAGTCAATTCTTGGTCATATGAATCATTAGTTAAAATTTTCTTTCGTTATGGTGAGGAGAAATTCTCTAAACAAATAGCAAGGAAGATTGAGGCAGCAAGAGAAAATCGGCCAATTGAAACGACTGGAGAGTTGGTTGAATTAATCAAAGAAGCTATTCCAGCGCCAGCTAGACGAAAAGGTGGTCATCCTGCTAAAAGAGTTTTCCAAGCAATACGAATTGCAGTCAATGATGAACTTGGCGTATTTGAAGCTTCGTTAGAGCAAGCTATTACGTTGTTAAATCCAGGCGGAAGAATCAGCGTTATCACTTTCCATTCTCTTGAAGACAGAATCTGCAAGTCGACATTTAAAAAGATGAGTGACCTGCCGCCGTTGCCGCCAGGACTACCGGTTATTCCAGATGAGTTTAAACCAGAATTGAAATTAATTACAAGAAAGCCGATTGTTCCATCAGAAGAAGAATTAGAATTTAATAACAGAGCAAGATCAGCGAAACTACGTATTGCAGAAAAACAATAACAAAAGGGTGCGGGAGGTAATTAAATGAGCAACTTAGCAAGAAAAATTCAGCAGGATCAATATCAACAACAAGAAGAAAAACAGTCGGTTAAAAAGGTTATTAAACAGACTAAATCATTATTATCTCCTGGAGAGAAGATTTTAGGAATTGCCTTTGTAGCGATTATTTGTATTGGCGGCGTAAAAATTGTAAGCAACCAATCGGAGATTTATCAAGTAAATAAAGATATTCAAGTAGCGGAAAGCTCCATTAATTCGCTTGAAAAGTCAAACAAGGAATTAGATACACAGGTCAAGGATTTAAGCAGCTTTGAACGCTTACGCGAAGTAGCAGGGAAATTAGGTTTAGATTTTAGTAAAGATAATGTAAAGGTTGTGCATTAAGCAATGATTCGAAAACAACCTAATATTAATTTTGGAGCAGCCATCCTTTTTATTCTCTTTTGTCTGCTCTTTTTTGTTTTAGTTATTCGGTTTGTCTATATTCAAGCGACAGGAGAAGTGTCAGGAGTAGAACTAGCTGCACAAGCAGAAAAAAAACATAACACTTCTCGTGTGCTAGAGGCTTCTAGAGGAAGTATATTAGATCGCAATGGGGACGTAATTGCGGAGGATGCAGTTTCTTATAAGCTAGTTGCTGTAACGGATAAATCATTGAGTAAGAATCTGGATAAAAAAGTTCATGTTGCAGATCCTGAATTGACAGCTAGAGAATTAGCGAAATATATCGATTTAAAAGAATCGGAGATTTATAGAATTTTAACCAAAAAGGGCGCAAAACAAGTGGAATTTGGGGAGGCCGGAAAGGATCTTTCCTATGAGACGAAAAAGAAAATTGAAGATTTAAAGCTTCCTGGTATTCAAATTGTCGAAGGGAAGAAGCGTTTCTATCCGAATGGAATCTTTGCTTCCCATGTTATCGGCTATTTGGAAGAGGATGATGGTAAAGAAACAGGTAGATTAGGTATTGAAGAAAGCTTAAATAAAATGCTGACAGGCACAAATGGCAGTATGCAGTATAGTAAAGATATATGGGGTTATATTTTGCCGAACAGTAAGGATAAAATCGTGCCTGCTCAAAATGGCAAGGATGTTTATTTAACACTCGATAAGAAAATTCAATCCTTTTTAGAAGATACGATGAATAAGGTGAATGCGGAATATGATCCTGTAAAAATGATTGCGATTGTAGCTAATCCGAAAACAGGGGAAATATTAGCGATGAGTCAAAGACCGTCCTTTGATCCTGAAACAAGAGAAGGTATTACAGCTTCCTGGCATAATGAAGCAATCGAAACCAATTATGAACCAGGATCCACCATGAAAATCTTTACCTTAGCTGCAGCAGTAGAAGAAGGAGTATTCAATCCAAACGAGGAGTATCAGTCAGGCAGATATGAAGGAATAGGAGATCATAATAATGGAGCTGGTTGGGGACCTATTTCCTATTTGGAAGGTGTTCAGCGATCTTCCAATGTAGCGTTCGCGAAACTTGCTAAGGAAAAAATCGGCTTTGAGACATTCAGAGAATATTTAACAAAATTCGGCCTTGATCAGCCAACTGGCATCGATCTGCCAAAAGAAGCAAATAGCTCGATTGTATTTAATTGGCCAATCGAAAAAATTACAACTGCTTTTGGTCAAGGTACTGCTTTAACGCCAATTCAGCAAATTCAAGCGGCAACAGCTATCGCCAATGATGGAAAAATGGTAAAGCCGTATGTTATTGAACAGATTAAAGATCCAAATACAGGAAAAATCATTAAAAAAGGCGAGACAAAAGTTGCAGGAACACCAATTTCTGCAAAAACAGCCAAAGAAGTCCGCGATATTCTTGAAACAGTTATTACGAGTAAAAAAGGGACTGGTTACAAAAAATTCAATATTGATGGATATGATGTTGCCGGTAAAACAGGAACCGCACAAATTCCTAAAAGCGGCGGTGGGTATTTAAAAAGTAAAAATGATTACATCTTTTCTTTCTTAGGAATGGCTCCGAAGGATGATCCTGAATTAATAATGTATGTTGCTGTTCAGCAACCAAAGTTAAAGGAAACGGAAACTGGATCTGAACCAGTCGCTGAAATTTTCACTTCAGTAATGAAGAGCAGTCTACAGTATATGGATATAGTTCCAACAAAAGAAGTAATTTCGAAGCCAATCGAAATTCCTAATTTAAGTGGAATGACTGCAGAAGAAGCGAAGAAAATTCTGGAGGATAAAGGGCTGAATGCTGTTATTATCGGAGACGGCAAGACAGTGGAAGAACAGCTGCCAGTCAAAGGAGATACTTATCTAAAAGGCGAGAAAGTAATCTTAAAGACGGATGGGAAAGAAACAGTCCCTAATATGAAGGGCTGGTCATTACGCGATGTTTTAAAAGTAGCGGACCTCAATAAGCTGAAACTTGAAAGTTCCGGCAGTGGTTATGTGTCCTCCCAAAGTATAAAAGCAGGGTCTAAGATTAAGGAAAACGATAAGTTATCGGTTAAGTTAAAAGAACCAGAGTAAGAGAGCTTCACTACATTTTTGAGATGTAGTGAAGCTTTTTTGTTGGAGATGGACGCGGTATTGTATACTAGAAATAAGCGGTTGTTTGTAACGTTTTAGTATAATAGGAGGGTGAAAAAGTGTATAAGAAAAGAAGGGAACCACTGGAATTAGCTTTATTAAAATCATTAAATAGCCGAATGGAATTATCTGATGAATTGAAGACAAAGTATTTAAATCAAGGGAAAGGCTGGGAAGGAGAGAGGAAGTTTGATGAGCATTTAAGAGATTTAGCCCCAAATAGTATTGTATTAAATGATTTATTATTACAATCACACCAGACGACATTTCAAATCGACTCCTTATTGATAGAAGGAGAGGCACTTCATCTCTATGAAATTAAGAACTACGAAGGTGACTTTTATTATGAAAATGATCGATTCTATAAGAAAAACAATAAAGTAGAAATCAATAATCCTATTACTCAATTAAAACGAACAGAGTTCCTGTTAAGACAATTAATTCACCAGCTTGGTTACTCTATTACAATTATTCCACATGTTGTTTTTATAAACCCCGAATTTATCTTATATCAAGCTCCACTTCATTTGCCTTATATTTATCCCAACCAATTAAATCGTTATGTTAAATTATTAGAAAAAAATAGATCACAAGTAAAAAAACAGTATGCGCTCTTAGCTGAAAAGTTGATCGCTCTTCATATGGAAGATTCATCTTATCGAAGAATGCCAAGTTATACCTATGAAGAACTTAAGAAAGGAATCCTTTGCGAAAAATGCAACTCACTGTTTATTTCAACAGAACGCGCAATGATCAAATGTAATGTATGTGGATATACAGAAAGCTTGGAGTTAGCAGTTTTACGAAGTGTTAAAGAATTTAAGCTGCTTTTTCCAGAAAGAAAGATAACGACAAAAGAAATATATGACTGGTGTTTGATATCGGGAGGAATGCGGAGGATTAAGAGAATATTAGATAAGCATTATAGGCTTATTGGTATACATCAGTGGGCGTATTATGAGTGAAAGATAGTTTTCACAGAAGAGATGAACGCTAAAATTAATAGAAGAAGCAAGGAAAGTGGTTTTCATCGGGAGGATGAACGCCAAAATAAGCAGAAGAAGCAAGGAAAGTGGTTTTCATCGGGAGGATGAACGCCGAAATAAGCAGAAGAAGCAGGGAAAGTGGTTTTCATCGGGAGGATGAACGCCAAAATAATTAGAAGAAGCAGGGAAAGTGGTTTTCAACAAGGGGATGAACGCCGAAATAATTAGAAAAAGCAGGGAAAGTGGTTTTCATCGGGAGGATGAACGCCGAAATAATTAGAAGAAGCAAGGAAAGTAGTTTTCAACAAGGGGATGAACGCTAAAATAAGCAGAAGAAGCAGGGAAAGTGGCTTTCATCGGGAGGATGAACGCCGAAATAATTAGAAGAAGCAAGGAAAGTAGTTTTCAACAAGGGGATGAACGCTAAAATAAGCAGAAGAAGCAGGGAAAGTGGCTTTCATCGGGAGGGTGAACGCCAAAATAAGCAGAAGAAGCAAGGAAAGTGGCTTTCATCGGGAGGATGAACGCCGAAATAATTAGAAGAAGCAAGGAAAGTAGTTTTCATCGGGAGGATGAACGCCAAAATAAGCAGAAGAAGCAGGGAAAGTGGTTTTCAACAAGGGGATGAACGCCAAAATAATTAGAAAAAGCAGGGAAAGTGGTTTTCATCGGGAGGGTGAACGCCAAAATAAGCAGAAGAAGCAGGGAAAGTGGTTTTCAACAAGGGGATGAACACCAAAATAATTAGAAAAAGCAGGGAAAGTGGTTTTCATCGGGAGGGTGAACGCCAAAATAAGCAGAAGAAGCAGGGAAAGTGGTGTTCATCAAAGAGATGAACGCCGAAATAATTAGAAGTAGCAAGGAAAATGGCTTTCATCGGGAGGGTGAAAACCACAATAACTAGAAAAAAACAAAAGTGGCTTTTATCAACAAAAAATCCCTCACACAAAAATCCCTACCTCTTTTCCAAACAACGAACAAATACTCTCCGTTCTATTCCGATTCGTACAAGCATATATTTCAATTGAGCTAGTATAAAGGAGGTTCCATCTGTATGCGGGTTTCAAATGTAACCGTTCGGAAGCGATTGTTGATAGCGCTTGTTGCTGGGATAGTTATTTTTCTCATAATTGATACAAGATTGGCGTATGTTCAATTTTTTCTGGGGGACGAGCTTACAACAAAAGCAAAAAATTTATGGAGTAGACAAATTGCTTTTGAGCCACAACGAGGAGAGATCTTGGATCGTAATGGAATAGCGCTTGCGACTAATGTCAGTGCGCCAACGGTTTATATAGTACCACGCCAAATTAAAGATCCAGCAGACACCGCTGAAAAGCTTGCAGAAGTATTAGAAGCAGATAAGGAATCTGTTTATAAGCAGATTATCCAAAGGGAGATGAGTGTTCGTTTAAAAGAAGGTAGGAAAATCACGCATGAAAAGGCCAAAAAAGTTCGTGCACTTGATATAGACGGTGTATATATTGGTGAAGATTCGAAGCGATCTTATCCTTTTGGAAACTATTTATCCCATGTATTAGGGTTTGCTGGTATTGATAATCAAGGGCTAATAGGTTTAGAGTTGGAATATGATGATGAGTTGAAGGGAAAGAAGGGATCTGTTCAATATTATTCGGATGCAAAAGGACAGAGAATGAATGATATGGCTGATGCCTATGAAGCGCCGGTTAATGGGAATGATTTAGTCCTTACCATCGATACAAAAATTCAAACGATTGTAGAAAGAGAATTGGATATAGCCCAACAAACCTATGATCCTGAATCGATTATCGCACTTGCAATGAACCCGAAGACTGGCGAGGTTTTGGCGATGTCAAGTCGTCCAGGCTTTGATCCATCAGATTTTCAAAATGTGGATTCCACTGTATATAATCGTAATTTACCGATATGGAGTTCATATGAACCAGGATCTACCTTTAAAATTATTACATTGGCAGCAGCCTTAGAAGAAGGAAAAGTAGATTTAGATAAGGATACTTTTTATGATAAAGGGTATGCCGAAGTAGGTGGAGCAAAACTTAAATGCTGGAAGCGAGGAGGACATGGCTCGCAAACGTTTTTAGAGGTCGTTCAAAATTCTTGTAACCCTGGTTTTGTAGAATTAGGGGAACGTCTTGGCAAAGATAAGCTGTTTCAATATATTCGTGATTTTGGATTTGGGCAAAAAACAGGAATTGATTTACAAGGGGAATCTAAAGGGATTTTGTTTAACATGGACAGAGTAGGACCAGTGGAGCAAGCGACAACAGCATTTGGTCAAGGCGTCGCCGTAACGCCAATTCAACAAGTTACAGCATTATCTGCCGCCATTAACGGGGGCACTTTATATACTCCTTATGTAGCAAAAGAATTAATTGATCCATCTACTGGTGAAGTGGTTATGGAGAAAAAGCCTGTTGCAAAAAGAAAGGTAGTTTCTGAAGAAACATCTAAAGAAGTAAGACGGGCATTAGAAAATGTTGTGGCAAAGGGATCTGGAGGCAAGGCCTTTGTGGAAGGCTATCGAGTTGGTGGAAAAACAGGGACAGCGCAAAAAGCTTCAGGTGGAAGATATTTAGAAAATAATTATATACTATCCTTTATCGGCTTTGCACCTGCTGATGATCCTGAATTAGTCGTGTACGTGGCAGTAGATAACCCAAAAGGAACGGTGCAATTCGGTAGTGCGGTTGCTGCTCCAATTGTTGGCGCGATTATGGGAGATAGTTTGAGAGCACTTGGTGTGGAACCTCGTAAAGATCAAATTGACAAAGTATATAAATATCCGGAAAATCCATTAATAGAAGTGCCAGACCTTGTCGGGCATACGAAAAAAGATATCAGTGAAATGTTTATTAATCTTAAAATTGATTCAAGTGGAAGCGGGGATACGGTGATTAAGCAATCTCCAGAGCCTGGAACAAAAGTGAAGGAAGGATCAACTATTTTGGTTCAATTTAATTAATTGGAAGAGATGCGGCAGCTTAATACGTGCCGCTTCTCTTCCTCTATAAAAAAGCCTCTTGAGCCTTTTAATCCAAGAATAGAGCTCGTATGTAAATAATTAAAATTTTCCTCTATCTTAAATTATTCTTCTAATATAAATTCTCCAACAATAAGGTACAACATAGATAAATTTTTTTTAATCATGTAAAATAAAATACGCTAAGAAAATTGTATAATCTATATGGCTGATTCATTATTTAGTATATAATTAATATTTATGAGCAATCAAAGATTACATATAGAGCTAGAGAAAAGAGGAATCAAAAAGCGATGCAATTAAAAAAACTTATTGAGAGTTTACAGCCATACACTCCTTATACCGGAGAAGATGTGGAAATAAAATCAATAGAGAATGATAATCGCAAAGTATCAGATGGCAGTCTTTTTATTTGTATAAAAGGTTATACAGTCGATGGCCATGATTTTGCCCAAAAAGCATACGAATCTGGGGCAGTCGCTGTCATAGCGGAAAGAAGTCTGTCCTTGCCTATTCCAGTGATCGTTGTAAAAGATACAAAAAGAGCTAGTAGTGTGCTTGCAGATGTATTTTATCAAAAGCCGACTCAAAAGCTTCAGCTTATTGGAATAACAGGTACAAATGGAAAGACAACAACTAGCCATTTAATAGATGCTATTTTAAAAGAGGCAAATAAAAAAACAGGAATCATCGGTACGATGTATACCAAAATCGGTGAGGAAATACAAGAAACAAAAAATACAACTCCAGAAGCTGTGACCCTGCAGAAGGTGTTTCATCAAATGGTGGAGCAAAAAGTTGATACAGCTGTTATGGAAGTATCTTCCCATGCCCTTGTAGAAGGCAGAGTATTTGGTTGTGACTATGATATTGCTGTTTTTACCAATCTAAGTCAAGATCATTTAGATTATCATGGTACGATGGAAGAATATAAAAAAGCGAAAGGGTTGCTTTTTACAAGACTAGGAAATGCCTTTTCGTCTGAAAAGCCAAAATTTGCTATTCTCAATAAAGATGATGCAGCAGCGAATGAGTATGAAACCATTACAGCCGCTCATATTCTTACATATGGAATTGATAAAGAAGCTGATATAATGGCAAAAAATATAAAAATTACGGCAGCAGGCACATCATTCGATTTACATACTCCGCTTGGCATACATTCTGTCCAATTAAAAATGGTTGGGAAATTTAACGTGTATAATACACTAGCAAGCATTGGTGCTGCAATCGCAAGTAATATTCCAATGGAAGTGACCATCAATGCGCTAGAAAAGGTAGCAGGAGTCGCAGGGAGATTTGAAACGGTTAATGCCGGCCAAGACTTTTCTGTGATCGTTGATTATTCACATACACCTGATAGTTTGCAAAATGCTTTGCAAACGGTAAAAGAATTTGCTAAGAATAAAATATATGTGATCGTTGGCTGTGGGGGCGATAGAGACAAGACGAAACGTCCTTTAATGGCGAAAATTGCTTGCGAGGAAGCGAGTTATGCAATCCTAACTTCCGATAATCCTAGAAGTGAAGATCCGCTTGCCATATTAAAAGATATGGAGGAAGGAGTTAGGGCTGAACAGAATTATACGATAATCTCTGATCGCAAAGAGGCTATTGCCTTTGCTGTTGATCAAGCGCAGCCTGATGATGTTATTCTAATTGCAGGGAAAGGGCATGAAACGTATCAAATTATTGGTTCTAAAGTGTTGGACTTTGATGACCGTTTAGTTGCAAAAGAAGCGATAGAGGAGAGAAAAAATGACATTGTCCTATAACTTAGTCCTTCAAGCTATTCCCGAAGCAAAAGGGTTTGTGAAAGAAGATTTGCTTTTTCAAACCGTGTCATTCTTAGCAGAGTGCGAACAGCCAAAAGGACTGTTTATTCCATTTTATAAAGATAGTTCTGGTGATTTGAGTGCTGCTATAACAAATGGAGCAATTGGAGCGATTTGGGAAGAGGGGATGAAACTCCCATCCTATACACCAAATCATTTTCCGATTTTTTATACAAAAGATTTAAAGGAAGGCATATTAAAAATGAGTAAAATTTACGAGCAACAATTACAAGCACAAGAAAAAACAACTAAATTTATTTTTTTGCAAGAAAACAGTCTGAATTCCCAGATGGAAACATATGATATAGCGGTAATTAGAGAGCATGTATTAAATACAAATAATCAAATGAAAGGAGGGAATTAAAATGCAGGAGAAAGTTATCTTTTTTACGATTCTATTAGGCTTTTTAATAACAGTATTAATTTCTCCTTTTTTTATTCCCTTCTTGCGAAGATTAAAATTCGGACAAAGCATTAGAGAAGAAGGACCGAAGTCTCATCAGAAAAAAACGGGAACGCCAACTATGGGGGGCTTAATGATTATTTTCTCCATTGTTGTAACGACATTGGTAATGATTAATAAATTTTCAGAGCCAACAATTAAGACGTATTTATTACTTTTAGTATTAGTCGGATTTGGATTGTTAGGCTTTTTAGATGACTTTATAAAAGTAGTGATGAAGCGTAATTTAGGATTAACTTCTAGACAAAAGCTATTAGGGCAGATAATTATTTCGCTTATTTTTTACTTTGTTTTACGCGAAAACGAATTTTCCACTGCAATTTCGATTCCTTTTGTAGATAAACCACTAGAATTAGGGTGGTTTTATGCGCTATTTATTATTTTTTGGTTAGTTGGATTTTCTAATGCGGTGAATTTAACCGATGGCTTGGACGGATTAGTTTCTGGAACTTCTGCTGTGGCATTTGGAGCGTTTGCTGTCCTTGCATGGAGTCAATCACAGTTTGAAATTAGCATTTTCTCGGTAGCCATTGTGGGCGCAGTTTTAGGATTTTTAGTATTCAACGCCCATCCAGCAAAAGTATTTATGGGAGATACTGGTTCACTTGCCCTTGGAGGTGCTATTGCAGCGATTGCTATTTTAACAAAGACAGAAATTTTATTAATATTAATAGGTGGAGTATTTGTTATTGAGACACTTTCTGTCATTCTTCAAGTAATATCTTTTAAATCAACAGGGAGAAGAATTTTCCGTATGAGCCCATTACATCACCATTATGAACTAGTTGGCTGGTCTGAATGGCGAGTAGTTGTCACATTTTGGACGGTTGGATTATTATTTGCCGCTTTAGGAATTTATATTGAGGTGTGGTTATAATGAAGCAGATTAATGATTATCATCATAAAAAAATTCTGGTATTAGGTCTTGCTAAAAGTGGAATAAGCGCAGCTCAATTACTACATAATTTAGGTGCCTTTGTAACAGTAAATGATAGTAAGCCATTAGATGAAAATCCAGAAGCACAAGGCTTATTAGAACAAGGAATCACGGTTATTTGCGGAAGTCATCCTATTGAATTGCTGGAGGAGGGTTTCCAGCTGATCGTAAAAAACCCTGGAATTCCTTACTTTAATCCAATGATTAAAGGGGCAGTGGAGCGTGGCATTCCTGTAATCACAGAGGTAGAACTAGCATACAGAGTGTCCGAAGCTCCTTTTCTTGCAATCACTGGGTCAAATGGGAAAACAACGACCACAACCTTATTGTTTGATATGTTAGAAATTGATAAGAAAAAGCCTTTGATAGCGGGGAATATTGGAACAGTTGCTTCTAATGTAGCCCAAGTTGCAGAGGAAGATAATAAAATAGTGATTGAATTATCCTCCTTTCAATTAATGGGAATTGAAAAATTCAAGCCGAAAATTGCGATCATTACAAATATTTATGAGGCGCATTTAGATTATCATGGGACACGGGAAGAATATGCGAAGGCAAAAGGAAACATTACGAGAAACCAAGATGAAAGTGACTATTTAATTGTGAACGTCGAACAAGAGATTGTCATGGATATCGCGAACAGAAGCAATGCAACGATTATTCCTTTTTCTGCAAAACGTGAACTTGAGTTTGGGGCCTATATAAAAGATAATATTATTTATTTTAATGATCAAAAAATTATGGCACTATCAGATATAACGTATTTAAGTGCATTAAATTTAGAAAACATCCTTTCATCTGTTGCAGCAGCAAAATTATCAGGTGTAACAAATGAAAGTATTTTTGCCGTATTAAGTACCTTTAAAGGGGTTAAGCATCGTCTGCAATTTATTAAAGAAATAAACGGACGGAAATTCTATAATGATTCGAAAGCAACAAATATCCTGGCAACACAAAATGCCCTTGCAGCCTTTAATGAACCGGTTATTCTGTTAGCTGGTGGACTGGACCGCGGAAATGAATTTGATGAACTCATTCCATCTCTTAAAAATGTAAAAGCTATGATTACTTTTGGACAAACTGCTGAAAAAGTGGAGAAGGCAGGCAAGCTTGCAGGAATAAAAACCATTAAACGCGTCGATAATGTGGACAAAGCAGTACCTGTTGCCTATGACTTATCAGAAAGCGGAGATGTTATTCTTCTTTCCCCAGCATGTGCAAGCTGGGATCAATATAAAACTTTTGAAGTCAGAGGAGACATTTTTATCAATGCGGTGCATATGCTTAAATAAGGGCTTGTCTGTAAGTAGGCGTTGAAAGAAAATTTAAGATCTATATGGATAGAAATAAAAAAGTATCCATATAAAATACTTACTTAAAAGTAAGCTCTGTAAATGATAACAAGGTTAGTAGAAAAAGGCTAAAGGTTTCATTTCATCTAAATTAGGGTGGAAGGAACGCTCTTTTCCCTTATTCCTAGTTTAACCGATAATTTACAGAGCTTTCTTTTTTTATCCGATTCCTCAGTAGTATACAAAGAAATCTGGGTATAAATCGCTTTTCTTTGTTGCAAGCCCTTAATCTTGCAGGTTCGAGGTGTTAATGGTGCCATCAAAAAAAACGACTCCAGATATAATTCTAATGATTATTACATTTACGTTGCTAGCGATAGGGTTAATCATGGTGTATAGTGCTAGTGCTGTAATGGCTGAACGAAATTTAGGTGATTCTTTTTTCTTTGCTAAAAGGCAAATGCTTTTTGCAGGAGTCGGAATTGCAGCAATGTTATTTATTATGAATCTTGATTACTGGATATGGAGATCTTGGGCTAAACCGATTATTATTGTTTGTTTTATTTTACTTGTCGTTGTTTTAATTCCTGGGGTGGGGTTAGTTCGAAATGGTTCGCAAAGCTGGATCGGAGTAGGTGCTTTTTCTATTCAGCCCTCTGAATTTATGAAAATAGCAATGATTCTTTTCTTGGGAAAATTTCTATCAGAAAATCAAAAGCATATAACCTCCTTTAAAAAAGGGTTACTTCCCTCATTAGGTCTGGTATTCCTTGCCTTCGGAATGATTATGCTTCAGCCGGATTTAGGTACTGGGACAGTTATGGTTGGAACTAGTATTGTCATGATTTTTATTGCTGGTGCTCGCATTCGTCACTTTGTTATATTAGGTCTTATTGGGGTAGCTGGTTTTATCGGTCTGGTTGCATCAGCTCCTTATCGGATTAAAAGGATAACATCCTTTCTGGACCCATGGTCAGATCCATTAGGAAGCGGATTTCAAATAATCCAATCTTTATATGCAATTGGTCCAGGCGGTTTATTCGGTTTAGGACTTGGGGAAAGCAGACAAAAATTTTTCTACTTACCTGAGCCGCAGACCGATTTCATTTTTGCGATTCTGTCAGAAGAATTAGGCTTTATCGGCGGTTCGCTGATTTTATTATTATTCGCGCTTTTACTTTGGAGAGGCATAAGAATTGCATTAGGAGCTCAAGATTTATTTGGGAGCTTTGTGGCAGTCGGGATCATTTCCATGGTTGCAATTCAAGTTATGATTAACATTGGGGTGGTAACAGGGCTAATGCCAGTTACAGGGATTACACTTCCGTTTTTAAGCTATGGCGGCTCATCGCTGACACTTATGTTAATAGCAATAGGCATCCTTCTAAATGTGAGCCGATTTTCGCGGTATTAAATGCAGCCTCATTGCTAGGAAATTTTTTGATGAAATTTATAGAAACCTAGTGGAGAGAATACGTTCTCTTTACTAGGTTTTTTTGTGGAGAGCTAAAGAGTGTTTATCATGGTAGTCTCTGTTTCAGAGGGAAGAAATGTTGTAGAATACAAAAAATTTATTTTTTTCACACATATGATAAATCCTTTTCAAACATGACAATATGACATGTAGGAAGACGAAATGTATTACATTTCATTATCATTTTCAAGATATTCATAAAGCAAGTTTAAAATATAGTACAATAAGGTATCTATTATTTGGGAGATGACGGCAAAGCTAAAAAATATCTAAAAAAATAGCAGAAGATTATTTTTGTTTTATGTTATTTGAAGCTATAATGTAAAAGAGAAGAAAACCACGTTTTTTTCAGGAAAAGTAGAGATGAGAAGTATTTTGAGGTGGAAAGAATGAAAATAGTAGTAAGCGGCGGAGGAACAGGGGGACATATATACCCTGCATTAGCATTGATTCGCGAAATAAAAAGAGAAGTGAAGGATGCTGAATTTCTTTATATCGGAACAGAGCAAGGGCTAGAAAGTAAATTAGTTAGACGAGAAGATATTCCATTTAAAACAATACATATCACAGGGTTTAAACGAAAACTTTCCCCAGAAAATGTGAAAACAGTTTGGCGATTTATTGCAGGTGTACAAAAAAGTAAAGCGATTTTAAAAGAATTTAAAGCAGACGTTGTCATCGGAACAGGCGGATATGTTTGTGGTCCGGTTGTATATGCGGCAGCTAAGCTTGGAATACCGACTATTATTCATGAACAAAATAGTGTTCCAGGGTTAACCAATAAGTTTTTAAGTAAATATGTCGATAAAGTAGCGATTTGCTTTGAAGAAGCGGCTTCTTTTTTTCCAGATAAAAAAGTAGTGATGACCGGGAATCCAAGGGCATCCGAAGTGTTAAATCAGGATGGAATAAAAGGTCGCTTATCAGTCGGATTAAAATTAAAAGAACCCGCTGTTCTTATTGTTGGCGGTAGTAGAGGAGCAAGACCGATAAATGATGCTGTAATTGCAGCATTACCACAATTAGGGGAGAAAGCTTATCAAGTTCTTTATGTAACAGGAGAGGTGCACTACGAAGCGGTAAAGAAAGAAGTAGAGCGTGTCGGCAATCCAGAAAATGTTATTATTAAGCCATTTGTCCATAATATGCCTGAAGTATTAACGAGTATTGATTTAACTGTTGCAAGAGCTGGCGCAACAACACTAAGTGAGCTAACCTCGCTTGGTATTCCGAGCATTCTTGTGCCAAGTCCTTATGTAACGAATAATCATCAAGAAAAAAATGCGCATGCATTAACGAGTAATGGAGCAGCCAGAATGCTTCTTGAACAGGATATGAATGGCCAAAAATTGATAGAAGAAATGGATGCAATCATGCTTAATCCTGTTTTGCTAAAGGAAATGAAAGAGGCTTCCAAAAAATTAGGTATTCCTGATGCGGCAATGAGGTTGTATAATGTCATGAAGGAAGTAATCGATAACAAGAAAAAATAAGATAGCAAATAGAAAATTTGTTTGTTAGGAAAAGGTGGACAACCTATTGAAATGTTATGTACTATTTCCTTATTTAATAATACCGGGGTGATTTTTTGGAAAAAGGGAAGGTAGTTTCTTTAGAAGATAGAATTCCAAAATTAAAAGAGCAGAGACGAAGAAAAGCAAATCGTCGCCTTATTTTCCTTCTCCTTCTATTCTTCCTAATCATCGTTTGCGTTATATACTTCCAATCGCCTTTAAGTCATGTGAAAAACATCGAAATTACGGGTAATCATTTATATTCTTTTGAAGACTTGGAGAAAATGAGTGGAATTGACAGCAAAACAAATATTTGGACAATCAAAAAAGACAAGCTCACAGAGAAATTAAAAGACTCAGGCGGGATTAAATCTGCTAAGATTTCTATTGTTTTTCCAAATACTGTTCATATAGACGTAAAAGAGTATAGGAAGATTGCTTACTTTGAAGTAAAGAATGAATTTATTCCACTTCTTGAAAATGGGGAGATGTTGCATGACAGAGCTATGACCAATAGTCCCTATGATGCTCCAATTATTAAGGATATAAAGAGCGAAGATAATAAAGTAATCAAAAAAATAGGGGGAGAACTAAATAAACTGTCAGCAGAAGTGTATAACGCAATTTCTGAAGTAAGGTATACTCCTAAAAATACAGATAAGTGGCGTGTTACTGTATATATGAATGATGGAAATCAGGTATTAGCTTCTTTATCCTCTTTTTCGGATAAGCTGCAGCATTATCCATCCATCATTTCCCAGCTGAATACAGATAAAAAAGGCGTTATTGATTTAGAGGTAGGTTCTTATTTTAAAGCTTTTGATTCGGAAGGGGAAAAGAAGGGTGAAGAATAATAAAAGAAGAAGAAATGTTATCTTCTCCTTAGTTTTTCTTGTACTTGGATTTATGATCTCTTTTTCCTATCAAAATACAAAAAAAGATGAAGGGAAAGCAGTGAGTGAGAGCCAATTTGAAAGAGATTTGGATTTGCGCAATGAGCTAATTGAGCAGGAAGAAAAGAACAATAAGTTGTATAAGGAGTTAAAGGAAAACCAAAGGGACTTGCTTCAATTAGAGAAGAAACTTTCTAACGAAGCAGAGACTTATTATAACTTGGCAGAAGATGCGGAAAAATACCGGATATATTTAGGAAAGGTTGCAGTAAAAGGGGAAGGGGTACAAATTGCTTTGGAAGATGGTGAGTATAATCCAAAGGAAGATAATGTGAATAATTATTTGGTTCATGAGCATCATGTATTTAAAGTGATCAACGAGCTTTATATTGCTGGTGCAGAAGCGATTAGTATCAATGGACAAAGGCTAGCACATAATTCTTATATCCTTTGCAATGGTCCAGTAATTGAAATTGACGGTTATCAGCACCCAGCCCCTTTTGTTATTACGGCAATTGGCGATAGCGATGTGTTAGAAGGCGCAATAAATATAAATGGTGGCGTAAAGGATTTGTTAGTAAATGATAATGTAAGATTTACGCTTGAGAAAAAAAGAATGATCCAAATGGATCCTTTAAATGTTAATTAACGATAAGTATGATTTAGAAAGTATGATGCGCTTTGAATAAGAAATTTATAACGATGACGGGAATTACACTTATTGCAGGGTTTATGATAGCAGTTCAATTTCAGACAATAAAAGAACCTGTTGTACGAGACACGAGAGATACTTGGGAGTTAAGAGAAGATCTTATCCATGAGAAAAAATTAGAATTAAAGTTAATAGATGAGATACGTTCGACAAATGGAAAGATAGAAGAATATGAGAATGAAACCCCAAGAAGCAAAGAAGCGGTATTGAAAGAGACTTTGGCAGAATTAAAGCAGGAAGCGGGCTTAACAGAAGTAACGGGAAATGGAATTGTCTTAAAGATTGAGTCTGTCAGTACAGAAATGCTTTTAGGTGAAAATCCTGGAGTAGTTACCTCTGAATTATTACAACGGTTAGTAAATGAATTAAATTTATATGGTGCTGAGGAGATAGCGATAAATGATAATCGTTATGTAAATACAACTGTTATCCGTGAAATTAACAATGTGTTAAAAATGGATGGGAATCCCCTAAACCAGCTGCCAATTGAAATAAAAGTGATAGCGAAGGATGCTAACACTGTTGAAAAACTGTTTAATTACATGAAGGTTTCAAAGTCAGCAGATGAATTTTTCTTATCTAATCTGTTATTGAATGTCGAGATGCCAAAGGAACCAATCAAAATACCAGCATATAGCAACCCCATAAATATCCATTATATGAAGCCCGTAAGTACAAGTAAAGGAGGAGATTCTTAATGTGGCTTCCTATATTTGGGCTGATTGTTGGGATTGTATTAGGATTATTAACCGATATAAAAGTGCCAGACGAATATGCTAACTATTTATCAATTGCTGTTCTCGCTGCACTGGATACTTTATTTGGAGGGATTCGTGCTCATCTGCAAAATATATTCGACGAGAAAGTATTTGTAACTGGGTTCTTCTTTAATATTGCTCTTGCAGCAAGTTTAGCTTTTCTAGGTGTACATCTTGGTGTAGACTTATACTTAGCGGCTATTTTTGCATTTGGTGTTCGACTATTTCAAAATATAGCTGTCATTCGCAGTATTATCTTAAAGAAATCAAATACGCATTCTCTTGAAAAAAATGAAAAAAGTTGACAGAGAAAAAAGGGAATATATTAGTTTTGGCGAATAATTTAAATATTAATAGATATGTGGAAGTGAATTACGATATTTCCTTGTGAAATAAGTAATTAGTCCTATTTGTAGTAAAAAAGACCAAAATTGTATTGACACTTTGCGAAAACTTAGTGAAAATATGGTGTTGCCTGGTATACAATAGAATAGTTGTGAAGATTATATTATGTATATCAAAAAACTATGTAAATAGCAGACGTTACTTCTGATAAAAAAAGTTGAATTTTTTGACTGTATGACATAACTTGTTGTTCACATTATTTAAAATGCAAAAGGAGGTGCCCGAGAATGAACAGCAATGAACTTTATGTAAGTCTAGACATCGGTACATCCAGCATAAAAGTAATCATTGGAGAAATGATTAACGAATCTTTAAATATTATTGGTGTAGGCATCGTCCCATCAGAAGGTTTAAAAAAAGGTTCAATTGTGGATATAGATGAAACCGTTCATTCTATTCGACAAGCAATAGAGCAAGCTGAAAGAATGGTTGGGATGGAGATAAAGCAAGTAGTTGTTGGCGTTTCGGGAAATCATGTTAATCTGCAAACCTCACGTGGGGTAGTTGCAGTTTCAAGTGAAAATCGCGAAATTACAATTGAAGATGTAATTAGGGTAAAGGATGCTGCACAAGTAGTTTCCATTCCCCCTGAAAAAGAGATTATTGATATTATTCCTAAACAATTTATTGTCGATGGATTAGATGAAATTACTGATCCCCGAGGAATGATTGGTGTACGATTGGAAATGGAAGGTACTATTATAACTGGAAGTAAAACCATTTTACATAACACCTTAAGATGTGTGGAAAGAGCAGGACTTGAAATTCAAGATATCTCCTTGCAACCACTTGCTGCAGGATCTTTTGCGCTTTCAAAAGATGAGAAAAACTTAGGAGTGGCGTTAATAGATATAGGCGGAGGATCTACAACTATTGCTGTATTTGAAAATGGATTCCTTAAAGCCACTAGCGTTATTCCTGTAGGTGGAGATCATATTACTAAAGATCTATCCATTGGTCTTCGAACTACAACAGAAGATGCCGAAAAAATTAAAATAAAGTATGGTTATGCTTTTTATGATCATGCTTCTGAAGAGGAAGTATTCAGCGTTCCTATTATAGGAAGCGATCAGCATCAGCAATTTAATCAATTGGAGATTTCTGATATTATAGAAGCTAGATTAGAAGAAATCTTTGAACTTGTTGGTCATGAACTAGCTAGACTAGGAGTATATGATCTTCCAGGAGGATTTGTATTAACTGGAGGAGTAGCTAGTACGAAAGGAATTTTAGAATTAGCGCAAGATATTTTCCAAAGCCGAGTTAGAATTGCTATTCCTGATTATATTGGAGTTAGAGAGCCACAATATACTACTGCAGTTGGTTTAATTAAATTCTCCTATAAAAATAGTAAACTTCAAGGTGGAAATATCCATAACCCTGTTGCTGTTCCTGCTGAAACAAGGGAAAAAGCTCAGAAAACAGCATCCCAAAAACAAGCTTATGAGAAAAAACAAGTGGAAAAAGAACCTTCAAAGTTTAAGAAATTTATGGGATATTTCTTTGATTAATGAAATGTCTTAATAGAAAAACATAATTTTGATAAAAAAGAACTTCGAGAAGGCTGAGAGTCGTTTAGGGTCAGTCTAGGTATTAAAATGGTATGTTACTCCATATCACCAAGACTTGAGATGCGGACAGTTCGATACTGCTGAATATCGACGAATTAGGAGGATTTGTCATGTTGGAATTTGATACAAATATAGATTCACTAGCTGTAATAAAGGTTATAGGTGTAGGTGGCGGTGGAAATAACGCTGTTAACCGAATGATTGAGCATGGCCTACAAGGGGTAGAGTTCATTGCTGTAAATACAGATGCACAGGCATTAAATTTATCTAAAGCAGAAATCAAAATGCAAATTGGTGGAAAACTTACAAGAGGATTAGGGGCAGGTGCAAATCCTGAAGTAGGGAAAAAGGCTGCTGAGGAAAGCAAAGAACAAATTGAAGAGGCATTAAAAGGAGCAGATATGGTCTTCGTTACGGCAGGAATGGGTGGCGGAACTGGAACAGGTGCTGCACCAGTTATTGCTCAAATCGCCCACGACCTAGGCGCCTTAACAGTAGGGGTAGTAACAAGACCTTTTACTTTCGAAGGAAGAAAAAGATCCACACATGCTGCAAGCGGGATTACAGCATTGAAGGATGCTGTCGATACATTAATCGTTATTCCAAACGACCGCTTACTTGAAATCGTAGATAAATCAACTCCGATGCTTGAAGCGTTTAGAGAAGCGGATAATGTATTACGCCAGGGTGTACAAGGTATCTCTGACTTAATCGCAACACCAGGGCTGATTAACTTAGACTTCGCTGATGTGAAAACAATTATGGTGAATAAAGGTTCTGCACTTATGGGGATAGGTGTTGCAGCAGGGGAAAACCGTGCAGCTGAAGCAGCGAAAAAAGCAATTTCTTCACCACTTCTGGAGACTTCCATTGATGGAGCACAAGGAATATTGATGAATATTACCGGTGGAACGAATTTAAGCTTGTATGAAGTACAAGAGGCAGCCGATATTGTGGCATCTGCTTCCGATCAAGATGTAAACATGATTTTCGGTTCTATTATTAATGATGATTTGAAAGATGAAATTGTTGTTACGGTGATTGCTACTGGCTTTAACCAAGATTTATCGCAGCTCCAGCCAGATAGACCTGGATTTGGCGGCTTAAAGCCAAATAACAATAACGCAAACCCTGTCAACAATCCGGTTAACAATAGAGAAGTAAAACGTGAAGAGCCGCATGTGCAAAAAGAACAACAACAACCAAGAAGCAATGCGCAACAACCAGAAGATGCTTTAGATATTCCGACATTCTTAAGAAATAGAAACCGCAGAAGGTAATTATTTCTTTAGCAAAAACCTTTCCATTTTTTCATAATGGAAAGGTTTTTTGTTTTATCTTCCAGGAATAAAGTAATCTCCCCTTTTATTTAGAGTAAAACTCATCACTTCTTTTATTCTTCCCTTTTTATTCCTTTGAATTAGTAAAAAAACTGATAATATTTCGCTAGAACTTAAAGTTTTTAACCGAGGAGATATAGTGACAAAAACCGTTAGAAATAGAGCAAATTTCTGATATTTTGATTACAGAAAGTGACAGAATTTCAAGAACAAGTACGTTATACTTTTTCGTAACAGATTAGTAGAGAGAAGATTTACTTCTTTTGTTGCTTTTATGAAGGAGAGGAGGAATTACATGCTTGGCCATTTATTTAGATGTGATATGGCTATTAAATTTTTTGTTTGACAGTTTATTACTATATTTAACAGGCATTCTATTAAAGAAAAAAATTATCCATTGGCGAATATTGCTTGGAGGGTTAATTGGTTCCCTTATTATCCTTTTTTCGATAACGCCGCTTAGTCCCTATACTAATCATCCCATATCGAAACTTCTATTTTCTATCGTGATGGTAGCAATGGCTTTTGGATATAAGCGATTTCGTACCTATATCCAAGCATTAATGATATTTTACTTAGCTACTTTTTTAATTGGGGGAACTTTGATAGGTGCTCATTATTTTATTCAGTTTGATTTCAATCTTTCTTCTTCTGTCCTTCTTGCAAGCATTAAAGGCTTTGGTGACCCGATAAGTTGGCTTTTTGTTTTGTTAGGATTTCCGATTGCTTGGTACTTTTCGAGAAGAAATGTGGAAGGGATGGAAGTGACAAAGATTCAATATGAACAGATAATCGACGTTATTTTTCAAGTAGGGGGAAAAGAATTTTCTATCAAGGGTTTGGTGGATAGTGGTAATCAAGTATATGATCCCATTTCCCGCCTTCCCGTAATGTTTGTATCTTTGAAAAATATAGAAAAGGATATGCCAGCAGAAATAATTCGTCTCACGGACCAGCCAGAAGCTATTATCTATGGCAGTCAACCAATCGCACCAGAATGGGAAAGCAAGATGCGAATTATTCCATATAAGGTAGTCGGCAAGGACCACCAGTTACTTATTGCTGTGAAACCAGATTCTTTGTTTTTAAAAAAAGAGCAGGAAGTAATTGCAGTGGAAAAGGGATTAATCTCGTTTACCAATCAAGTTCTATCTGCTGAGGGCATATTTGATTGTATTGTTCATCCAAAAATGCTCTTAGGAAAAAAATCAATCGAAGAAAAAGTTAGTTAATATACTATACTCACGAAAATCATCGTTTAGAAGGAGGAAATGCACATGAGTAAATGGAAGCTTCGCTTATCTTATTATTGGTACAAATTACTGATAAAACTTGGACTGAAAACAGACGAAGTATTTTATATTGGTGGAAGTGAAGCACTGCCTCCTCCGTTAACGAAAGAAGAAGAGGAAATCCTTTTAGAAAAACTTCCAAAAGGAGACCAAGCAGCTCGTTCGATGCTGATAGAGAGAAATTTACGCCTTGTTGTTTATATCGCAAGAAAGTTTGAAAATACTGGGATTAACATCGAAGATTTAATCAGCATTGGCACAATCGGATTAATTAAGGCGGTTAATACGTTTAATCCGGAAAAAAAAATAAAACTGGCCACATATGCTTCAAGATGTATTGAAAATGAAATTTTGATGTATTTGCGCAGAAATAATAAAATCCGTTCAGAGGTTTCATTTGATGAGCCGTTAAATATAGATTGGGATGGAAATGAACTTCTTCTCTCCGATGTTATGGGCACAGAGGATGATATTATTACGAAAGATTTAGATGCAAGTGTAGATAAAAAGCTATTAGTAAAAGCACTTCACCAATTGTCTAACAGAGAGAAACAAATCATGGAATTACGGTTTGGTTTAGGAACGGGAGAAGAAAAAACGCAAAAAGATGTAGCAGATATGCTTGGGATATCCCAATCGTATATTTCTCGCTTAGAGAAAAGGATTATTAAAAGACTACAAAAAGAATTTAATAAAATGGTCTAAAAAATTTTTTCGTTCGGAAAGCCTTGTCCCACATAAATTGAGTTGAAATTAGCGTAAATTGGAAATTTAACAAAAATTCATCCCATGCATATTTTTCCTTCTCGGGGAGATACTGTTTTTTGTACAGCAGCTCCTGTGAGGAGGGAAATAGATTGACTCGAAATAAAGTAGAAATTTGCGGTGTGGATACATCAAAGCTTCCAGTATTAAAAAATGAAGAAATGAGATTGCTCTTCAAGCAAATGCATGAGGGAGATACATCCGCAAGAGAAAGTCTCGTAAATGGGAATCTCCGCCTCGTACTAAGTGTGATACAACGATTTAATAATCGAGGAGAATTCGTGGATGACTTATTTCAAGTGGGTTGTATTGGTCTAATGAAATCTATCGATAATTTTGATTTAAGTCAAAATGTTAAGTTTTCCACCTATGCTGTTCCGATGATTATTGGAGAGATTCGTCGTTATTTACGCGACAATAATCCAATTAGGGTTTCCAGATCTCTGAGAGACATTGCTTATAAGGCATTACAGGTCAGAGAAAGGTTGATGAATAAAACATCAAAAGAACCAACAGCTGAGGAAATTGCCAAAGAGTTAGACATTCCACATGAAGATATTGTCTTTGCATTAGATGCTATTCAAGATCCAGTATCGCTTTTTGAACCAATCTATAATGATGGTGGAGATCCGATTTATGTAATGGATCAATTAAGTGATGAAAAGAATAAGGATATACAGTGGGTGGAAGAATTAGCATTAAAAGAAGGAATGCGCCGATTAAATGATCGAGAAAAGTTGATATTGCGAAAGCGGTTTTTTCAAGGGAAAACACAAATGGAAGTGGCAGATGAGATCGGCATCTCACAAGCGCAAGTCTCAAGATTGGAAAAAGCTGCTATTAAACAAATGAATAAAAACATTCAAAGCTAAATAGGAATAAAACAGGTTAGACTTCTTAAAGTAGGTACTTTAATGATTGTCTAGCCTTTTCTATTGGTAAAAAGGGAGAGGAATGGCAGGTTAGAAAAGAGCGAGTTTCGAATTTCATAAAATGCAACCTTATTTCTACAGAAAAATATGTTTTTCTGTGACCAATGACAGCTCTATATGGTAAACTAAAACAAAAAGATGGGGTTAGATAATGGAACCTTTTATTTTAAGAAATAAGCAGTTTTTCAATCTTGATTTATGGGAGCAGCAGTTTCCGAATCTAATAGCTGGTTTCACAACAAAAAATGGTGGGAAAAGTAAAGGCGATTATGCAAGTTTAAATATGGCGTTTCATGTAAATGATCAAAAGGATACAGTGGTTGCAAACCGTAAGGAACTAGCACAAAAATTATCTTTCCCATTAGAGCAATGGGTTGGTGCTGTGCAAACACATCAAGTTAATATTGTGGAAGTAACACAAGCACATTTAGGTATGGGTGCAAGCGATTATGATAGTGCGTTAAAAGATACGGATGGTTTGTTTACTTTTGAAAAAAATATATTATTAACTTTATGTTTTGCAGATTGTGTTCCTTTATATTTCATTCATCCAGCTACAAAAGCAGTAGGTATCGCTCATGCTGGATGGCAAGGAACCGTAAAAGGCATTGCCGGGGAAATGATGAAAGTTTTTGCTTCTCATAAGATACCAAGAGAAGAAGTGCTCGCCATTGTTGGTCCTTCTATCTCAGAGCGCCATTATGTCGTGGATGATCGTGTTATTAATGAAATAGAAAAGGCAATACAATCAGAACACAAGCCATTTACGACTATTTCTCCAGGACAATACAGACTGAATTTACAAGAAGCAAATAAGCAGATATTGTTAGAAAGTGGTATGCTCGAAAGTAATATTCATCTAACCGACTATTGTACTTACGAAGATGATGCATATTTTTTCTCTCACAGAAGAGATAAAGGGAACACTGGGAGAATGATGAGTTATATTGGATGGAGAGAGGAAGACGAAAATTAAATGTTAGTGAAAGATAATCTTAATGGAATAAAACAAGAAATAGTAGCAGCATGTAAAAAAGTGAATCGTCAGCCAGAAGAGGTTACGATAATTGCTGTCACAAAATATGTTACAATAGAGCGAGCAAAAGAAGCACTCGATGCTGGCATTGTTCATTTAGGAGAAAATCGTGAAGAAGGATTATTAGCAAAATATGATGTTCTTCAAGACAAGCCTATATGGCATTTTATCGGATCATTGCAGACGAGAAAAGTAAAAGGTATTATAGATTATGTAGACTATATTCACTCATTGGATCGACTTTCTCTAGCAAAAGAAATACATAAAAGAGCGAATCGAACCATAAAGTGTTTTGTACAGGTTAATGTTTCCAATGAAGAGTCAAAGCATGGAATGAAGCCAGAGGAAGTTATCGATTTTGTTAAACAGTTGTCCGAATATCCTCATATTCAGGTAGTTGGATTAATGACGATGGCACCATTTACAGATGATAAAGAATTCTTGCGTGAGTGCTTTCAGAATTTAAAAAGCATTCAAGAAGATGTTAAAGGACTACAATTACCATATGCTCCATGTACAGAGCTTTCTATGGGAATGTCAAATGATTATTCTATTGCGATCGAAGAGGGAGCAACGATGATAAGAATTGGAACTGCTTTAGTAGGAAGCGAGAATTAGGAGGCAAGTGAAATGAGCATAAAATCAAAAATTAAAACGTTTTTCTTTTTAGAAGATGAAGATTATGAAGAAGAGCAAGTAAACTATCAAGAAGAACCAAGCGAGCCGGCAAGGAATTATAAGCAGCCTGTACAGCACACTCACAGTCAGCATAACCATAACCATCATATTCAGCAGCAACAACCGAAAAACAGTCAAAATGTTGTGAGTTTACAAAGTGTACAGAAGTCATCGAAGGTATTTTTAGTGGAACCTCGTGTGTACGCAGAAGCACAAGATATTGCTGATCAATTAAAAAATCGTCGTGCAGTTGTTGTGAATTTACAGCGCATCGAAAAAGACCAAGGAAAGCGTATAATTGACTTCCTAAGTGGCACTGTTTATGCTATCGGTGGCGATATCCAGAAAATCGGTACGGATATATTCTTATGTACACCAGATAACGTAGAAGTTTCAGGGAATATCTCGCAAATCCTGCAAGATGCAGAATACGAAAATACGAGGTGGTAAAACCGAATGACGTTCATTATAAGTATTTTAGCTAATGCTTTAACCATATATTCTTACGCGCTTATTGTATATATATTAATGTCATGGATTCCGAATGCTCGCGAAACATCTATAGGTGTTTTTCTGGCAAAAATCTGTGAACCATATTTAGAGATGTTTAGAAGATTTATTCCGCCTCTTGGCATGATCGATATTTCGCCAATTGTTGCAATCTTCGTATTGAATCTAGCAGGAAGAGGGATTGGACAATTATTTTATTGGTTCTAAGTAATTTTATAAAGGTCTATACTGAACAAAGGTAGAAAGAGGCAGGGACAATACAAAATATATAATGCATAAAGACGAACAATCTCTAATTAAGTAGTAAAACCAATTCGTTCCATTGCGCTACAGACCCACGATGCGCCGGGGAGCAACCTAAGTCTCCTCGGCTAAAGCCTGTGGGGTCTTAGGTTTTGCTCTACTTCCCGCAGGAGTCGAGGGTCCTCCGCTCCATTCCACTCCGTTTTTAAAGGTTGTTTCGTTCCATTATTTTTTTAAAAGAAAATATAATTATTAGGAAAAACGGAGCAGATTGAATACACGTAGACTCCTATGGGATCTGCGAGAAAGTCCGAGACCCTGCAGGCGAAGCCGAAGCGGCTCGGAGCTCGCCCTATGGAAAGCGAAGTGTATTCAGTCTGCGGTGACTAACCATAAAACCCATTCAGAATGAAAATAACAAACAATTATACGAGAATTTGATTAGCATCTCCATATAATTGTTCGGATTTATATTTGGTTGGAATACTTTTGTCCCAGCCCTTTTTCTATGCCAAAAAGGAGTTACAAAGATGTCAATTTATCAACATTTTCGTCCGGAAGAAAGAGAATTTATCGATCAAGTGCAAAATTGGCGAAATTATGTCGCGGATACTTATGCGCCGAAATTGACTGATTTTTTGGATCCGCGTGAACAAAAAGTCCTTAGGATGATTATCGGAGAAAATCAGGAAGTAAAATATGCATTTTTTGGCGGACATGAACAGGCGGAAAGAAAACGAGCTATCCTTTACCCTGAATATTATCAACCGATGGAAGCAGATTTTAATTTAGCCTTATTAGAAGTGAATTATCCCAAGAAATTTGTTACGATAGAGCATCCTCATGTTTTAGGAAGTTTAATGTCGCTTGGATTAAATAGAAGTAAATTCGGAGATATATTCGTTCTTGACGGGGATATTCAAGTTGTCGTTGCTGGTGAAGTTGAGGATTATGTAAGACTTCAACTTGATTCTATCGGAAAAGCAAAGGTAACACTTGCTGCTGTACCTTTAGAAAAAATAATTTTAACAGAGGAACACTGGACAGAGATGACTAAGACTATTACGTCGCTTCGACTTGATGCGATTCTTGCTGCTATTTATAATTTTTCAAGAGAAAAAGCAAAAAACTATATCACCCAAGGCTTAGTAAAAGTTAACTTTACTTTAAATGAAAACGTCGCTTTTATGTGTGAAGAAGGGGATGTATTCTCAGTGCGCGGAGAAGGCAGAGCGACGATTAAATCGATTGAAGGCAAAACAAAAAAAGATAAATGGAGGATTGTAGTAGGTAAATTGAAGTAGAGAATCGAAAATGAAGGAATTCCCAGAATTTCTATTTCAGACAAAAAACATAGTTTTTTTATTGTATATATATGATACAATATTTTTTAGCAGCATTATTTTTCATGTTTCTTCTTATTTTTTAAAAATAATGCAGGAAATCCGATAATACTGTCGAAATAAGGATGATACATAAAGAAATTGAAGTTTGGGAGGTGGCTTTATGCCATTAACGCCGTTAGATATTCATAACAAGGAATTTGCCAAAGGCTTCCGTGGTTATGATGAAGATGAAGTAAATGAATTTCTTGATCAGGTAATTAAAGATTATGAAAATATTATCCGCGAGAAAAAAGAACTGGAAGAAAGATTAAACGAGTTAACTGACCGTATCGGCCACTATAATAATATTGAAGAAACATTAAATAAATCAATTGTTGTAGCACAAGAGGCTGCTGAGGAAGTTAAACGTAATGCACAAAAAGAAGCAAAACTAATTATTAAAGAAGCGGAAAAGAATGCAGATCGAATTGTGAACGAATCACTATCAAAGGCGAGAAAGATCGCGCTTGAAATTGAAGAATTGAAAAAGCAGTCAAAAGTGTTCCGTACACGTTTCAAAATGTTGATTGAAGCACAATTAGATATGTTAAACAACGATGATTGGGATCATTTATTAGAATATGAATTAGATGCATCAGAGTTAAATTCTACAAAATAAAGACCATAGTCTTGACGATAAGGTAGAATTGCAATATAATTTTTCACAAATATATATTCATGTAGCGTTGATAGGGATAGTAGATTGTCAAAAACTTATGAAAAGCGAATCAGGGATGGTGTAAGCCTGATATAAGTTGGCAATTGAAAATCACCCTGGAGTCTTTTTCTGAAAAGTTAAGTAAGAAAAAGCGGTTCATTGCCGTTAAAAAATGTCTAAGTGGATAAAAGTTATTTTTATCTATAAGGGTGGTACCGCGGGAACCTAATAGAAAACCTTCTCGTCCCTTTCGTGGGGATGAGAAGGTTTTTTGCTGTCTATACTGAATTAGAGAATATTGGTTAGATGGAAGTATACATGAAAAAAGAGAATTAAGTTGGAGGAAGAAAATGGAATATAAAGATACGTTGCTCATGCCAAAAACAGCATTTCCGATGAGAGGAAACTTGCCTAATCGTGAGCCTGAAATTCAAGCGAAATGGAAAGAAATGAACATCTACGAAAAAGTACAGGAACGTACTCAAGGTCGCCCAATGTTTGTTTTGCATGATGGACCTCCATATGCAAACGGAGACATCCATATTGGACATGCGCTTAATAAAATTTTAAAAGATTTCATTGTTCGTTATAAATCAATGACTGGCTTTCAAGCACCATATGTGCCAGGATGGGATACACACGGTCTGCCAATCGAACAAGCTTTAACCAATAAAGGGGTTAAACGTAAAGAAATGACGATTGCTGAGTTCCGTAAACTATGTGAAGAATATGCATTAGGGCAAATCGACAGTCAACGAGAACAATTTAAACGCTTAGGAGTTCGCGGAGATTGGGAAAATCCTTATATTACTTTAAAGCCTGCATATGAAGCACAGCAAATTAAAGTGTTTGGAGAGATGGCGAAAAAAGGCTATATTTACAAAGGTAAAAAGCCAGTTTACTGGTCTCCAACAAGTGAATCAGCTCTTGCTGAAGCTGAAATTGAATATAAAGATAAAAAGTCTGCTTCCATTTATGTTGGCTTTAAAGTAAAGGATGGCAAAGGGGTTCTAGAAGAGGATGTACAAATCGTTATCTGGACAACTACTCCATGGACAATTCCTGCTAACTTAGGTATTTCTGTTCACCCTACTTTAACGTATGTTGTAGTGGAAGAAAAAGGCAGCAAATACTTAGTAGCACAAGACTTACTGGAAAGTGTTAAAACAGAAATTGGCTGGGAAGAAGCGAAAGTAGTTCAAGAATTGAAAGGGAAAGACTTAGAGTATATTCTAGCTGCACATCCAATCTATGGCCGTGATTCTTTAGTAATGTTAGGAGAACACGTAACAACAGATGCAGGTACTGGATGTGTTCATACTGCTCCTGGACATGGGGAAGATGACTTCTTAGTTGGGCAAAAATACGGATTGGAAGTTCTTTGTCCTGTTGATGATAAAGGGGTTATGACAGAAGAAGCACCTGGATTTGAAGGGTTATTCTATGATAAAGCGAATAAGCCGATTACCGAAAAACTGGAAGAGGCTGGAGCATTATTAAAGCTGCAATTTATCACTCACTCCTATCCACATGACTGGAGAACGAAAAAACCAGTTATTTTCCGTGCTACCGCACAATGGTTTGCTTCTATTAAAGACTTTAGAAATGAACTATTAGATGCAGTTAAAGAAACAGCTTGGGTTCCGGCATGGGGCGAAACAAGATTATTTAATATGATTCGTGATCGTGGAGACTGGTGTATTTCAAGACAACGTGCATGGGGAGTGCCAATTCCTGTATTTTATGCAGAAAACGGTGACAGCATTATTACGGATGAAACGATTGAGCATATTTCTAATTTATTTAGAGAAAATGGTTCAAATATTTGGTTTGAAAAGTCTGCGAAGGAATTATTACCAGAAGGATTTACACACCCTGGAAGCCCTAATGGAGAATTTACGAAAGAAACAGATATTATGGATGTATGGTTCGACTCTGGTTCTTCTCACCAAGCTGTATTGCTAGAAAGAGATGATCTGCAGCGTCCTGCTGACTTATATCTAGAAGGTTCTGACCAATATCGCGGCTGGTTTAACTCCTCTTTATCTACAAGTGTAGCGGTAACTGGTAAAGCACCTTATAAAGCTGTTTTAAGTCATGGCTTTGTTTTAGATGGAGAAGGCCGTAAAATGAGTAAGTCACTAGGAAATGTAATGGTTCCTGCAAAAGTTATGAATCAATTAGGTGCAGATATTTTACGCCTATGGGTAGCTTCTGTAGACTTCCAAGCAGATGTACGCGTATCTGATGCTATATTAAAACAAGTAACAGAAGGATATCGTAAAATTAGAAATACATTCCGTTTCTTATTAGGAAATCTTGCTGATTTCAATCCAGAAACAGATGCACTTTCCTACGATGAATTACGTGAAGTTGATCAGTTTATGCTGATTAAATTAAATAAATTGATTAAAAACGTAACAGAATCCTATGATAAATATGACTTCTCTACGATTTATCATAATATTAATAATTTCTGTACACTGGACTTAAGTGCATTCTATCTTGATTTTTCAAAAGATGTACTTTACATTGAAGCAGCAAATAATAAAGAAAGAAGAGCGATTCAAACCGTTCTTTACGAAAGCTTAATCAGCTTAACAAAATTAGTTGCACCAATCTTACCGCATACTGCGGATGAGGTATGGGATCATATCTCTTCTGCACAAGAAGAAAGTGTACAGCTAACTGATTTCCCAGCATACACAACATTTGAAAATAGTGATGTGTTAGAAGAAAAATGGAATAAATTCTTGGTTGTACGTGATGATGTGCTGAAAGCTTTAGAAGAAGCACGTAATCAAAAAGTAATCGGTAAATCACTTGCAGCGAAAGTAACATTGTATGTAAATGAAGAAGTAAATAGCCTTCTAAATTCCATTCAAGAAAACTTACAGCAATTATTTATCGTATCAGGTTTTGAAATTGCTGGTGCATATAATAGCGCACCTGAAGATGCTTTAAAACTTGAAAATGCAGCTATTGTTGTTACAAAAGCAGATGGTGAAACATGTGAAAGATGCTGGACTGTAACAACAGATGTCGGTAAAGTGGAAGCACATCCAACACTATGTGAACGATGCGCACATGTAGTAGAAGAAAATTATTAATAATTTTTTATATGAGGCTGAAACATAAACTTTCAAGCCGAAGTTAACCCCAAATAAGGATACGAAAAAATATTTCGTATCATTTGTTTGGGGTTTTTTTGATAAAAGGAAAAAAGTTTTGGAAAAGCCTTTTATTTGGAAAAGAAAACAGAAAAAGTGATTACATAGTGTGAAAGACATTCCTGGCTATTATCATAAAGCGGAGGGGATTTTTTATACATGTGAAAAGAAGTGAAATACTTCCACCTCCGTTAATAGTTGTTATGCCTGTTAAATCTTTAATCGGTTTTTGTCTCCCTCAATGGAAATGCTAAAAATAATTAAAGAAACGGAGGTAATGGAATTGAATTCTACTATTGAAAAGCTTTATACAGAACTCCGTATGACACAAATTGAATTAGTAACAACGTTAAGAGTAAATAGAGATTCAAAAATAAATAAATATATTGAAGATGAACTAAAAGATGTAGAAGAAACGATGCAAAAGTTAGAAACTGGTAATTTTGGAATGTGTGAAATGTCAGGTGAATTGCTACCATTTGATTTGTTGGAGATGATTCCGACAATTAGGACAAAGGACGATATTAACAGCATTCAATCCTATTATCGAAAGTCAATCCACTGATTAATACACTAGCTTCAAATAGAAATATGCGGCCAAGCTATCGTTTTCATCTAGTTTATGCTAAAATGCTAAAGGAGACTCGAGAATGGAGGAAACTTTAGTGTTTTATTACATAATTGCAGCTATTATTATTATTATTGATCAATGGACAAAATGGTTAGTTGTAAAAAATATGGAGCTGGGAGAAAGCATCGAGGTAATAAAAGATTTTTTCTACCTAACATCTCATCGTAATAGTGGAGCTGCATGGGGCATGCTGGAAAATCAAATGGTATTTTTCTATATTATCACCGTCATTGTGGTGATTGGGTTAATTTATTTGATTCAAACTGGTACAAAAGGAAAAATGCTGTATGGCGTTTCACTTGGTCTAATTTTGGGTGGTGCGCTTGGTAATTTTATCGACCGGGCCAGACATCAATATGTAGTCGACTTTATCAATACGTATATCTTCAATTATGATTTCCCTATATTTAATATTGCAGACTCATCTTTAGTAATTGGTGTTATTTTATTAATCCTAGTGATGCTGAGGGAGGATAGAGACGCAAAGAAGGAGAAGAAACATGGAGAAAAAGGAACATATCATTCAAAGTGAACAAGTAAATGAACGAATCGACAAGATTGTTTCCACAATTAATGCAGATTGGTCCAGAACGCAGGTTCAACAATGGATAAAAGACGGTCATGTAACTGTTAACGGACAAACTGTCAAAACAAAGTATAAAGGTGTTTTAAATGATATAGTAGCTATTGAAGTACCAGAAGCAGTGGAGTTAGATGTAGAAGCAGAGGAAATGGATTTGGATATTTATTATGAGGATCAAGATGTTATCGTAGTAAATAAACCAAAGGGAATGGTTGTACATCCAGCACCTGGCCATGTAACAGGAACATTAGTAAATGGTCTGATGGCGCATTGTAAAGATCTTTCTGGGATTAATGGGGTGATGAGACCAGGGATTGTCCACCGAATTGATAAAGATACGTCTGGTCTGCTGATGGTTGCTAAAAATGATGCTGCGCATGAAAGCCTAGTGAATCAATTAGTAGCAAAAACGGTAACGAGAAAATATAAAGCATTAGTACATGGTTCTATTCCCCATGATTATGGGACAATTGAGGCACCGATTGGTCGTGACACGAAAGACAGACAAAGTATGGCTGTTGTAGATAAGGGGAAACACGCGGTTACTCATTTTCACGTGCTAGAAAGAATAGCGGAATACACCTATATTGAATGTCAATTAGAGACGGGACGCACCCACCAAATTCGTGTGCATATGAAGTATATCGGCTATCCGCTTGTGGGAGATCCTAAATATGGACCAAGAAAAACATTAGATATTGGCGGTCAGGCACTTCATGCTGGCTTACTAGGATTTGAACATCCACGAACAGGAGAATATCTAGAGTTCGAAGCACCTTTACCTAAAGAATATGAACAGCTTTTAGATACATTACGAAATAATCGTTGACAAGAGTTCTATCTTATATTAAGATAACTTTAGTTGAATAAGTCCTTTAAATCAATCCCGTGAGGTTGAGAAGGTAACGGATTATAGCTATTTTAAGTAATAGCTATCTTAGTATACGTATATCCTCTCATCCAAAAGGGTGAGAGGATATTTTTTTTGAAGATTGAATTCACAGCATGGATGGTGATCGAGATGTCAAAAAAGGCACTTGTACTAGACGATCAAGCAATAAGACGAGCATTAACTAGAATCGCTCATGAAATTATTGAAAAGAATAAAGGGATAGAAAATTGTATTCTAGTTGGCATTCGGACAAGAGGTATCTATATTGCAAACCGTCTTGCCGAAAAAATTGCCCAAATAGAAGGAAAGCCAATCGAAGTTGGAGAGTTAGATATTACGTTATATCGAGATGATTTAACGAAGAAAACAAAGAATGAGGAACCATTAGTTAAAGGATCAGATATTCCAACAGATATCCAAGGCTTAAAAGTCATTCTGGTAGATGATGTGTTATATACAGGTAGAACTGTTCGTGCCGGAATGGATGCACTGATGGATTTGGGAAGACCAGCATCTATACAGCTTGCGGTTTTAGTGGACAGAGGTCATCGAGAACTTCCGATAAGAGCTGATTATGTAGGGAAGAACATTCCAACTTCCAGTTCAGAAAAAATTGTAGTCGAGCTTGATGAAGTCGATGGACATGATGAAGTAAATATATTTGAAAATTAAATAGATCCCTTTTAAAAGCAGTCCTGTGAGGCTGAAAAGGGGAGTTTTTCTAAGGTTTCTTTAAACCTGCTTAAAACCCCTTTTTGCTGCGCAGAAAAGGGGTTTTATTTTTTCAATAGGGGATATTAATAACTTACTCAATTTTTTAAAACAGAAAGAGGAGACAGAAATGAACGAAACAAAACCCTTATTAGGAATTAATGATAAACCAAGTGCTCTTCAATGGATTACCTTAAGCTTACAGCATTTATTCGCCATGTTTGGCGCAACTGTATTAGTACCATTCTTAATTGAATTGAGTCCAGCGGTCGCTTTAGTCTCAAGTGGAATAGGTACACTCGCATTCTTAATCATTACACAATTTAAAGTACCTGCATATTTAGGCTCCTCTTTTGCTTTTATCGCACCCGTTATCGCGGCGAAGACAATGCCGGGCGGCGGGCCAGGCGCAGCAATGATCGGAACCTTTATTGCCGGAATTGTGTATGGAATTGTTGCCTTAACGATTAAAAAAGCAGGATATCGTTGGATTATGAATATCTTGCCACCGATCGTTGTCGGACCTGTAATCATGGTAATCGGATTAGCGCTTGCTACAACTGCGGTTGGACAATCAATGTATATGAATAATGGAGCTGAGAATCAAGAATACAGCTTACTTTATATCTCTGTAGCATTAGTGACATTACTTGCAACCATCCTTTTCACGATGTTTGGCAAAGGAGTATTTAGCTTTATCCCAATATTAGCAGGTATCGTAATCGGCTATGTCTATGCCCTGCTTGTAGGAGTGGTTAACTTTCAAGGAGTCTTGGATGCCAAATGGTTTGCAATGCCAGACTTTATCTTCCCATTCGTAGATTATCCTGTAACAATAAACCTTGCCCTACTAACAATTTTTGTTCCAGTGGCAATCGTGACACTAACGGAGCATATCGGTCATCAGCTTGTATTAAGTAAAGTAGTTGGAAAAGATTATATAAAAGATCCTGGCCTTCACAGAAGTATTTTAGGAGATGGAACTGCAACGATTATATCTGCTTTAATGGGTGGACCTGCAAAAACAACTTATGGAGAAAACATAGGGGTTTTAGCAATAACGAGAGTGTATAGTGTATATGTTTTAGGAGGAGCAGCAGTATTAGCAATAGGTTTTGGCTTTATCGGCAAAATTGCGGCCCTTATACAGTCTATCCCAACACCAGTAATGGGAGGCGTATCTATCCTTCTTTTCGGAATTATTGCATCATCTGGATTAAGAATTATTGTAGAAGCAAAGCTTGATTTTAATAAAAACCGCAATTTAGTTATTGCATCTGTCATCCTTGTAACTGGAATAGGCGGATTCTCGATTCATATGGGAGAACACTTTAAACTAGAGGGAATGGCTTTTGCTGCAATCCTCGGAATTATTTTAAACCTAGTATTGCCTGGTAGAGAAAAAGCAAAAGAAGATTTATTCGAAGAATCAATCGCAGTAGATGAAACTAAATAAGAACACCTTTTAAACAAGTACAGAGAGACTTATAAGGGTGCCAAAAACGATGCATAGATTATAGCCGCAGGTTTACTTTGCCTAAATCTATGCAAAAGTGAAATTTTTGACGCCCTAACGAGTATGTTAGGGCGTTTTTTTTGCGAAGTGAAGTTAGTAAACGGCAGCAAATCATGGGAGGTAGTATCATGGAAAACTTATTAACGACGACTGAGTTAACCGTTACAGAGATTCAGGAAATCTTAAGAGATGCACAAAGATTTGCAGATGGAGAAATATGGCGGCCGGCAAATCAATGTTTTATAGCAAATCTTTTTTTCGAAGCTAGCACGAGAACAAAAAGCAGCTTTGAAGTAGCGGAAAGAAAGTTAGGACTTGAAGTGATTCCTTTTGAAACGACAACCTCAAGTGTTGTGAAAGGAGAAACACTATATGATACTGTTCGAACGCTGGAATCAATAGGAGTAAATGCTGTAGTCATAAGGCACGAAACTGACCGCTACTTTGATGAGTTAGTCGGAAAAGTAAATATACCAGTCCTTAATGCAGGAGATGGCTGTGGTCATCATCCTACTCAATCATTGCTTGACCTTCTAACCATACAGCAGGAATTCCAACGCTTCAACGGCTTAAAAGTAAGTATTATCGGTGATATTAGCCATAGCCGTGTCGCTAGATCTAATGCAGATGCTCTGACAAGGCTAGGGGCAGAGGTTGTTTTTTCCGGACCAAGAGAATGGTTTGATGAAACAGTCTTACAAGATGCAAATTATGAAGATATTGATACAGCGATTGAAACATCCGATGTTGTGATGCTGCTGCGTGTCCAACATGAAAGGCATGGCGATGAAAGAGCTGTTTTTGACAAAGAAAGCTACCATAAGCTTTATGGATTAACAATAGAAAGAGAAAGAAAAATGAAGCAAGGAAGCATTATTATGCATCCTGCACCAGTAAACAGAGATGTTGAAATTGCCGATGAACTTGTGGAATGCGAACGCTCCAGAATTTTTAAGCAAATGGAGAATGGTGTGTTTATCCGCATGAGTGTACTAAAAAGATCATTAGAAAATATCGGAGGGAGAAATGAACATGTCAATACTTATCAAAAATGGCCAGTTGCTTAATACTACAGGGGAATTAGAACAGAACGACATTTTGATTGAAAATGGAGCAATTAAGATGATTGCAAAGGAAATCAATGTAACTGCAGAGGAAGTGATTGATGCAGCTGGAAAAGTGGTTGCGCCAGGCTTTATTGATTTGCATGTTCATTTAAGAGAGCCAGGCGGCGAAAAGAAAGAAACGATTGCAACAGGGACAATGGCAGCAGCTAGAGGTGGATTCACAACGATTGCGAATATGCCAAACACTAGACCTGTGCCTGACACGGTCGAAAATCTACATAATTTAAATGAAAGAATTAAAAAAACAGCAAATGTAAATGTTTTACCGTATGCCTCCATTACAATTAGACAATTAGGGACAGAGCTTACTGATTTTAAGGCACTTAAAGAATTAGGAGCATTTGCCTTTACAGATGATGGCGTAGGAATTCAAGAAGCTGGCCAAATGCTTGAAGCAATGAAGCAAGCTGCTGTGTTGGATATGGCAATTGTCGCTCACTGTGAAGACAACAGCCTCATTAATAAAGGTTGTGTCCATGAAGGGGAATTTTCGAAGGCGAACGGTGTAAATGGAATACCAAGTGTTTGTGAATCAGTCCAAATTGCAAGAGATGTTCTTTTAGCAGAAGCAACAGGCTGTCATTATCATGTTTGCCATATCAGTACAAAAGAATCTGTACGTGTTGTAAGAGATGCGAAAAAAGCTGGAATAAGAGTGACTGCAGAGGTATCACCACACCACTTACTATTAGCAGATACAGATATTCCTTCCCTTGACACGAATTATAAAATGAATCCTCCTTTAAGAGGAACAGAGGATCGTGCTGCTCTAATCGAAGGGCTGCTAGATGGAACAATTGATTTTATTGCAACAGATCATGCACCACATACAGCAGAAGAAAAGGCACAGTCGATGCAGCTTGCACCATTTGGAATTGTTGGTTTAGAAACAGCATTTCCGCTCCTTTATACGAACTTTGTAAAAACAGGGGTCATGACGCTGCAACAGTTAATGGATTATCTAACGGTAAAACCAGCTCAAAGCTTTAAATTGGATACGGGAACATTAGAAGCAGGAAAGAAAGCGGATATCGTAATACTTGATTTAGAAGAGAAAAATAAAATTGATCCTGAAACATTTTTATCAAAAGGAAGAAATACCCCATTTGCTGGTTGGGAATGTCAAGGTTGGCCAGTTACAACAATTGTTAGTGGAAAGATTGCTTGGAGAAAGGAAAGTGTACACGCATGAAAAAACAACTAATTCTTGAAGATGGCACAGTATTTATCGGGAAAGGCTTCGGTGCCGATACAGAAAAATTTGGTGAAATAGTATTTAACACAGGTATGACAGGCTATCAGGAAATTCTATCCGATCCATCCTACTGTGGACAAATTGTCACACTTACGTATCCTTTAGTGGGGAATTATGGCATCAATAGAGATGATTTTGAATCGATAACGCCTGCTATCCATGGATTTATTGTCAAAGAAGTGTGTGATTTCCCTTCAAACTGGCGAAATGAACTATCATTAGACGAATATTTTAAACAAAAGAAAATTCCCGGAATTGCAGGAATAGATACGAGAAAATTAACCCGTATTATCCGTCAATATGGAACGTTAAAAGGCGCCATTTGCAGCATCGAAGAAAATGCGGAAGAAGTAATTGCAAAATTAAAAGGTATTACATTAAGTGCAGAACAAGTAAAGCAAGTTTCAACAAAGAAACCATATCCAAGCCCTGGCCGTGGAAGCCGCGTTGTTTTAGTAGACTATGGCATGAAGCATGGTATTTTACGAGAATTAAATAAAAGAGATTGTGATGTAATCGTTGTTCCTTATAACACTACAGCAGAAGACATTCTAAATTTAAGTCCAGATGGTGTGATGTTATCTAACGGACCTGGGGATCCAAAGGATGTACCGGAGTCCATTGAAGCAATTAAAGGAATTATTGGGAAAGTACCGTTGTTTGGAATCTGTCTAGGTCATCAATTGTTCGCACTTGCAAGTGGGGCAAACACGGAGAAAATGAAGTTTGGTCATAGAGGATCAAACCACCCAGTGAAGGATTTATTAACAGGGAAGGTTTCGCTGACATCGCAAAACCATGGCTATACAGTAGAGGAAGAATCTATTAAATATACAAACTTAGAAATAACACATATTGCTTTAAATGATGGAACAATTGAAGGCCTACAGCATAAAGAATATCCAGCATTTACCGTACAATATCATCCAGAAGCTTCACCTGGACCAGAGGATGCCAACTATTTATTCGATCGTTTTATGGAAATGATACAATCTCACAAACAGGAAGGTGCCGCATATGTCAAAGCTTAAAAGTATTAAAAGTATATTAGTAATCGGATCAGGACCAATCATCATTGGGCAGGCAGCAGAATTTGACTATGCAGGAGCGCAAGCATGTATCGCTTTAAAGGAAGAAGGCTATCGTGTTATTCTAGTAAACTCCAACCCTGCGACCATTATGACAGATACAGAAATGGCAGATAAAGTGTATATAGAACCATTAACACTTGAATTTGTCAGCAGAATTATCCGCAAAGAGCGACCAGATGCTATTCTCCCAACATTAGGAGGGCAAACTGGCTTGAACCTTGCTGTTGAGCTTTCCGATGCTGGTGTGTTGAAGGAATGTGGAGTTGAAGTACTTGGAACAAAGCTATCTGCCATTCAGCAAGCAGAAGATAGAGACCTTTTCCGTAATTTGATGAATGAATTAGGTGAACCTGTACCAGCTAGTGATATTATCCACAATATGGAGGAAGCAAAAGCTTTTGTGGAGAAAATTGGTTATCCGGTTATCGTCCGACCTGCTTTTACACTAGGAGGAACTGGTGGAGGGATTTGCCATAATGATGAAGAATTAGAAGAGATCGTAACAAGCGGCTTGAAAAATAGCCCAGTTACACAATGTTTATTAGAAAAAAGCATCGCGGGCTTTAAAGAAATTGAATACGAAGTAATGCGTGATAGCAATGATAACGCGATTGTAGTATGTAACATGGAAAATATCGATCCAGTTGGGATTCATACAGGTGACAGTATTGTCGTGGCACCAAGCCAAACATTAAGCGACCGTGAATATCAATTACTAAGAAATACATCTTTAAAAATTATCCGTGCCTTAAAAATCGAAGGTGGCTGTAACGTACAGCTTGCCTTAGATCCAGATAGCTTTCAATACTATATTATCGAAGTAAACCCAAGAGTAAGTCGTTCATCTGCCCTTGCTAGTAAAGCAACTGGCTATCCAATTGCAAAGCTGGCGGCAAAAATTGCAGTAGGCTTAACATTGGATGAGATGATGAATCCTGTCACTGGAAAAACTTATGCAAGCTTTGAGCCAGCCCTTGATTATGTTGTAAGTAAAATCCCACGCTTTCCTTTCGATAAGTTTGAATCAGCAAAGCGTAATTTAGGGACCCAAATGAAAGCAACTGGGGAAGTAATGGCAATTGGCCGTACTTTTGAAGAATCTTTACTAAAAGCGATCCGCTCTCTAGAAGCAAAAGTATATCATTTCTCTCTAAATGCAGCAGATGAAACAAGTGATGAATTACTCGAGAAACGAATAAGAGTTGCCGGTGACGAAAGATTGTTTTATATAGCAGAGGCACTTAATCGGGGCATAAGCATAGAAACCATTCATGAGTGGAGTAAAATTGATCTCTTCTTCCTTTTCAAACTGGAAGGCATTATTAAGTTTGAGAAAGAGTTAGTTAACCATCCATTTGATGAGGAGTATGTAAAAGAAGCAAAAGAAAAAGGATTCGCTGATATTCAGCTTGCAAAGCTTTGGAACACAACAGAACTTGAAATATATAACTGGAGAAAAAAGAAAGGCATTGTACCTGTCTATAAAATGGTTGATACATGTGCTGCTGAATTTGAATCAGAAACACCATACTACTATGGAACATATGAAGAGGAAAATGAATCCATTGTCACAGATAAGAAGAGCATTGTTGTCCTTGGTTCGGGTCCAATTCGTATCGGTCAAGGAATTGAGTTTGACTATGCAACGGTTCATTCTGTTTGGGCAATCAAGGAAGCAGGCTATGAAGCAATAATCATCAACAACAATCCAGAGACTGTTTCAACAGACTTTAGTATTTCAGATAAACTTTACTTTGAGCCACTTACAATTGAAGATGTCATGCATATCATTGATTTAGAAAAGCCAGAGGGAGTAGTGGTTCAGTTTGGCGGACAGACAGCCATCAACTTAGCTGGTCCATTAGCAGAGCGTGGCATCAAAATTTTAGGAACATCTCTTGAAGATTTAGATCGTGCGGAGGACCGTGATAAGTTTGAACAAAGTCTTCAAGCCTTGGGTATACCACAGCCAGACGGAAAAACAGCGTTAACAGTTGAAGAAGCAATTGTCGTTGCACAATCAATTGGCTACCCTGTACTAGTAAGACCATCTTATGTATTAGGTGGAAGAGCAATGCAGATTGTTTATAAAGAAGAAGAGCTGGTTCCTTATATGGAGAATGCAGTTAAAGCAAGTCCGGGACAGCCAATCTTAATTGATCGATATTTAACAGGGAAAGAAATTGAAGTGGATGCAATCTGTGATGGCACTGATGTAGTAATTCCAGGAATTATGGAGCATATTGAGCGAGCGGGAGTACACTCAGGCGATTCGATCGCAGTCTATCCGCCACAAAGCTTATCTGCAGAAATCAAGCAAACATTAGTAGATTATACAACAAGGCTGGCAAAAGGGTTAAAAATCGTTGGTTTGCTGAATATCCAGTATGTTGTATCCAAAGGCGAAGTTTTTGTACTAGAAGTAAATCCTCGCTCTAGTAGAACAGTACCTTTCTTAAGTAAAATTACGAATGTGCCAATGGCGAAAATAGCTACTAAAGTTATTTTGGGTACTTCCTTAAAAGAACAAGGCTATCAATCCGGCTTAGTAGTAGAGAAGTCTGGTGTTTATGTGAAAGTTCCAGTATTCTCTTTTGCAAAATTACGAAGAGTAGATATTACCTTAGGTCCTGAGATGAAGTCAACAGGAGAAGTAATGGGGAAAGACATCACTCTTGAAAAGGCTCTTTATAAAGGGTTAATTGCTTCAGGAATGAAGATTAAAACATTCGGAACTGTTCTGATGACAATTGGCGATAAAGATAAGGAAGAGGCTTTACAGCTTGCAAAAAGATTTACGAATATCGGCTATAGCTTAATGGCAACAAGTGGAACAGCAGCTTTCCTTGAAAGCAATGACATTCCAGTAAAAGTGGTTGGCAAAATCGGTGGAGAAGGCCATACATTAATTGATGTCATCCGCAATGGAGAAGCACAATTTGTCATTAATACCTTCTCCAAAGGCAGTCAGCCAGCAAGAGATGGGTTCCGTATCAGACGTGAATCTGTCGAAAATGGGATTCCGTGTTTAACTTCTTTAGACACAGCAGAGGCGATCCTGCGAGTAGTTGAATCCATGACGTTCTCTACAGAGGCAATGGAGCCAAGCAAAAAGCAATCGGAGGCAGTGTTAATATGATCAAAAATGAAATCTGTACAGTAGTTGATCAGAAGGAAATCGCGGAGAATATTATGGAGCTCACCTTAACAGGTGGGCTTGTCTCTGAAATGAACGAGCCAGGTCAATTTGTTCATATCAAAGTAAGTGATCATTCTGCACCGTTATTAAGACGTCCAATTAGTATTTGCCACATTGATCAGGAAAGAAAAACATTTACGATGATCTACCGTGCAGAAGGAGCTGGCACCAAGCTTCTTGCCAAAAAACAAGCAGGAGAAGCTATTGATATCCTTGGTCCATTAGGAAATGGTTTCCCAATTGAAGAAAGTAAGTCAGGGCAGACAGCATTATTAGTTGGTGGAGGAATTGGAGTGCCGCCATTATATGAATTAGCCAATCGTCTAGTTGCCAAAGGAGTAAAGGTAGTGGCTGTATTAGGCTTTCAAACAGAATCCGTTGCTTTTTATGAAGAAAAGTTTGCCAAACTCGGGGATACGTATATCGCTACAGTAGATGGTAGTTATGGTACACAAGGATTTGTGACAGATGTTATTTTTCAAGAAAAACTAGAATTTGACGTATTATATTCCTGTGGACCAACACCAATGCTTAAAAATCTAGAAAAAACATTTCCAGATAAAAAGGTGTTCATTTCTTTAGAGGAAAGAATGGGTTGTGGGATTGGTGCGTGCTTTGCTTGTGTATGTCATACAGCAGATGATCCAACAGGGTTTAGTTATAAGAAAGTATGTACAGATGGACCAGTATTTAGAACAGGGGAGGTTGTCCTATGAACCGACTTCAGGTAAAGCTTCCTGGATTAGAGCTTAAAAACCCGATTATGCCTGCTTCTGGCTGTTTTGGATTTGGACGGGAATACAGTAATTTATATGATTTAAGCAAGCTTGGTGCTATCATGATTAAAGCGACAACTGTGGAGCCTCGCTTTGGCAATCCTACACCAAGGGTCGCAGAAACTACTTCTGGGATGCTCAATGCTATCGGTCTTCAAAATCCCGGTCTTAAAAAAGTAGTTGGGGAAGAATTGCCATGGCTAAGTCAGTTTGATGTACCAATTATTGCAAATGTTGCTGGATCCGTTGAAGAGGATTACGTTGAAGTGGCGAAAGAGATTTCCAAAGCTTCGAATGTCGCCGCATTAGAATTAAACATTTCTTGTCCGAATGTAAAAACAGGAGGAATTGCTTTTGGAACAATCCCTGAGGTTGCAAAGGAATTGACGAAAAAGGTAAAGGAAGTATCAGAGGTTCCGGTATATGTAAAGCTATCTCCCAATGTGACAAATATTGTGGAAATGGCAAAAGCAGTGGAAGCAGGAGGGGCAGATGGGATTACCATGATTAATACGCTTGTTGGCATGCGTCTGGACTTAAAGACAGCACAACCCATTCTAGCGAACAAAACGGGAGGCTTATCTGGACCAGCTGTTAAACCTGTAGCAATTCGAATGATTTATGAAGTAAGTCAAGCGGTAAATCTGCCGATTATCGGAATGGGCGGTGTATCGTCGGCTGAGGATGTCCTAGAGTTTTTCTATGCTGGTGCAAGTGCAGTAGCAGTCGGGACAGCAAACTTTGTGGACCCATTCATTTGCCCAAAAATAATCGAAGAATTACCTGAGCTTTTAGATAAATACGGATTTGAACATATTTCAGAAGTAACTGGAAGGAGCTGGGGAAAGCATGAACAATTCGCTTATCATCGCGCTTGATTTTGCAACAAAGGAAGAGGTGCATTCCTTTTTGAGCAAATTTAATGGAGAATCTTTATTTTTAAAGGTAGGAATGGAACTTTTTTATAAAGAAGGACCAAGCATTATCAAGGAATTAAAAGAGCAAAATCATCAAATTTTCCTCGACTTAAAATTACATGATATCCCTAATACCGTTGGAAGTGCGATGAAAAATATTGCTAGCTTAGGCGTTGATTTAGTAAATGTCCATGCAGCCGGCGGAGTGGACATGATGGCTCGGGCAGTGGAAGGACTTGAAGCAGGGACACCATCTGGAATGAAGCGAGCAAAATGTATTGGAGTAACTCAGCTAACAAGTACGTCTGAAGCAAGCATGCAAAAAGAGCAGTTAATTTCAGTACCTTTAGTAGAGTCTGTTTTACATTATGCAACGATTACGAAAGAGGCTGGATTAGATGGCGTTGTTTGCTCCACATTAGAAGCTGGGGCCATTCGTGAACAATTAGGAGAATCGTTTCTCACTGTAACACCTGGCATTCGATTACAAACAGATCAAGTACAGGATCAAGTACGCGTTGCAACACCTCAAGTTGCCCGTGAGAATGGTGTATCAGCAATAGTTGTTGGTCGTTCGATTACAAGAGCAGAAAATCCATATGAAAGTTATACATTATTTAAATCAGAGTGGGAGGGCATTATGCTATGAAACATGAAATTGCTGAACAATTACTAGAGATTAAAGCTGTTTTTTTACAGCCAAATGATCCATTTACTTGGTCTTCAGGATTAAAATCTCCAATCTATTGCGATAATCGCTTAACTTTGTCTTATCCTAAGGTGCGTAAAAATATTGCAACAGGGTTAGCTGATTTAATTAAAGAAAATTTCCCCGAAACAGAAGTAGTGGCTGGAACAGCGACAGCAGGTATTCCTCATGCTGCTTGGGTAAGTGATATTTTAGATTTACCAATGGCATACGTCCGCTCAAAAGCAAAAGCGCATGGAAAAGGAAATCAGATTGAAGGAAAAGTGGAAAAGGGCCAAAAAGTAGTCGTCGTCGAGGATTTAATTTCTACTGGGGGGAGTGTCATCACAGCTGTTAATAGTTTACGAGAAGCAGGTTGTGAGGTTCTTGGTGTCGTTGCGATTTTTACATATGAATTACCAAAGGGCAAAGAACTCCTTGGGGACGCTGAGATTACAGCCTACTCATTAACAGACTATTCGAGCTTATTAGATGTAGCACAGAAACAAGGCTATATTCAAGAAGGAGATTTGGCAAGCTTAAATGCTTGGAAGGAAAGTCCAGAGAATTGGGGATAGATTAAGGAGTGAACAGCACTTTTATGTAAAGTGCTGTTTTTTAGTTTGAGTAAAAAAGTTTGTTATTGTTTGGGATTTGGTGAGAAGAATTGTTCAATAGAGGCATGAAAATGGAAGGGTGAAGGGGGGTTGGCGAAAAGTAGCGTTTATAGGGATGGTGAACGCCAAAATGGATGCAGGAAGTAAGAAAAATGGTGTTCATAGAAGGGATGAACGCCAAAATTGGAGTGAGATGGAGGAGAAGTGGTGTTCATAAAAAGGATGAAAACCAAAATTGGAGCGAGATGGAGGAGAAGTGGTGTTCATAAAAAGGATGAAAACCAAAATTGGAGCGAGATGGAGGAGAAGTGGTGTTCATAAAAAGGATGAAAACCATAATTGGAGTGAGATGGAGGAGAAGTGGTGTTCATAGAAGGGATGAACGCCAAAATTAGTGCAAGAGGAAGAACAATGGTGTTCATAAAAGGTATGAAAACCAAAATTAGTGAGGGAAGTAAAAAAATTGGTTTTCAGACGGATTTACCATAAGTTACATGCACAATTAAACAAAAACGAGAGGCAGCTAAAGACCTCTCGTTTCAAACTATTTAGCTTTTTTTCAAGCGAATAACCGTTTCTTCATCTGGAGTAACATAAACAGTTTGCTGATTATCATATATGACAAAGCCTGGCTTTGCGCCACTTGGCTTTTTCACATGACGTACTAATGTGAAGTCAACGGGAACAGAGCTAGATTGGCGTGCTTTACTGAAATAAGCTGCTAATATTGCTGCTTGCATGATTGTTTCCTCGGAAGGCTCTTTGCTGCGAATGACAACATGGGATCCAGGAATATCCTTTGTATGCAGCCAAATTTCATCTCTAGCTGCAACTTTATTTGTTAAGTAATCATTTTGTTTATTATTCTTTCCGACGATAATTTCTGTGCCATCGGACGAAACATAGTAGTCTAAGACAGGCTTTATATTTTGCGGCTTTTTATTTTGCTTTTTCTGTCTTTCTCTAAGGTAACCTTCTTCCACTAACTCTTCGCGAATTTCTTGAATATCCTTCGGAGAGGCAGCAAGAATTTGCTGATATAGTGTTTCAAAGTATCCATATTCTTGGTCTGCTAGTTTAATTTGTTCCTTAATAATATCAATCGAATTTTTTGCTTTTTGATATTTTGTAAAATATTTTTGCGCATTTTCAGAAGGCGACAGTCTTGGACTAAGCGGAATCTTAACGGTTTTACTCTCTTCATCATAATAATTGATTACTTCTACTTCTGACAGGCCTTTTTTAACCGCATAAAGGTTTGCTGTCAAAAGTTCACCAAGTAATTGATATTGTTCTGCATTTTCAGCTTCCGACAAAGAACGTTCTAGTTTTTTTATTTTCTTTTTATTTTTATCACGTTCATTTACAATAAACCGTTCTAAATCATTGCTTTGCTGTTTCACACGGTCTCGTTCTGCTTTTCCGAAATAATAGCGATCGAGCATTTTACTTAATGTAGGAAAGGACTTCACGTTTCCTTTGACATGCTCCATTGATAGGCAGTAAAAATATTCTTTCTCTGGAGTATCCATAATAGAAGGAGCATAATTGCCATTTTTTATTGGCTCCATTACCATAAGAAAAGCTTTTGGCAAAGTTTCACGGTTGGCAAGACCTGCCTGATAGACCATTTCTTTAGCAACTAGTGGAGATAATCCGGCAAATTGCTGGACCAGCTGTTTGTCCAATTTTCCGCTATTAAAATCAATAGCTCTTAGAATATCTTCTTCTGTTGCAGTATAAGGATCTTGTTTTTCTTGTTTTGGCGGTGCTAAATACTCATAACCGGGAAGAATAGCTCTATGACTATTAACAGCATACGAAATATGTTTAATGCTATCTAGAATAGTATTTTTATCGCGGTCAACCAAAATGATATTGCTGTGTCTCCCCATTATCTCGATCATTAGTTTTTTATAGGAAGTATCGCCAATTTCATTTCTTCCCCTAATTTCTAAAACAATGATTCGTTCATTGTCTATTTGATAAATGTCTTCTATAAAATAACCTTCTAAATGCTTGCGGAGAAGCATGCAGAACATTGGTGGTTCTTTAGGATTTTCATAATTTTCTTCCGTAATTTGAATGCGGGCATAGCTAGGATGAGCAGATAATAGCAATTTTTGATTTTTTCCATTAGCTCGAATGGATAAAATAATTTCATTGGTAAAAGGCTGTTGAACTTTATTAATTCGGCCTCCTAGTAAAAGCTCTTTTAATTCAAGAGACATTGCGCGTGTAAATAAACCATCAAATGACATAACTAACGACCTCATTTATAATAATTTCCCTCTTTACTCTATCTTTATTGGGGAAGAAATACAAGGATTTGGGTTGAAAATGCTTGTGATTTTGCTATAGATGCAAGAATAACGAGAAGTGGAGGCAGCCTTCGATAAGTTTTAATTTGTAAAAAATAGATGAGATCTAGGCATATGGTATTTTTTCTCATAATAAATAGGAATTAAATCTCTATCCTTAGCATTTTTTCGGCCAAGCTTGAATATGATTCTCTTAGAGTGGTGTTGGGACAACTATGTATGTTAGTAAGTTGCTAACTTTTGTTCAAAACAGCTACGAATTTCTTCGCTGCTACTATAGCGAACGGTGAATGAAAAAGGGGGAAGTGAGATGGCCGGATGAACTATCATGAAATGAACGAAAAAGAAGTAGAACAAACATTGAATACTGATTTTTCGGCTGGGTTATCAGATGAAGAAGCGGAAAAGCGACGAAAGAACTTTGGATACAATGAATTAGAGGAAGGAGAAAAGCAATCACTCCTGCTTATTTTCTTCAGTCAATTTAAGGATTTTATGGTACTCGTTCTTTTAGCTGCCACGCTTATTTCAGGTTTATTAGGCGAATATATTGATGCAATTGCGATAATTGCAATCATCATTCTCAATAGTTTTCTTGGATTTTTTCAAGAGATAAGAGCAGAAAAATCATTATCTGCATTAAAAGAATTATCACAGCCTCATGTTCAGGCACTTCGGAATGGAGAATGGGTTAGTCTATTATCGAAGGAGCTAGTTCCTGGTGATGTCATAAAATTCGCGAGCGGGGATCGAATAGGAGCAGATGTCAGAATTATTGAATCAAGAAGCCTGGAAGTGGAGGAATCTGCGTTAACCGGAGAATCTGTGCCAGTTCCTAAAACAGTATCTGCAATCAAAAATAATAATCTAGCACTTGGTGATATGGAAAATATGGGTTTTATGGGAACAATGGTATCCCGTGGAAGTGGTGTCGGGGTTGTTATTGGGACAGGAATGAAAACAGCAATGGGGCAAATTGCTGATTTGCTGCAAAATGCAGATTCTGTTACCACCCCGCTGCAAAGACGTTTGGAGCAGCTAGGGAAAATTCTCATTGTCACAGCATTACTATTAACCGTATTAGTTGTGGTGATTGGGGTTCTTCAAGGGAATGATTTATACACAATGGTACTAGCCGGTGTATCATTAGCGGTAGCCGCGATTCCAGAAGGGTTGCCCGCGATTGTAACGATTGCTCTATCTCTTGGTGTTCAGAAAATGATTCGCAAAAATGCTATTGTCAGAAAGCTTCCTGCTGTCGAAACTCTTGGCTGTGCTTCAGTCATTTGTTCTGATAAAACCGGAACATTAACGCAAAATAAAATGACAGTAACCAAAACTTGGATTGGCGGAAAAACATATACGGTAGATGGAACCGGATATGAGCCGCAAGGGCAATACTATGTAGGTGAACAATTAGTAAATCCAGCAAAGGATAAGGCACTACAACAGCTTTTAACCTTTGGAATGCTTTGCAACCACGCCGAGATTTTGCAAAAAGATGATGATTATGTTTTAAATGGGGATCCGACGGAAGGCGCGATTTTAGTTGCCGGGATGAAAGCGGGATTCACTCGTGCTCAATTATTAAATCAATTTGCGATTGTCAATGAATTCCCTTTTGATTCTACAAGAAAAATGATGAGTGTTGTGGTGAAAGATCCAACTGGACGTCAATTTGTTGTTACTAAAGGTGCACCTGATGTCTTAATTGGTCAGAGTAAATCAATACTTTTCGAAAATCGTTCGCAAGCTTTAGGAAATAAGGAAAAGCAAGTGGTTCAAGATGCGATCAATGGCTTAGCTTCCCAGGCGCTTCGTACCATTGCGATTGGCTATAAGGAAATTTCACCAAATACCCTTATTATGCATGAAAGAGAAGCAGAAAAGGATTTAATTTTCATCGGTCTCCAAGGAATTATTGATCCGCCAAGGCCAGAAGTAAAACAAGCTGTAAAAGAATGTAAAGAAGCTGGTATAAAAACAGTAATGATTACAGGAGACCATGTTATTACTGCAAATGCTATTGCGAAACAGCTAGGCATTGCCAATAATCACTCTAAAGTAATGGAAGGGAAAGAGCTTTCAGATCTAAGTTTAAAAGAATTAGAGGATATCGTTGAAGATGTTGCTGTATTTGCACGAGTTTCGCCAGAGCATAAATTGAAGATTGTTCAGGCGTTTCAAAATAGAGGGCATGTAGTTGCGATGACTGGGGACGGAGTAAATGACGCTCCAGCGATAAAGAAAGCTGATATCGGAATTGCAATGGGAATCACAGGCACGGATGTCGCAAAGGAAGCATCTTCTTTAGTATTGATGGATGATAATTTTGCGAGTATTAAATCTGCTATTGTAGAAGGAAGAAATATTTATGAAAACATTCGTAAATTTATCCGCTATTTACTTGCTTCAAATGTTGGAGAAATACTGGTGATGTTATTTGCGATGCTATTAGCACTTCCTTTGCCGCTTGTTCCTATTCAAATTTTATGGGTGAATTTAGTAACAGACGGTTTGCCAGCGATGGCCTTAGGCTTAGATAGACCGGAAGATAATGTTATGAAAAGAGGACCGCGTAGTCCGAATGAAGGTGTATTTTCTAGAGGATTGGGCTGGAAGGTTATCTCTCGCGGGTTCTTGATCGGTGTTTCGACTATTCTAGCCTTTATGTTTGCCTATAACAATAATCCAGAAAATCTTGAATATGCCCAAACTGTTGCTTTTATAACATTGGTACTTGCCCAGTTAATTCATGTATTTGACTGCCGCAGTGAAAAATCCATTCTTTCAAGAAATCCATTTGGCAATATGTACTTAGTTTGGGCTGTGGTTTCTTCCTTAGTATTGGCACTTATTGTTATTTACGTGCCAGGGCTGCAAGAAATCTTCCATACACTGCCAATAGCAATGAAAGATTGGCCAATGATCATCGGATTCGCCTCCGTACCAACTTTTTTACTCGCAGGATCATTTTTATTAAGTAAATCAAAATAAAATATGTTATAATCCAAAAGGTAGTAGAGATCACTCTATTACCTTTTATTTATTTGATGCTGTTTTTAATGCTGATTTCTAAAAGGTTAGTAACTATATAATGTATAATGAGAAATGATCGAGTAATAAAGCAGCGATTAAACTTTGTGGAAAAAGCACAAGCAACATTAATTCGCACATTTTTTAGAAAACGGATGTGTCAGTATAATGAAAAGCATGACTGGATTTGGAAGAGCAACAAAACAATATCACCATTCAACACTTCATATCGAAATAAAGTCGGTCAATCACAGGTTTAGCGATCAGATTATTCGGATGCCAAAGCAATTTCTATATTTGGAAGATCAAATAAAGAAAATTATTTCAAACTATATACATAGAGGTAGAATCGAAGTATTTGTAACATTAGAGGATGAAGACAAAAAAGGTCAAGAAATTATAGTGGATTGGCCATTACTTGATCAATACTATCAATTGCTTCACCAATTAAAAGACAAATATTCTATCAAAGAGCCCATCTCCCTTCGTGATTTATTAAATCAAGAAGAGTGTTTTCAAATAGTAGAACGAGAGCTTGATATGGAAGAACTATCAGAAGTGTTGCTTGCTACAATGGAAGAAGCGGTTGTCCAGTTAAATAGGATGCGCACTATTGAAGGAGAGGAATTATCCAAAGACTTAGAAAGCAACCTTAAGCAGATAGAAAAGCTAGTTGCGAATTTACAGTCATTGGCTCCAGAAGTGATAGCACAATACCGTGAAAAGCTCAAGGCAAGAATAGAAAGTTATTTAACGGAACCGATTGATGAAGCACGCCTTATTACAGAAGTGGCGATTTTTGCAGATAAAGCAGATATTAATGAGGAATTGGTTAGATTACATAGTCATATTAGACAGTTTTATCAAATTATGGAAGAAAATAACCCGATTGGAAGAAAGCTTGATTTCTTACTTCAAGAAATGAACAGAGAGGTTAATACCATTGGCTCCAAAGCTAATTCAGCTGATATTGGAGCAAATGTGGTGGAGATGAAAAGCTGTTTAGAAAAAATGAAAGAGCAAATTCAAAATATTGAATAATAAGGGTTTAGAATAAATCTTCCTAGTTAAAACTAAAAATAATAAGATTGGAGAAGACGAATGTCCATAAAATTAATCAATATTGGTTTTGGAAATATAGTTTCTGCAAATAGAATTATCTCTATTGTCAGTCCAGAATCTGCTCCTATTAAACGTATTATCCAAGATGCTAGGGATAGAGGATCCTTAATAGATGCAACGTATGGACGAAGAACAAGAGCTGTTATTGTGATGGACAGTGACCACGTTGTTCTTTCAGCAGTTCAGCCAGAAACAGTTGCACACCGTTTAAACGATCGTGATGAGATCATAGAGGAAGGGTAGGAGAAAAATTTGGTAGAAAAGGGACTTTTAATCGTTTTATCTGGACCTTCTGGTGTAGGGAAAGGAACAGTGAGAAAGGAAATCTTCTCACAAAAAAATACATCCTTTGAATATTCTATTTCCATGACAACCAGATCACCGCGCGCTGGTGAGGTAGATGGAGTAGATTACTTCTTTAAATCAAGAGAAGAATTTGAGAATTTAATTGAACAAGGAAAATTACTAGAATATGCAGAGTTTGTTGGAAACTACTATGGTACACCTGTTGACTATGTAAGAGAAACAACATTAAAGGGCAAAGATGTCTTTTTGGAAATTGAAGTAGAGGGTGCGAAACAGGTTCGTGAGAAGTTTCCAGATGGATTATTTATCTTCTTGAGCCCGCCGAGTTTATCAGAGTTAAAAAATCGTATTGTGACAAGAGGAACAGAGTCAGAAGAGATTATTAACAACCGCATGAATGTGGCAAGAGAAGAAATAGAAATGATGCACTTATATGATTATGTCGTAGAAAATGATACAGTAGAGAATGCTTGTGAAAAAATAAAAGCAATCATTGTTGCAGAGCATTGTCGCAGAGAAAGAGTAGAACCAAAATACAAAAAAATGCTGGAGGCTAATTAATCTATGTTATATCCATCTATTGATAAATTAATGACAAAAATCGATTCCAAATATTCATTAGTATCTGTTGCTGCAAAAAGAGCAAGAAAGCTACAAACAAATGCGAAACCGCAATTAGCAAAATATGTTTCTCATAAAAATGTCGGGAAAGCATTAGAAGAAATCAACAAAGATCAATTAACTTATCGTGTGAATACACCCAATGGCGCAAGCGAGGAATAATTAATATTTAATCAATATAGTACGGAATAAAAGGCTTAAGTAAAAGGAATGATTCCATTTACTAAGTCTTTTTTCATGGACATAATGATTATTTAATTATATGCTAACAATAATAAAAGAAATGCAAATCTTACATATGGCTGAAGTTTAAGCATATTGATTCTAACAAAGTTGGGGGAATTTCTGTTCAGGATTGCTCACATTTTTTATGAGCAACTTGCTTCTTTAATTCAATAGCCTTATTCATAAACAAACAATATATCTTATTCTTAACGAAAAAAAGATTCATATAAGTCTGACAGATACAAATGGTTCAACTAACCGGTAAGAGAGGGTGAGGGACAACTTCTCTGACTGATGATATGATCATAAACTTTAGAATAAAAAGAAAGGAAGTAGGCACATGATGTTGAATGGCAAGAAGATTCTTCTGTGTGTAACAGGGGGAATTGCGGTATATAAGGTATGTGCTTTAACTAGTAAATTAACGCAAAAGGGTGCAGATGTGAAGGTTATCATGTCGGAATCGGCAATGGAATTTGTGAATCCATTAACCTTTAAAGCCCTCTCTAAAAACGAAGTATATACAGACACCTTCGATGAAAAAGATCCAAAAGTGATAGCACATATTGATTTGGCTGATTGGGCTGATCTAATTTTAGTGGCCCCAGCAACGGCCAATGTGATTGGAAAGATTGCAAACGGTATTGCGGATAATATGATCACAACAACTTTGCTTGCAGCAACAAGTGACGTTTGGATTGCGCCAGCGATGAATGTACATATGTATGATCATCCTGCTGTTATTAAAAATATTAACACGCTTCATGACTATGGTTACCGTTTTATCAACCCAGGTGAAGGCTATTTAGCATGTGGCTATGTCGGAAAAGGAAGATTGGAAGAACCGGAAATGATTGTTCAGCATATGGAGGACTATTTTTCCGATAATAACAAGAACAAAATCCTAACTGGAACAACCGTCCTTGTGACTGCTGGACCAACGCGTGAAAAAATTGATCCAGTTCGTTTTATTTCTAATCACTCCTCTGGAAAAATGGGATATAGTATTGCTAAAAAAGCAATTGCGTATGGGGCAGATGTTATTTTAGTATCTGGACCTACGAATCTAGCTCCACCAAAAGGTGCTCAAGTTATTTCAGTGGAAAGTGCGGAAGAGATGTATAACGCTGTAATGACATCCAGAGAAAAAGCTGACATTATTATTAAAACAGCTGCGGTAAGTGACTATAAACCCACGATTGTTTATGACCACAAAGTGAAAAAGCAAAGTGGTCCCGAAACAATTGAATTCACGCGGACCCAAGATATTTTATCCGAACTTGGAAAAAGAAAAGAACAGCAGATTCTCATTGGCTTTGCAGCAGAAACACAAAATATGGCTGAATATGCAATGGATAAATTAAAACGGAAAAATGCAGATATGATTGTGGCTAATAATGTAAATAGACAAGATTCTGGCTTTGGAACCGATACAAATCTTGTGACGATGTACAAGAGAGATGGAACTTCTATCGAATTACCGCTTCTTTCTAAGGATGAAGTAGCGGAAAAAATCTTGGAACAAGCTATGTTGATGAAGGAAGCTGTTCAAAAATGACGGTAGCCAAAGTAATTGTCGATGTACCGGCAAAACAAACGGACAGACCCTTTGATTATCTAATTCCGGAAGAATTGGAAGACGTTATTCAACCAGGGATGCGCGTTATTGTTCCATTTGGTCCTAGAAAGGTACAAGGCTTTGTGGAAAGCATAGAAGAATCCTCAAGCTTTAAATCATTAAAAAAAATCATAGAACCGATGGACTTAGTGCCCGTTTTAAATAAAGAACTTTTATCTCTTGCTGACTGGTTGTCCCATTCTACGCTCTGTTATAAGATTTCTGCTTTTCAAGCGATGTTACCACCGGCTTTAAAAGCTAAATATGAGCGTAAAGTAAAGAAGGTATCTGGGGAAGAAGAGAAGATGGCTGAAGGGGTAGCCGCTCTTTTTACGAAAACGGGAGAAGTGGTTTGGGAGGAAGCGTTAAAGAATGTATCTCTTTCTTCCTTACAAAAGGAAGTGAAGAAAGGAACAATCGAGGTTTCCTATGAGGTACAATCAAGAGGCAAGAAGAAGAAGGTAAAACATATTTATCCTCTTCTAAATAGGGAAGAATTACTTCATTATGAAGAATCGCTGAATAAAAACGCTAAAAAACAAAAAGAATTATTGGTTTATTTTAGTGAGCATCCAGACCCAATCGAACAAAAGCAACTACTTACGAAATTGAGTATTTCAACAGCTGTAATAAAAAGCTTAGTCGAAAAAGGGCTTCTTGCAGAAATGGAAAAAGAAGTATACCGCGATCCTTATCAAGAGCGGGAGTTTGAAAGAACATTTGCCTTGCCTTTAACCGATGATCAGGCGAAAGTGGTGGCGCCGATTCATCAAGCGGTAGAACAAAATCAGCATGAAGTTTTTCTGTTGTATGGTGTAACCGGTAGTGGGAAAACAGAGGTATATTTACAATCCATTGATAAAGTGCTGGCAAAGGGAGAAGAAGCAATTGTGCTTGTTCCGGAAATAGCGCTGACACCACAGATGGTCAATCGCTTTAAAGGCCGCTTTGGCGATCAGGTTGCCGTTCTCCATAGTGGGTTATCGGTGGGAGAAAAATATGATGAGTGGCGGAAAATCCAAAGAAATGAAGTAAAGGTGGTAGTTGGAGCTAGATCTGCTATCTTTGCACCATTTACAAATCTCGGGCTTATCATTATTGATGAAGAGCATGAAATGACATATAAGCAAGAGGAGAATCCTCGCTATCATGCTAAAGATGTCGCGATCGAGAGAGGGAAAAAGCATGGCTGTCCGATTATTTTAGGTAGTGCCACGCCATCTTTAGAAAGCTTTGCAAGAGCTCAAAAAGGTGTATATTCTTTACTGTCCCTTCCAAATCGTATGAATAACCAAGAACTCCCAAAAGTGGAAATTATTGATATGCGAGAAGAATTGAGAAGTGGTAATCGTTCCATGTTTTCCGAAGTGTTGCTGGAAAAACTAAAAGATCGTCTAGAAAAGAAAGAGCAAACAGTATTGTTTTTAAATAAACGGGGACATTCCTCCTTTGTCATGTGCCGTGATTGCGGTTATGTGGTGAAATGTCCAAATTGTGATATTAGCTTGACCTATCACCGTTTTCAAAATCAGATGAAGTGCCACTATTGTGGATATGAAACGTATACGCCTACCACTTGTCCAGAATGCAGCAGCGAGCATATTCGATATTTTGGCACAGGGACGCAAAAGGTAGAAGAAGAGCTGACGAAAATTTTGCCTGAAGCAAGGGTTATTCGCATGGATGTCGATACAACAAGTCGAAAGGGAGCCCATGAAAAGCTGCTGCAAAAATTCCAAGAGGGAGAAGCAGATATTCTATTAGGCACCCAAATGATTGCCAAAGGACTAGATTTCCCAAGAATTACGCTAGTTGGTGTACTGTCAGCTGATACAATGCTTCATTTGCCAGATTTCCGCTCATCGGAGAAGACCTTTCAATTACTGACACAAGTAAGCGGAAGAGCAGGCAGACATGAATTGCAAGGCGAAGTAATTTTCCAAACCTATACGCCAGAGCATTATAGTATTGAGCTTGCGAGCGAACAGGATTATGACCGTTTTTATGAAACAGAGATGATGATTCGCAGACAACATGCTTATCCTCCCTACTATTTTCTTACGATGATTACGATTAGTCATGAAGAGCTAATGAAAGTAGTCGGGGTTGCGGAAAAAATCACGCAGATCGTCCGAAATAGATTATCACCGCAAACGGTTATTTTAGGACCAGTCGCTTCACCAATTGCTAGAATAAAAAATAAATATCGCTATCAATGCCTAATAAAGTATAAACAAGAACCAAACTTAGAAGAAGTTTTAAAATCAATATTAGATCATTACCAAACAGAAATAAGCACAAACGGCCTACAGATTTCGATTGATGTTAATCCGTTTATTTTGATGTAATGTTCTGTAGAGTAATCGAACTGTTTGATCAGATTGTAACTATAGTAAGACCATAGTATTAAAAAAACATGGGTAGGGTCTCAGTCAATGACCTTACCCATGTTTTTTCTTTCGTTAATTATTTTCCTTCTCCAAATAATAAATGCCAACCTGAATATTTTGTTTATGGTTCCCGAAATGTTCCCCGAATATAGTTAATCCACCAACTCTTTCAGATTCCTCTTCGACCGCAATTCTCAGAGTGAGGAAAGGAGAGCTCTCAAGCTGTAATTCATTAATCGTTACGCTCGAAAAGGGTTCGCCATCAATCCCTGTATCGATTTTATTCACTCTGATCGTTTTTAACAAACCGTACTGACTAAATTTATCATTCCACCATTTTGGTGTATAGCGACCTCTCACATCAGAAAAATTACCGGGAACAGTGTATGTACCGAGCTTTACATTATTTAAATAAAATGTTATGTCACTCGGCCAAACATTATTGGAAAGTGGGAATTCAGAAGCAAGCTCCAGACTGATTTCTACCATTTCTGGAATTTCATTTGGTCCTAGTAAGTTAGGGATTTTATACTCTACAAATCCTTGAGACAACCATAATAGCTGGGCGTCCACTCTTTGGCTGTCCATAAAATATTTTGGATCATCTGCTTTCCCGATTATTTCTTTTTCTGTTGCAATCCCACAAGTAGGCTTTACAGAAAAATCTGTATAATGGCCAATTTTTAAATCAGTTTCGTGTAGTTGATATTCTTTAAATATTTTTCGTGGAAAATGAATTTCAATATTGTCTATCGCTAAATAAACAATTTTTTGGAGTCCTGATTTTCCAGGGATTCTTTCCGATTTAACAATCCCTGCTTCTTCTAGCTTTTGAATATGACGGGTAACAATGGCGGCGCTTATGCCTAATTGTTTTGCTAAATCAGAAATATTCATGTTGTTTTTTGCGAGAATTTCTATGATCTCTATTCTCGTTTCACTAGCAAGAGCTTGATAAATATGAAAATAGTCTTTTGAAATTTGTATTTGCATAGCAATCTCCTTTAACTTTATGGTTAAAAAGTAGCTTGTCTGTTTATTTTATCATTCACAGTGTTTAACTACAATAGAAAACACTAAAAATATTGTTTAAATAAGATTGACAACGCTTTCTTATGTTGTTAAATTAATAGTGTAATAAGAAGTTGTGCAATTACTTTAACTTTTTAGTTAAAGATTTTTATTAAGTAGTAAGTTAAATAAAAGGAGGAATTAATGTGGGGGCAAAGAGCAAGCTTTGGAAGTATGTTGGTGTGATTGGACTCTCAATCAGTATTTTAGCAGGCTGTGGCGATTCAGAAGCAAGTAGCAGTGCCAAGAATGAAATAACGTTTTGGAATCCGTTTACAGGTCCAGATGGAAAAAATATGCAGGCGATGGTAAATGAATATAATAAAACAAATCCCGAGTACAAAATCAAAAACGTCTCTTTAAAAGAAGGAGATATGTATACGAAAATTCCAACGATTGTAAACTCTAAAAAGAATATTCCAGATTTAACAATTGTCCATGCAGAACGAATTAAACAGTTTAAAGATAATGATATGCTGACTTCTTATAATGACTTGCTTGCAGATTTTCCGGAAATTAAAGCAGATAACTATGTAGCAGAAGCTTGGAAGATTGGAGAACTAGATTCAGAGCGTTATAGTATCCCGTTAGATATTCATACTTTCGGTCTTTACTACAACAAAGATTTAGTTGATCAGTATTTGCCGACAGCATTGGATGACAATATCGTTACATTTGATGAAATTAAACAAGTTGGCGAGAAAGCCCAAAAAGATAAAATCAGAGCACTAGGGGTAACGTGGCTAAAACCTAATTTCTTGTCCTTGTATGCACAAAATGGTGGTGAGTTAACAGAAGATGGTATTCAACCAACTTTAGTTAACCAAGCAGCAAAAGATACTTTTAATCTATGGAGAGATTATGTAAAGGCTGGTTATACAACAAAGGATGGAGAAGATCCGACCCAAATGTTCTTAACTGGAAAAGTTGTCTTTCTTCCTGAAGGAATTTGGATGCAAAACCAAATTAAAGAATCAAAGGTAAATTGGGGTTTAACTAATGCGCCTCAATTATCAGATGATCTATCAAAAGCGGTCAACTGGTCTTCTTCTCACCAATTTGTCATGTTGAAAGATGACTCACGTACGGAGGAAAAAGAAAAAGCTGTTGTGAAGTTTTTAGACTGGGTTCGTGATAATTCAATGGAATGGGCAAAATCGGGACAAAATCCAGCTACGCTTGCGCTTTTAGAAAATGAAGAATATAAAGCAATGCCACAATCCTTCTTCTTGGCAACGCCTGAACAACAAGCAACATTAAAAATCTTTGACTATAAATACAATGGTTATGTTTCAGAACTATTAGATTCTAAAGCTGGGGATGTTGTATTCTCCAAAACAGAAACAGACAAAGCATTAGAAGATATGGAAAAAGAAATATCTGCTAAGGTAGAAAAAGATAATTCGAATTAATGTTTGCCAAAAAGTAAAAACGCTTACTTATAGAGTGATTGGAGAAGCCGCTGACTTTAACAAGGTAGTGTTTACTGTTGTGGAATATTATTATGCGAATTCTTATTGAACTTTATCCTAAACAGCTAATGGAATAAAAAGCAAGCAGCCTAAATATAGAAACAAAAGTGCAGCAGGAAATCGAAGTATTTAGGCTGTATGCTCAAACTAGAATAAGATTAAAATCTTATTCTAATAGAAGCGAGAGGAAAGGAAGTAGGGCGTATGGAAACTGTTCCCGCTACGAAAAATGTAAAACAAATGAAATTAAAAAACTCCAGAAGTACATCCTTTGCACCATGGCTATTTTTAGCCCCTCATTTGATCATTTTTGGAGTGTTTTTTCTTATTCCAATCTTTTTTGGAATTTATATTTCTTTTACAGAATGGGATTTAATTAGTTCGCCAATTTTTGTTGGATTGGATAATTACAAAGAATTATTACTTCAACCAGACTCCGTCTTTTATGAACAACTTCATAATGGGTTGAAAAATACCTTTTTATTTGTTCTATTTACTGTCCCATTTTGTATTATTGTACCTCTGCTTCTTGCAGCAGCTTTGAACACAAAACCAGTTCTATGGAAAGTATTTCAGTCTTTATTCTATTTACCATCATTGTTTGCAATTTCTGCTGTCATCATTATTTGGGGGCTTATGTTTAATGTAACATATGGTCCAATTAATAATATTTTCAATCTGGAAACCGTTTGGACTGGTACTCAGCCATATGCATGGATTGCATTGGTAGCAGTAACAGTTTGGTGGACGATTGGAGGAAATATGATCATTTACCAAGCGGCATTGAATGGTATTCCGAAAGATTATTATGAAGCGGCAGATATTGATGGCGCATCTCCTTTTCAGAAGTTTATGAAAATTACCCTTCCGAGCATTAGAGGTCAAATTCTATATACGGTTGTTATTACAACCATTGCTCAATTTAATGTTTATGGACAGCCGTTGATGTTAACAGGTGGCGGTCCAACAGATTCAACAAGGGTGTTATTAATGGATATTCAGCAAAATGCCTTTGGTTCAGGTCAATCAATTGCGGGGATCTCGTCGGCGATGGCTGTTATTCTTGGACTTTGTATAATGGTTGTTGCATCATTACAATTCTTTTTCTTGAGAGAGAAGAAGAATTAATTAAAGGAGGAAGAGTATGAGCAGTAAAAGAATCAATCCACTACCTAAAATAATCGGGTTTGCCTTTTTGCTTATCATGGCTGTGATTTGGATTATTCCTTTATTATGGGGAGTTGTAACCTCCTTTAAATCAGAGATAGAACTACAAACAGTAGGCTTTAAATTTCTTCCCATTGAATGGGTACTGACAAATTACACGACTTTATTAGTTGATAATACAAGTACACCATTGGTTCGTTGGTTTACAAATTCAGTTGTTATTTCTGTGTCACACACATTATTAGTATTAATTGTGGTGACATTATCAGCCTTCGCTTTTAGTAGATTGAATTTTAGAGGGAAAAATGGTTTGTTTGCCTTTTTAATGGCAACGATGATGTTTCCTGGTGTAGTAAATCTTATTCCTCTCTATAAAATCATCGATATTCTTGGTTGGGTAAATTCTCCGATTGCGATGATTGTTCCAGGCGCAGCAGGTGTATTCAATATTTTTCTAGTTAGACAATTTATGAATAATATTCCTCTCGAATTTGATGAAGCAGCTCGTATGGATGGGGCAAGTGATTTTCAAATTTTAGGTAAGGTAATTTTGCCTTTGATCAAACCGGTTCTCCTTGTTGTTGCCTTATTTTCCTTTACAGGATCATGGAATGACTTTTTATGGCCATCAATTGTTTTTAATGATATAGAAAAAATGCCGATCACACCGGGGCTGCAGCTATTGCAAGGGATGTATCAAGCACAGCCAACCTTATTAATGGCAGGCGCATTGGTTGCGATAATTCCCACCTTTATCCTGTACCTATTCGCACAGAAATATTTCTTAGAATCAATGTCCTTATCAGCTGGAGTGAAAGGATAATGAATAGAAAACTAGAAAGAAATTTAGTGAGAATAGTAGGCGTTTGGCAAATCGTTGATGGACTTATTACGATCCTGCTATATGGAACAGTAAAAAAGGTAGAAGGTGCTAAGCTTGTGGAGGACTCGGCTTTTGTCTATATAAAAGCGATGGAATCTTATGTTGGAAGTATCTATATATTCATTGGTATGTTTGGGGCTTTATTAATTGGTCTAGGATTAATAAATTTAGTCTGTGCCAAGAAATATATGATAGATGATCAAGTTCATGTAAAGGTTGCCGTATGGCTGTTTGTATGTGGAGCACTATCCTATATCATCATGGATATTATCAGTCTAGTTTTATGTATGTCAGCGGGTATTTTAGTTTTAGCAAAAAATAAATCTATTCGAAAAATAAATAGGACAATAAATAAACGAGTCGGAGGTATAAATTAATGAATGTATTGCATCCAAATCCTCAGTTTCACAGAGTGGAATGGGTTTCTTTAGATGGAAAATGGAAATTTGCGTTTGATGATAAAAAAGTGGGAGACAAAGAGAGATGGTATGACTCTTTTCCAGAAAGCCAAACAATCAATGTGCCGTTTACTTATGAGACGAAAGCGAGCGGCGTCAATCAGCAAGAACATCATGAAACAGTATGGTATGAAAGAACAATCGTAATCGATGATACAAAGAAGCATCCAATTGTCCATTTTGAAGGAGTAGATTATGAGGCTTTTATCTATGTAAATGGGAATCTTGCCACGATCCATCAAGGAGGTTACTATGGTTTTTCTGTGGATGTAACTGACTTTGTAACAACTGGAGAGAATAAACTAACTATTAAAGTCAAAGATTCAAAGGATTGTGCACAACCAAGAGGAAAACAGCGCTGGCATGATGAGAATTTTGGCTGCTGGTATGTTCAGACAACAGGAATATGGAAATCCGTTTGGTTGGAATATGTAAATGAGTTTCACTTAAATCATGCGAAAATTACACCATTATTTGATGCCCAACAAGTAGCGATTGAAGTAGAAACAAAAGGAATTCCGCTAACGGCAGATGGCTATAAAATAGTGGCATCCATCCAATTTGACGATAAAGTAATCAATGAATTAACAGCTAATATAATTGATAATGCAGCGTCCCTTACTGGAAGTGTATTAGAAAGACTGGATCCATGGACAATGAAAGTATGGAGTCCAGAAAGCCCTAAATTATATGATTTGACGCTTAAATTGTACCACCATGATGAATTACTGGATGAAATTCACTCTTATTTTGGTATGCGCAAGATATCTATTGAAGGAAATAGAATTCTTCTTAATAATAGAGAGTTATATCAACGCTTAATTTTGGATCAAGGCTACTGGGAAGAATCAGATTTAACACCACCAAGTGTTGCGGCGTTGGAAGAAGATATCGATAAAATATTAGAGTTGGGATATAACGGAGTTCGTAAGCACCAAAAAGTAGAAGACAGCAGATTTTTATATTTAGCAGATAAGAAAGGGCTTCTTGTCTGGCTGGAAGTTGGTTCAACGTATGGCTTTAGTGACAAAGCAGTCCGCAATTTTACCCATGAATGGCTGGAAATTGTGAAGCAAAATTACAACCATCCGAGTGTGATTACATGGGTGCCATTTAATGAATCGTGGGGCATTGGCGATATCCATCATGATAAGCAGCAACAAGCTTTTACGGAAAGTATCTATCATTTAACTAAAGCGTATGATCGTAATCGCCCTGTTATCACAAATGATGGCTGGGAACATACTATTTCCGATATTATCACCCTTCATGACTATGAGGAATATGGAGCGTTGCTTGCAAGTAGATATAAAGACAGCGACAAGTTAATGTCAAATGGCATCCAGTTCAATAAAGGTTTTTATGCTTTTGCAGATGGTTATCCGTATAAAGGACAGCCAATAGTTATTTCAGAGTTTGGCGGAATCGCTTTCCAAACAGAGGAAGGTTGGGGCTATGGGAATCAAGTGAAGGATGAAGAAGCGTTCTTTAAACGTTTTGAAGACATCCACCATGCAGTTCAGGATTTAGAATACGTATGTGGTTATTGTTATACACAACTAACCGATGTCCAACAAGAAGTAAATGGCTTACTTACAATCGATCGGAAGCCAAAAGTTTCTGTAGAGAGAGTAAGACAAGTAAATACCCGAAGATTATAATCATAGGAGTGTATACGATGACGAGACAAGAATATCCCCGTCCGCAGTTCGTACGTGACCAGTGGATTAACTTAAATGGAACTTGGCAATTTCAGTTTGATGATAAGAATGTTGGTGAACAAGAGCAATATTTTAATAAAGAAACACTGGATAAAGAAATACAAGTACCGTTTGTTTACCAATCTAAGTTAAGTGGAATTGGGGAAAGAACCATTCATGAATATGTATGGTATAAGAAAGAAGTAGTGATTCCTAAATACGCAGATAAACGAACGATCTTGCATTTTGGTGCAGTAGATTACTATTGCAAGGTATACGTGAACGGAAAATTTGTGGGAGACCATGAAGGCGGACATACTTCATTCTCATTTGATATTTCGAATTATTTATTAGACGAAAACCAAAGTATTACTGTTAAAGTCTATGATCCTATCAAAGATGAAACCATTCCACGAGGGAAGCAGTTCTGGGAAGAAGAACCAAGGGCGATTTGGTATACGAATTCTACAGGGATTTGGCAGACGGTCTGGGTGGAACAAGTAAATAATGATTATCTGGAAAAAGTTCGATTTACTCCTGATCTAGACCGCGGTGTCGTCTGGATGGATTTTGATTTAAATAAAGAAGCAGAAATATCAAAAGCGAATTATTATGTGAAATACAAAATAAGTTTTAAGAATATTTTAATTGCGGAAGATCGAATTAAAATGAATAATCTTGCGGAAAAACGTGCGGTTGATATTATCCAAAATAAAATCTTTCGCACAAATTTTCACGATAGCGGCTATACTTGGTCACCGGAACACCCAAATTTATTTAACGTATCTATCGAACTTTGTGATGAAAAAGGAATCGTTTTAGATAAAGTACAATCTTATTTCGGCTATCGAAAAGTTCATACAGAAAATGGTATGGTTTATTTAAACAATAAACCATATTATCAAAAGCTGGTTCTTGATCAAGGTTATTGGCCAGAGGGGCTTTTAACGGCGCCGAAAGCAGAAGATTATAAAAAGGATATAGAATTAGCGAAAGAAATGGGATTCAATGGCTGTAGAAAGCATCAAAAAACAGAAGATCCTCTCTTCATGTATTATGCAGATACATTAGGTTTTCTAGTATGGGGAGAATGTGCATCTGCTCCTGTTTATACAAAAGAAGCGGCGACAAGATTAATGAAGGAATGGATGGAAATAGTCGATCGTGACTATAATCACCCTTCTATCGTTACTTGGGTTCCCTTAAATGAAAGCTGGGGTATTCCGGATATTCATCATGATAAAAAACAACAGCATTTCTCTACAACCATGTATCACATGCTCCATGCTATTGATGGTACACGTCTGGTTATCTCAAATGATGGCTGGGAAGCAACCGTTACAGATATCTGTGCGATTCATAACTACGGTCATGGAAATGCCGATGAAAAAGCGAAGTATCAATACTTTAAAGAGTCCATATCTACAGTTGATAATTTACTTACACATTCACATAGTAAATGGGAAGTGTATGCAGAAAACCACTCCCACCAAGGAGAACCAATCCTGTTAACAGAATTCGGAGGCATCGCCTTTAAAATCGGCGAACAAAGCGGTTGGGGCTACACTTCTGTGGAGAACGCAGAAGATTATATAACAGAATACCGCAAAATCATGGAAGCAATCTTTCAATCAAAGGGATTATGGGGCTATTGCTATACGCAGCTGACAGATGTTGAACAAGAAATTAATGGGATTTTAACGTATAATCGGATTCCAAAATGCGATTTATCCAAGATTAATGAACTGAATAATCTCTTCTTTCCCGAGCGATTGGCGATTAAAGGGAAGGTAGCTAATGGAGGCATAAACTAACTAGATAATCTGTAAAGACCAACAATCTCTCATTTAGCTATTAGCTAATGGTTATTTTCTAATGCTGGTTGTTGCTGGTTTAAATGTAGTCATGTTTAAAAACTAATTTGTTCCAAACTATACTTATCAACAGTAATATGTTAAAATGTTCAAGGCTCATGACAGCGAAAATGATGGATGGTTTCAAGTTATCCTGAGTTTCCTGACATGGGTTTTTATTTTGTCCGCTCAAAAAAATAGTAACGAACGAATTAATTTCCAAAAGGAATACATAGCTATTTAGTAGCAGGGTTTGATAAAATACAAAAAGGAATGAGTTTTAGCATAGGCTGTTTGTCTGAACAATAATGGCAAGACTGTCTTCGATTAATACTAGCAAACCTTTAATCGACTATCTCTCTTAACGTTTGGAGGAAATAATGTGGCAGTAAAACAAATTGTAATGTACCCGGATCCGGTGTTAGAAATACCATGCGCGGAAGTTACAGTCTTTGATAAAAAATTAGCAAAGTTATTAAACGATATGTATGATACAATGATTGAATTTGACGGAGTAGGACTAGCTGCTCCACAAATCGGTATATCGAAACGCATTGCTGTAGTAGATATTGATGATGATATGGGTACACTGGAATTAATTAATCCCAAATTATTAGAAGTAAATGGCTCTCAAGTTGGTCCCGAAGGATGTTTAAGTTTCCCGGGATTATTCGGAGATGTCGAAAGACCATTGTCTATTACAGTAGAGGCGCAAAATAGAAAAGGAAAAAAATATATAATAGAAGCAGAAGAATATTTAGCACGAGCAATTTTACATGAAATGGATCATTTAGATGGAGTGCTATTTACATCAAAGGTAATTCGCTATCTAGAGGAAGATGAGCTAGAAGGAGTGGAAGCAAATGACTAAAGTAGTGTTTATGGGAACCCCGGATTTCTCTGTTCCTGTATTACAAAGATTATTAGAAGAAAAGTATGAAGTAATTGCGGTTGTGACACAGCCTGATCGTCCTGTGGGCAGAAAAAAGGTGTTAACCCCGCCGCCAGTAAAGGTAGAAGCTCTAAAACATGATATCCCTGTCTATCAACCAGAGAAGATTCGTCAATCAGACGAGCTGAAAGCTATTATCTCTTTGAACCCGGATATTATTGTGACTGCTGCGTTCGGTCAAATTTTGCCAAAAGAGCTATTAGATGCACCAAAATTCGGCTGTGTGAATGTTCATGCGTCCTTGCTTCCTGAATTAAGAGGAGGAGCTCCAATTCATTACAGTATTTTACAAGGAAAAGAAAAAACCGGTATTACGATTATGTATATGGCCGAGAAGTTGGATGCTGGTGATATTATTTCAGTTGCGGAAGTGGAAATTGAAGAAGAAGATACAGTAGGGACACTGCATGATAAATTAAGTCGTGTCGGAAGTGATTTATTAGCGGAAACTTTGCCTAAACTGTTAGCAGGAGAAATTACACCAATTCCGCAAAATGATGAGGAGGCGACGTTTGCGCCAAATCTGAAGCGTTCGGACGAACAAATTGACTGGACTGTTTCTGGAGAAGAAATTTACAATAAAATACGTGGACTAAATCCTTGGCCAGTAGCTTTCACTCTTTATCAAGGAAAGGTGATGAAAGTATGGGCGGGGAAGAAAGTGGCGAAAAAGAAAGATGCCGCTCCTGGAACGATTGTCGACATAACAGATCAAGGTCCAATTGTGGCAACAGGTAATGACACATACATTCAATTAACAGAAGTACAACCAGCGGGCAAGAAGAAAATGGACATCAGCGAATTCTTACGTGGGGCTGGCAGTAAAATGCAAGTAAATGAGATATTAGGAGTTACGAATGAAGAAAACTAAAAAAAATGTGCGAGAAGCAGCATTAGATATTTTGGAAGCTATTCAAAAAAATCAAGCGTATAGTAACTTATTGCTAAATACGACGATTAAGAAAAATGAGATTCCATCTAAAGATATCGGTTTGTTAACAGAAATTGTTTATGGAACGCTGCAACGAAAAATGACCCTTGAATTTTATCTACGTCCTTTCCTCAATAAAGGAAAGAAAATAGAAGAGTGGGTTTATATTCTTCTGCAGATGACTGTCTATCAAATTGTTTATTTAGATCGTATTCCCGATCATGCTGCCATAAATGAAGCAGTAGAAATTGCTAAAAAAAGGGGTCATAAAGGAATAAGCGGCTTTGTAAATGCTGTACTAAGAAATATGCAAAGACAAGGATTGCCATCCTTTCATGAGATTCAAGATGAAATAGAACGACTTTCCATTGAAACAAGTCATCCTACTTGGCTTGTAAAAAGATGGGTCGAGCAGCTTGGTGTAGAAGAAGCGAAAAAAATGTGCGAAATTAATCTAACAGCACCGATGCAAACTGCAAGGGTTAATACAACAAAGGTTTCTGTAACGGAATGTATAGAACTTTTAACAGAAGAAGGATTTCAAGTAGAAGCAAGTGAGGTAATTCCAGAAGGGATTAAAGTTTTAAAGGGAAATATCGCTCATTCATCTGCTTATGAAAAAGGGCTGCTGACGATTCAAGATGAAAGCTCGATGATTGTTGCTTATGCACTAGATTTAGACAAACCTTATTCCGTATTGGATGCTTGTGCAGCTCCAGGTGGTAAATCTACTCATATTGCAGAGAAGATGAATAAGGACGGCAACATCCTTTCTATTGACCTTCATGACCATAAAGTAAAGCTGATTAAGCAAAATGCAGACCGCTTAAATTTACCAACGATTGAAACGAAGGCAATGGATTCAAGAAAGCTGGACAAAAGCTTGGAGCAAGAAAGCTTTGATCGAATTCTGTTAGATGCACCATGTTCAGGGTTTGGCGTAATGAGAAGAAAGCCAGATATGAAATATACAAAAACAGAAGCAGATGTCGATCGGCTGCAGAAAATTCAGTTGGATTTACTAGCATCTGTTTCCCCGCTTTTAAAAAAAGGTGGAATATTAGTATATAGTACCTGTACCATTGATAAAGCAGAGAATGAAGAAGTGGTGGAGAAATTCTTAGCTGCCAATACGCAGTTTGAGAGAGATAGTACATTGGCAGATCGTCTGCCTCAAGATGTAAAGAATTACGCAGAAGGAAATGAATTACAGATATTACCGCAATATTTTGGCTCAGATGGCTTTTATATTGCAGCATTAAGAAAGAAGGTGCAATGATGGAACAAGTAAAAATATCATCAAGAAGAAGACAAAAAGCAGAACCAACTATTCCCTCGATATACTCAATGGAATTGCAAGCACTAAAGGATTGGCTGACAGCGCATAATGAAAAGGCGTTTCGTGCGGATCAAATTTTTGAATGGCTATATAAAAAGAGAGTAACCTCTTTTGAAGACATGTCTAACTTATCGAAAAATTTACGTTTAATGCTTCAGGAAAATTTTACGATTACAACATTAAATACGCTTATTCAGCAAACATCAAATGATGGGACTATTAAATTTTTATTTGAATTACATGATGGATATTCCATTGAAACAGTTTTAATGCGCCATGATTATGGTAATTCTGTTTGTGTAACAACCCAAGTTGGCTGTCGAATCGGCTGTACTTTCTGTGCTTCTACATTAGGTGGATTAAAAAGAAACTTAGAAGCAGGAGAAATCGTTGCACAAGTCGTAAAAGTACAACAGGCATTAGATGAATTAGGCGAACGTGTAAGTTCAGTTGTTATTATGGGAATTGGGGAACCATTTGATAACTTTACTAGTATGTTAAGTTTCCTCAAAATTATTAACCATGAACAAGCATTAAATATTGGAGCAAGACATATCACTGTGTCAACCAGTGGGATTATCCCGAAAATTTATGAATTTGCGGATCAAAATATGCAAATTAATTTCGCGGTTTCTCTGCACGCGCCAAACACAGAGTTAAGAAGCAGACTAATGCCAATTAACAGAGCGTATAAATTACCTGATTTAATTGAAGCTATCCGCTACTATGTGGATAAAACAGGTAGACGTGTAAGTTTTGAGTATGGTTTGTTTGGGAACGTAAATGATCAAGTTGAGCATGCGGAAGAGTTAGCTGAGCTTGTGAAAGGAATCAAGTGTCACGTAAACTTAATTCCTGTTAACTATGTACCAGAAAGAGATTATGTAAGAACACCGAAGGATCAAATCTTTTTATTTGAAAAAACGTTAAAGAAACATGGAGTAAATGTAACAATCCGTCGTGAGCAAGGTTCAGATATCGATGCTGCATGTGGACAGCTTCGTGCGAAGGAGAGAAAAGAAGAGACGAGGTGATCACCTTTGAGTCAAATTTTTATGACTGATAAGGGGAAAGTTAGACAACATAATGAGGATAGTGGAGCAATTATTAGAAATAAAAGCGGTCAACGCCTTGCCATCGTAGCTGATGGCATGGGTGGACACCGTGCAGGTGACGTTGCAAGCTCACTCACTGTTGAGAAACTGACAGAACTTTGGACAATGGTAGAGGAAATTAAAACAGCAGATGAGGCAGAAAACTGGTTGGAATCCAATATTTTAGAGGTCAATCAATATGTTTTCGATTATGCTTCCACCCATCCAGAATGTGAAGGCATGGGTACTACTATTATAGGGGTAATCAGTACGGAAAATTTTGCGACGATTGCTCATGTGGGAGACAGTCGGTGCTATCTTTATAACGAAGATGGCTTTAAACAAATTACAGAAGATCATTCCTTAGTAAATGAATTAGTTCGCATGGGCCAAATTTCGAAAGAAGATGCAGAGCATCATCCCAGAAAAAATGTTGTTTTGAGAGCGCTTGGAACAGATGCTCAGTTAAATATTGATGTGATGACCATTATATTTGAAGAAGGCGACATCATATTTATTTGTTCTGATGGACTATCGAACAAAGTAACGGATCAACAAATAAAAGAGATTCTTGAAAAAGAGATTACATTAGAAGAAAAGGCTTCTACTTTAATCGAAATTGCCAATATAAATGGCGGAGAAGATAATATTACGGTCGTTATTTTGGAGTATGGGGATGGTCATCAAGCAGGTGAAGGGCAATGATGATTGGAAAAAGAATAAGTGGCCGTTATAAAGTCTTAGAGATGATTGGCGGAGGTGGAATGGCAAACGTCTACCTTGCGCATGACATGATTTTAGATCGAGATGTAGCAGTGAAGATGCTAAGACTCGATTATGTCAATGATGAGGAGTTTATTAAACGATTTCATCGCGAAGCGCAATCTGCTACAAGCTTAGCTCATCCGAATGTCGTCAATATATATGATGTAGGAGAAGAAGGAGACATCTATTATATTGTTATGGAATATGTGGAAGGCGATACACTGAAACAATACATACATAAAAACTCACCACTTTCTGTAGAGACAGTTATCGCAATTATGCAACAAATAACATCAGCAATCGCACATGCACATCAAAATAATATAATCCATCGCGATATAAAACCGCATAATATTTTAATAGATAAAGAAGGAAAAGTAAAAGTAACCGATTTTGGAATTGCGATGGCGTTAAGTGCGACAAGCATCACGCAAACAAATTCTGTGCTAGGCTCTGTTCATTATTTATCACCAGAACAAGCTCGTGGTGGAATGGCGAATAAAAAATCTGATATTTACTCTCTTGGGATTGTAATGTTTGAATTATTAACAGGGAGATTGCCTTTTTCTGGTGAATCAGCTGTTTCGATTGCTTTAAAGCATTTGCAGTCTGAAACTCCTAGTGTTAGAAGATGGAATGAAGCGATCCCGCAAAGTGTGGAGAATATCGTCTTAAAAGCTACTGCGAAAGATCCTTTTTATCGGTATAATAGTATGGAAGAAATGTCAGAGGATTTGCAAACAGCTTTAAATTTAGAGAGACTAGATGAACCCAAGTTTGCAACACCAGTTGATGACGAAGCAACAAAAGCAATTCCGGTTATTACAAATGATGGTTTATATAAAAATTTTGATGAGACGATTATTCATACAAATGAAAAAGAAGATCAAGGAAAAACCTTGGTAAAGGAATCTCCAAAAAAGAAAGAAAAGAAAGAGAAAAAGAAGAAAGCTAAGAAAAAGGGAAAGAAAATTGCTGCGATTATTATTTCAACCTTTCTCGCCTTGCTATTAATAATGGGACTAGTATTATTTCTTCTGCCAGATTTACTTGCACCAGAAGATATAGTTGTTCCTGATGTCGCTGGTTTAGAATTAGATAAAGCAAAGACAACGCTCGAAGAAAAAGGCTTCGTAGTGTCTGATACTATTACCTTAAATAGTGATGATGTGAAAAAAGGTCATGTTATTAAAACAAGTCCTAGTGCAGGCAGCGCGCGAAGAGAAGGGACAGAAATTACTATTTATGAAAGTCTTGGAAAAGAGACGGTCGTTCTCAGTGATTATGTAGGAAGAAAATATGATGATGTGGTGAAACTATTAGAATCAGAAGGATTCGATTTTAAAGATATTGAGCCTATCGAAGTATTTGATGATAGTGAACCAGGAACAATATTAGAACAAAATATTAAGCCAAAAGAGGAAGTAGTACCAAGTGAAACATCATTAGAATTTACAATTAGTAAAGGTGCACAATTGATTAGTGTCAAGGATTTATCGGATTATACGAAAAAAGAAGTAAATGACTATGTGGACGATGTTGGTTTAACGGTAACTTTTAAGGAAGAATATAGTGACACAGTGGAAAAAGGTCTAGTCATTTCTCAAACGCCTGAAGCTCGTACTAATTTGAAAAAAGGAGCAGAAATTACTGTTGTTCTTTCTAAAGGAAAAAAAGAAGTCCAACCGAAAGAAGTAATGAAAGAAATATCTATTCCATATGAACCGACGGAAATGACTGCTGATGGGAAGCCGGTCGAACAAACAGTAAGAATATATATTGGTGATTTTAATAATAGTATGACAGAACCAGCTGAAACATTTAAGATTACCGAAAATACTAAAAAGACAATCTATCTGCAAATTCCTGAAGGGCAAAAAGGATATTATCGAGTGCAGATTGACAGTGTGGTCATTCTTGATGAAGAGGTTCCTTATCCTAACTAGTAATTGGTTTGAATTAAGCAAGAAAGGGAATGCTTTTTAAGTAGGTAGTTTCTAATAAGCTGTCGTTTTTTTAATAGTTTTTAGAGACACGCAAGAACTTTTATAAGCGAGTTGAAGTAAGTAAGGAGCGTTATATTTATGCCTAAAGGCAAAATTATTAAAGCGTTAAGTGGATTTTATTATGTATTAAGTGAGGGGCAATTAATACAGTGTCGCGGTCGAGGCGTTTTTCGAAAAAATAAGATAACTCCTTTAGTAGGTGATGAAGTCGTTTTTCAGGCAGAGAACACAACAGATGGCTACATTCTAGAAGTAAAAGAAAGAAAAAATGAATTAGTTAGACCACCGATTGCCAATGTGGATCAAGCAATTCTTGTCTTTTCTAGTGTGGAACCTGATTTTAGTACTGCATTATTAGATCGTTTTCTAGTATTAATTGAATACAATAGAATTGATCCGGTAATCTGTATGACAAAAATGGATTTAGCAAGTAGTGAGGTGGTTGAAAAGATGAAGGAGTACGCAGCACAATATGAAGCTGTGGGGTATCCTGTCATTTTAACCTCTTCTGAAACCGAAACGGGTATAGGACAGCTGCTGCCTTATTTAAAGGATAAAATATCGGTATTTGCCGGACAATCGGGAGTAGGAAAGTCTTCTTTGTTAAATGTAATTAGACCTGATTTAGACTTAAAGACAAATGAAATCTCCTCCAGTTTAGGAAGAGGAAAGCATACAACAAGACATGTAGAGCTTATCTCAATTGGAGATGGACTTGTTGCAGATACACCTGGCTTTAGTTCACTGGAGTTTCTAGAAATTGAAGGAGAAGATTTGAATTATTGTTTTCCTGAAATAGAAAAAACAAGCGAAAACTGTAAGTTTAGGGGCTGTCTACATCTTTCAGAACCAAAATGTGCAGTGAAAGAAGCGGTAGAAAATAATGAAATTCCAACTTATCGTTATGAGCACTATAAAGATTTCTTACAAGAAATTAGAGATCGAAAACCGAAGTATTAGTTTTTTCTGATTAGGAGAGAATTCTATATTCCATTTTGGGAGCTTGGGCAGAGATGAGAAGACCGAGCATATACACCTAAAAACGATTGAATTCTTGGAAATCACATCTCAATAGACTTTTACTTATTTTGTATTTACAGCCTTAAAGCAGATTCTTTCTATATAGCCGTTTGGACTATTTATCTGGATTGATTAGTAATCAAAGTAGATAAAGAAGACAAAGGCATATAAAAAAGGATCTGTATTTTTGTATAGAAAAGTAATAAGAGGAGGAGAAATATGATTGTTCATATTATGGCTGGAGGACCAAAGCAGTATATTCCTAATTTAGATAACTATTCAAAAGATATTTGCTGGATAGGTGTGGATAGAGGTGTTATGTATTTAATCGAAAGATCCTTGCCGATTTATGCTGCTTTTGGTGATTTTGATTCTATTTCGGAAACAGAACTGCATGCGATGGAGGAAAAAACAGGGATTATTAAACGTTTTAAACCAGAAAAAGATGAAACAGACATGGAACTTGCTCTTTTATGGGCTATTAAAGAAGGTGCAACGACTATTCGGTTATTTGGTGCGACAGGGGGAAGACTCGATCACACAATCGCAAATCTGCAGCTATTACTACGAGAAGCGTTAGACAATAAGCATATTCAACTAGAAATAATCGATAAACAAAACAGCGTATCTGTTGTACAAGCAGGAGCTTATACGGTAAAAAAACTGGAGGAATATAAATATATTTCATTTTTCCCATATAGTACAAAGATTGTAGGTCTATCTTTAGAAGGTTTTAAATACCCTTTAGTAAGGAGAAATCTTCCTGCTAGCAGCACATTGTGTATTAGTAATGAACTAATTCGAGAAACTGGTACTTTTTCCTTTGAAGAAGGCATATTAATGGTAATAAGAAGTTGTGATTAAAATCTGATAAATGATGGTACTAATAATTTTTATCTTAATAGGAAATGTGAGTGCTAGCGATGTTTATTGATTAAGGAGGGACAGTATTCATGAGATTTTATACCATTAAATTGCCGAAATTTTTAGGAGGACTTGTCCGGGCGATGTTGGGGACCTTTAAAAAGGATTAACAACGGATTCTGCGAATTTTTTTAGTAAAGACAACCATTCGCGATATTGGCGGGAAATTTCAAGGACTTACGGTACTTATACGACTTGCCTATTGTAGTTTGGAGACAAAATAAAAAAGGACATGTAACATGTCCTTTTTTATTGCGATCTGATTAAACACGTTCTACTTTACCAGATCTTAATGCTCTAGCAGAAACCCAAACACGTTTAGGTTTACCGTCTACTAAAATACGAACCTTTTGAAGGTTAGCTCCCCAAGTACGTTTGTTAGCGTTCATTGCATGGGAACGAGCATTACCTGTAGTTGTTTTTCTTCCAGTGATAACACATTTACGTGGCATGTATATTTCCCTCCTTATTACAGAAACCCATTAAAATGAGTTTGAAAAGTCATAGATAGCAATTTACTTATAGTCTGCTAAATAATCCTCGTTACAGATACCTTAATAATTTATCATACAACTTAAATGAATGCAATAGTTGGATGAAAAGCTTTCAAGAAAATTTCCTTGACATGTCTTTCCTTATTAAACAAATCCGTTTATCTCAAGACTTTATGGGAATAGTAAAACAAGTAGGTGTTTTCTGAATTTATCCCAATGCTTTAATAGAAGGGTTATTTTGTTATATAATAATAATAAGCTTTTTAACTATAGCTTTCAAAAACGTTTTGATTATAGTAAAATGTCAGTAGTCAAGGAGCAATTCCAAAGGGGGAAAACTCATGTCCATTGAACTAAGAACGAATTTCGGACAAATTGATATATCTACAGAAGTTATCGCTACAATCGCAGGTGGGGCAGCAGTAGACTGCTACGGTATCGTTGGAATGGCGTCGAAAAATCAAATTAAAGACGGTTTAACAGATATTTTGCGAAAAGAAAACTTTACACGTGGTGTAATCGTTCGAAAAGTTGAAGAAGAAGTACATATTGATATGTATATCATTGTAAGTTACGGAACGAAAATCTCCGAGGTTGCGCACAATGTTCAATCGAAAGTAAAATACACACTCAATAAGACAGTTGGACTTGCCGTTGACTCGGTTAATATTTACGTTCAGGGAGTTCGTGTGACGAACCCGTAGTAGAGGAGGAAACACAGTGTCAATTACAGTTTTAGAAGGAAAGCGATTTGCCGAAATGGTAATCCAAGGAGCAAACCATTTGTCCTCTAATGCTAAATATGTAGATGCGTTAAATGTTTTTCCAGTGCCAGATGGAGATACAGGAACGAATATGAATTTATCGATGACTTCAGGTGCAAAGGAAGTTCAAAAGAATATTCAATCACATATCGGTAAAGTTGGAACCTCATTATCGCGAGGTTTATTAATGGGAGCCAGAGGGAATTCAGGGGTTATTCTTTCCCAATTGTTTCGAGGATTTTCCAAACATATTGAGCAAAAAGAGACAATAACTGGAAAAGAATTTGCTAATGCTTTACAATTCGGTGTGGAAACAGCATATAAAGCAGTAATGAAACCTGTAGAAGGGACGATTCTTACAGTTGCAAAAGATGCTGCAAAGAAAGCGGTTCAATCTGCCGAAAAAAATGATAATATCATTGTTATCATGGAGGATACAGTAAAAGAAGCAAAAGCTTCGTTAAACAGAACACCTGAACTACTGCCTGTGTTAAAAGAAGTAGGCGTTGTTGATAGTGGTGGGCAAGGACTAGTATTTGTATATGAAGGGTTTCTTGCGGAGCTAAAGGGTGAAAAACTTCCAGACGCCGTGCAAAATGTTGTTTCCATGAATGAATTGGTAAATGCTGAACATCATAAAAGTGTTCACAGTTATATCAATACAGAAGATATTGAATTCGGCTATTGTACAGAATTTATGGTTCGTTTAGAACAAGAAAAGTTAGGAAATAAGCCGTTTTCAGAAGATGACTTCAGACAAGCGTTAAGTAAATATGGAGATTCATTACTTGTTATTGCGGATGATGAAATTGTGAAAATTCATATTCACTCCAATCAGCCTGGTGAAGTATTAACATTTGGACAAAAATACGGTAATTTGGTAAAAATGAAGATTGAAAATATGCGTGAACAGCATAGTAGCTTAGTGGATGCAGCTGAAAAAGAGGAAGTAAACAATACTCATTCTGTGGAAGAACAAAAAGAGTATGGGGTTGTAACAGTTTCGATGGGAAGCGGAATTGCAGATCTTTTCAGAAGTATCGGTGCTCATTATGTTATTGAGGGCGGTCAAACAATGAATCCAAGCACGGAAGACATTGTTAATGCTGTGAGACGTATCAATGCGAAAAAGGTCTTTATTTTACCAAATAATAAAAATATTATTATGGCAGCAGAACAAGCAGCTGACGTATTAGAACAAGACGTTGTGGTTATCTCTTCTAAAACTGTTCCACAAGGAATGTCAGCATTACTCGCTTTTAATCCTTCTAGTGATTTAGAAACAAATGAGAAGAATATGAAAGCAGCGCTTGAACATGTGAAAACCGGCCAGATTACGTATGCAGTCAGAGATACGAGTATTGATGGCCTAGCGATTGAAACAGGCGACTTTATGGGACTTGCAGAAGGACAAATTATTGTAAAAAGTAAAGATAAAACAGAATCTGCAATGGAACTTTTAAAGTCAATGATCGATGAGGATACAGAAATTGTGACGATAATTAAGGGAGAAGAAGCGACAGAAGAAGAGGTTGAAACGCTTGTATCTTTTATTGAAGACAATTTTGAAGATGTGGAAGTAGAAGTCCATGACGGTAAACAACCACTGTATTCTTTTATTTTTTCTATTGAATAATAGTACTTTTAAAAGGGTGTGCCTGTATATATGGAGGCATGCCTTTTTTATTTTATAGAGAGTCGAAGGAATGGAGCGGTCCGTCTGTTATTTGTTCCCTTTTTCGGGAGAAGTAGAGAAAAAGAGAACAGAGAGACGTCCTCTGTCCTCGTATAGCGTCAATGACTATATATATGTCAAAGAAAAAAGGAACGAATATACCGTAACAAAAGTTATGCAGGAAGGAAACTTTCGACATAATTCCCTTCAAATTTTCATACTTCCCTAATCTAAATTAGCTATTTTCTATCGAACAATAAGAATTAGAACCATATATTAATATAGTATGATATTATATAGTGTAATCATTTTAAACACAGTATTATGTTAAAGAAATATCAATTCCATTTTTGGCCATTAAGGAGAGACAAATCCATGAAATTTAAAAGCGTTTTTGATATTATTGGTCCAGTCATGATTGGTCCATCCAGTTCTCATACAGCTGGTGCTGCAAGGATTGGCAGAGTGGCGCGTAATCTTTTTGAAAGAGAACCAAAATGGATAAACATTCATTTTTATGGTTCATTTGCCGAAACATATAAAGGCCATGGAACAGATGTAGCGATAATTGGAGGGATTCTTGATTTTGATACCTTTGATGAGCGAATTAAAGAATCCTTAGAAATTGCAGAACAGCATGGAATCCAAGTTAAATTTCATATAGAAGAAGCGATCCCGGAACATCCTAATACAGCAAAAATTCATTTAGGGGACGACGACGGAGAAATGGAGCTTGTTGGTATTTCTATTGGCGGCGGGAAAATAGAAATTATCGAGTTAAATGGCTTTCAATTAAAGCTTTCTGGTCATCATCCTGCAATATTAGTTGTTCATAATGACCGATTTGGTGCCATTGCGAAAGTGGCTAATGTATTGGCTAAACACGAAATTAATATTGGTCATATGGAAGTTAGTCGTAAAGAAAAAGGAAAACTGGCTTTAATGACAATTGAGGTCGATCAAAATATAGAAGAAGCGATTTTAAAAGAGCTTGAACAGTTAGATTCAATTGAAAAAGTTACAACAATCGTGGAATAAAGGGAGGGGTAAATATGTTTCGTAATGTAGCAGAATTGGTAGAAATAGCAACAACTAGAAGTTTACCGATTTCCGAAATAATGATAGAACAAGAAATGCAAGTAACAGGAAAAACAAGACAAGAAATTATCGGTCAAATGGAAACGAATCTTCAAGTAATGGAGCAAGCGGTTGAAAGAGGGTTAAAGGGAGTTGTATCCCATTCTGGATTAACTGGTGGAGATGCGGTGCTTCTCCAAAACTATATTAAGAAAGGTCAATTTCTTTCCGGAGAGATTATTCTAGATGCGGTAAGTAAAGCTGTTGCAACAAATGAAGTAAATGCCGCTATGGGAATGATATGTGCAACACCGACAGCAGGGTCAGCAGGAGTGGTGCCTGGTACGTTATTTGCTGTACAAAATAAACTGAATCCTACAAGAAAGCAAATGATTGCATTTCTTTTCACATCTGGTGCATTTGGATTTGTTGTGGCAAATAATGCTTCCATCTCAGGTGCGGCAGGGGGATGTCAAGCAGAAGTTGGCTCGGCTGCCGGCATGGCTGCAGCAGCAATTGTAGAAATGGCAGGAGGAACACCAGAACAATCAGCACATGCTATGGCCATCACGTTAAAGAATATGCTCGGTCTTGTTTGTGATCCAGTTGCTGGATTAGTGGAAGTTCCTTGTGTAAAACGAAATGCAATGGGTGCAGCGAATGCGATGATTGCTGCTGATATGGCTTTGGCTGGTATTAAAAGTCGTATCCCCTGTGATGAAGTAATTGATAGTATGTATCGCATTGGTCAGGCAATGCCTACAGCGCTTAAAGAAACAGCACGGGGAGGGTTGGCAGCAACACCGACAGGTCGCAGGTTAGAAGCTGAAATCTTTGGTAGTGCAGCTGCCGCAAACAAGTGAGTGAGTCTTTACAACTATCCGTTGAACATATAAAAGGGGTTGGACCCGAAACAAAAAAACAGTTAGAAGAAATGAATATTCATAAGATTAATGATTTGCTAGAATATTTTCCTTATCGCTATGAGGATTATCGTCTGAAAAACCTCGAAGAAATAAAGCATGAAGAAAAAGTGACGGTAGAAGGGAAGGTTCATAGTGAACCATCCCTTATTTTTTATGGAAGAAAGAAATCTAGATTAACTATAAAGCTATTAGTCGAACAGTACTTAATTACGGTTGTGTTTTTTAATCAGCCCTATTTAAAAAGTAAATTAGCTGTGCAAGAATTGATTACGGTAACAGGGAAATGGGATCAGCACCGGCAGACCATAACAGCAAACCATTTGCAAATTGGCAGTAATCAAAAGGGGCATGTATTCGAACCAGTCTATGCTGTAAAAGGGAATATGACCGTAAAAAGTTTACGTAAATATATATCCTCTGCTTTAAATCAATATGGAGAATTAATCGAAGAGAATTTTCCCCCTTCGATGTTAACGAAGTATCGTTTGCTGCCTCGAAAGGAAGCACTCAAGATTATCCATTTTCCTGAAAAGAGAGAGGATCTAACGCAAGCTAGAAGACGTTTTGTGTATGAAGAATTTCTTTTGTTTCAATTAAAAATGAGTGCCTTAAGAAAATACGAAAGAGAACATTCTGGTGGCAAAAGCCAGCAATATTCCCTTGAAAAACTAACCACTTTCATTAAGGAGCTTCCTTTTCCGTTGACAAATGCTCAAAAAAGGGTAGTAAACGAAATTCTCACAGATATGAAAGCAGATGTGCGAATGAATCGTTTACTGCAAGGGGATGTAGGATCAGGGAAAACAATTGTTGCTGCGATTGTGTTATATGCTTCGATCCTTTCAGGCAACCAAGGTGCGCTAATGGCACCGACAGAAATCCTGGCAGAGCAGCACGCAGATTCGCTGCATCATATTTTTTCAGAATTTGGCGTAACATGTGGTTTGTTAACAAGCTCTGTTAAAGGTAAAAAAAGAAAAGAATTACTAGCCCAACTAAAAGAAGGGAAAATCGATATTTTAATAGGGACACATGCATTAATCCAAGATGATGTAGTATTCAAATCATTAGGATTAGTCATTACAGATGAACAGCACCGCTTTGGTGTGGAACAAAGAAGAGTACTGCGGGAGAAGGGGGAAAATCCAGATGTTCTGTTTATGACTGCGACCCCAATTCCACGAACGCTTGCCATCACGGTATTTGGTGAGATGGATGTCAGTATTATCGATGAAATGCCAGCAGGGCGAAAAAACATCGATACATATTGGGTAAAGCATGATATGTTAACAAGAATCCTGCAGTTTATGGAAAAAGAACTCCAGCAAGGAAGACAAGCTTATGTAATTTGTCCGTTAATCGAGGAGTCCGAAAAACTGGATGTTCAAAATGCGATCGACGTGCATGCGATGTTATCTACCTTTTTCCAAGGCAGATACAATGTAGGGCTTATGCATGGAAAACTGCATCCAGAAGAGAAAGATAATATGATGAAACAGTTCAGTCAGAATGAGATCCAAGTGCTTGTAAGTACAACGGTTGTTGAAGTTGGAGTTAATGTACCAAATGCGACATTTATGCTCGTATATGATGCAGAACGATTTGGGTTATCACAGCTTCATCAGCTAAGAGGGAGAGTAGGGCGAGGGGATGCCCAGTCTTACTGTGTATTAATCGCAGATCCGAAAACAGATGTTGGCAAAGAACGAATGAAAATTATGACGGAAACAAGCGATGGGTTCGTGTTAAGTGAGAAGGATCTAGAATTAAGAGGACCAGGAGATTTCTTTGGGAAAAAACAAAGTGGTCTACCTGAATTCAAAATGGGTGATATGATACACGATTATCGCATCTTGGAAACAGCAAGAAATGACGCTGCTATCCTAATCGAGTCAACTGCATTCTGGCAAAATGACGACTACAAAGCGCTAAGAGATTCTCTCGAAGAAACAGGAGTCCTTAACGGAGAAAAGCTAGATTAATCACAATATATTTTCTAGTAAATAACAAGTTTAAGTATGTTGACATCTTTTTTATAGAGAGAGTTTAGGAATCATAAAGTAGCTTGAATAACCGCAGATAACATAAGAATAGTATAGCCCCTTATCGTACAGCTGGAAAAGATAGGGTAGGGAATTCAGGCTGAGGTTTATGTTTTTATTCACTAGCGGAGAACAAAACTTCGGCTTGCAATCCCATTGTATAAATTATATACTACTATTAGTACCTAGTCTTAATAGTGCGGTGGTGTGAATAAATGAAGAGGAACAAAAGAGAACGTCAAGAGCTTTTAGTGGAGACAATCAAGGAAACTCCATTTATTACAGACGAGGAATTGGCGGAAAAATTCTCTGTTAGTGTACAGACGATAAGACTAGATCGGTTAGAACTATCCATTCCAGAGCTTAGAGAGCGCATTAAAAATGTCGCCAAACAATCACTTGAAGACGAAGTGAAAGCATTGCCTATCGAAGAAGTCATTGGTGAAATAATCGATATGGAATTAGATAGTTCAGCTATATCTATCTTTGAAGTGAAAGAAGAGCATGTTTTTAAAAGAAATGGTATTGCAAGGGGTCATCATCTCTTTGCACAAGCGAATTCTCTTGCGGTAGCCCTAATTAACGATGAACTAGCACTAACGGCAAAAGCCAGTATTCATTTTACGAGATCGGTTAAATTAGGTGAACGAATTATTGCTAAAGCAAAAGTAAAGCATATAGATAGTATAACTGGCAGAACAACAGTAGAAGTGAATAGTTATGTGAACACAGAATTAGTTTTTAAAGGTGAATTTGACATGTACCGTGCCAAAAGATAAAGGAGTAATCAATATGATGAAAATTGCAATGGATGCAATGGGGGGAGACAATGCCCCAAAGGAAATAGTTATTGGTGCCCAAAAAGCAATTGAAACTTTTTCAGACCTAGAGATACTTCTTGTTGGGGACGAAAAACAGATTCAAGCTTCTCTAACCAATAAAGAACGAATCAACATTTTACATACAGAAGAGCAAATTTTAGCAACAGATGAACCAGTAAGAGCAGTACGCAGGAAAAAAACAGCTAGTATGGTCCTTGGTGCTACAGAAGTAAAAGAGGGAAGAGCAGATGCGTTCATATCAGCAGGAAATACAGGTGCCTTAATGGCAACTGGATTATTCGTTGTAGGTAGAATGGAGGGGATTGACCGCCCAGCATTAGCACCAACCTTGCCGACGATTGGTGGAGAAGGATTCCTTTTACTTGATGTTGGTGCAAATGTAGACGCTAAGCCAGAAAACTTAGTTCAATATGCCATGATGGGGAGCATCTATTCTGAAAAAGTAAGAGGAGTTGCTAAACCAAGAGTCGGCTTATTGAACATTGGAACAGAAGAGAAAAAGGGAAATGAGTTAACAAAGAAAACCTTTGAACTTCTCCAAAATACCAATATTCATTTTATCGGAAATGTGGAAGCACGTGATTTGCTTGAAGGAGTATGTGATGTTGCTGTGACAGACGGTTTTACAGGAAATATGATTTTAAAAACGGTTGAGGGAACAGCAATGTCGATGTTTAAAATGATTAAGGCCGAGTTAATGAGCAGCTTTACTTCTAAAATGGCTGCTGCTGTCTTGAAGCCTAATCTAAAGCAGATTAAAAATAAGTTAGATTATTCAGAGTATGGCGGAGCTGCCTTATTCGGTTTAAATGCCCCTGTAATCAAGGCCCATGGTTCGTCTGATAGTCAAGCGGTTTTTAGTGCAATCAGACAAACAAGAGAATTTGTGCAATCAGGGGTAGTCGCTCAAATTAAGGATGCAATGGAGAATAAATAGAGACAGATATAGTGAATTCCACTTCTAATGGGAAGAAAAGGAGAGTAAAAATAAATGAGTAAAATCGCTTTTGTTTTTCCAGGTCAAGGCTCACAAGTAGTTGGAATGGGAAAAGATTTATTTGAACAATTTGAACCGGCAGCAAATGTATTTAAAAAAGCGGATCAAAAATTAAACTTTTCTTTGACGGACTTAATTTTTGATGGACCAAAGGAAGAGCTTACGCTTACCCATAATACACAGCCAGCTTTACTTACAACAAGCATCGCCATTTTAGAACATTTTAAGCAGTTTAATATACAGCCAGATTTTGTTGCTGGTCATAGCTTAGGTGAGTATTCAGCGTTAGTAGCAGCAGGTGTGCTATCTTTTGAAGAGGCTGTATATGCGGTTCGCAAACGTGGAGAATATATGCAAGAAGCTGTTCCAGCAGGCGAAGGAGCAATGGCCGCTGTGCTTGGATTAGAAAGAGAGAAATTAACTGCGGTCACACACGAGATTTCAGATGCAGGTAATTCTGTACAGTTGGCTAATCTTAATTGTCCTGGACAAATTGTAATCTCAGGAACAACAAAGGGTGTTGAATTAGCGGGAGAAAGAGCGAAGGAATCAGGTGCAAAGCGTGCAATTCCTCTGGAAGTAAGTGGTCCCTTCCATTCTGAGTTAATGAAACCAGCAGCGGAAAAATTTGCATCTGTATTAGATGGATTGCAATTAACAGATGCAAAAATTCCTGTCATTGCTAATGTAACGGCAGCTCCAATTCAAGATCACGCAGAAATAAAAACAAAGCTGGTGGAGCAATTGTATTCATCTGTCCTTTGGGAAGATTCCGTTCGCAACATGCTTGATTTAGGGGTAGATACATTTATTGAAATTGGACCTGGTAAAGTTCTTTCCGGTTTAATCAAGAAAATTGATCGAAAAGCAAAAGTATATGCTGTAAATGATATAGAAACAAGTAGTAAAGTTGCAGAAGAATTAAAGGGGGATATGTAAGTGAAATTAGCTGGTAAAGTTGCTGTTGTCACTGGAGCATCTCGAGGAATTGGCAAATCGATTGCACTTGAGTTAGCAAAGCAAGGTGCAGACGTTGTTGTTAACTATGCAGGAAGTGTAGAGCGTGCCAATGAAGTAGTGAAGGAGATCGAAGCTTTAGGAAGAAAAGCAATAAGCATTCAATGTGATGTATCAGATAGTGATGCTGTAAATGCGATGATGAAAGAAGTGTTAGAAGCGTTTGGCAGTCTGGATATTTTGGTGAATAATGCTGGAATTACAAGAGATAATTTGCTAATGCGTATGAAAGATTCAGAGTGGGACGCTGTTATTAATACCAATCTTAAAGGTGTGTTCCTCTGCACGAAAGCAGTCACAAGACCAATGATGAAGCAAAGAAAAGGCAGAATAATTAACATCACCTCCATTGTTGGTGTGACAGGAAACCCTGGGCAAGCCAATTATGTTGCAGCAAAAGCAGGTGTGATTGGTTTTACAAAAACAACTGCGAAAGAACTTGCTCAGCGTAATATTACGGTAAATGCGATTGCTCCTGGATTTATTACAACAGATATGACGGATAAATTGACAGAAGAAGTGAAAAATGGCATGCTTACGCAAATTCCGTTAGGTCAATTTGGTAAACCAGAAGATATTGCTAATGCTGTTGTCTTTTTAGCTTCTGATGAGAGCAGCTATATCACAGGGCAAACATTGCATATTGATGGTGGAATGTATATGTAATCTTTCCTAAACAAAGGGAAAAATGCGAATAGTAAGAGAATAAACATCAGATAAAGTTCTCATTTATTATTTCGTTAAAATACTCTATAATGCATTTGAGGGGAGGTGAAATAAATGGCAGATGTATTAGAGCGTGTAACAAAAATCGTTGTAGATCGTCTTGGCGTAGAAGAATCAGAAGTAACTTTAGAGGCTTCTTTCAAAGATGATTTAGGGGCTGACTCTCTTGATGTAGTTGAACTTGTTATGGAATTAGAAGATGAGTTTGATATGGAAATTTCTGACGATGATGCTGAAAAGATTTCTACAGTTGGTGATGCTGTGAACTACATAAGTAATCGCTAATCAATGTTTAAAAGCTCCGTTATAACGGGGCTTTTAATTTTGTATGTTAGCGGTGATTTATGTATATTCTATGATTGTAGAAATATCAGGGAAATCCATTATGAAAATGGCTCTAAGAATAGATGACAATATCTGTTTGTTTGATGTATACTAATAACTAAATACCTATTATTATAGGCAAAATATTAGTTGTTGGACGGATAGATAGCGATTCGTGCAAATGAATAACAAATACAGCGTTTATTGACGCATAAAAGGATAGAAATAGTTTTTCTTATGTGAAGTGGGGTTAGCCCCCTAGTGGTAGCCCGATTTCTGTAATAGAAAAGGCTTGGAGAGAAAAAACTTTCCAAGTTTCTTTGCGTTTTTTATCTTTTTTACTTAAACTTGAAATGAATTGTAAACTTAGTGCTAAGGTGGATGCAAAATGCGAGGCAATCGAAAAGACAAAAGAACTGTTCGACCAAATGAGAAAAAAATGAAAGAACTCCAAGATAAATTGGGGATTCATTTTACGAATGAAAAACTATTAAAGCAAGCTTTTACCCATTCATCATATGTGAATGAGCATCGAAGAAAACCACATGAAGATAACGAAAGATTAGAATTTCTTGGGGATGCTGTTCTGGAATTAACGGTTTCTAAATTTCTTTTCAATAAATTCCCGATGATGAGCGAAGGTGAGCTGACTAAATTGCGAGCTGCAATCGTTTGTGAACCATCGCTTGTTTCCTTTGCTAATGAACTTTCCTTTGGTAAGTATGTGCTCTTAGGTAAAGGAGAGGAAATGACTGGGGGAAGAACTAGACCAGCGCTGCTTGCTGATGTATTTGAAGCGTTTATTGGTGCTTTATATTTAGACCAAGGATTAGACTCAGTGGTAGCATTTTTAGAGGAAGTTATATTCCCGAAAATTAATAACGGTGCTTTTTCTCATGTGATGGATTTTAAAAGTCAACTACAAGAATATGTACAAAGAGATGCTGTTGGAACAATCGAGTATAAAATATTACTTGAAAAAGGACCCGCACACAATAGAGAGTTTATTTCACAAGTCTTTTTAAATAATCGAGAACTTGGAACAGGTATGGGGCGTTCCAAGAAAGAAGCAGAGCAGCAAGCTGCCCAAAAATCATTATTAATGCTAAAGGCGGAAAGTGAAAACTAAATGCTCAAGAAAACAAACGAAGAAAAACAACTAGAGGAAAACAAGGAAGAATCGGGGTGAGGTCATGTTCTTAAAACGGTTAGATGTTATCGGTTTTAAGTCATTTGCAGATCGGATTTCTGTCGATTTTGTGCCAGGTGTGACAGCAGTAGTAGGACCAAACGGAAGTGGGAAGAGTAATATTACGGATGCAATTCGTTGGGTACTTGGAGAACAATCTGCAAAGTCCTTGCGTGGAAGTAAGATGGAGGATGTTATCTTTTCAGGTAGTGACTCAAGAAAAGCGGTTAACTTTGCAGAAGTAACGTTAACTTTAGAAAATGAAGATCATTTCCTGCCATTGGATTTCCATGAAGTAAGTGTGACGAGGCGTGTATATCGATCAGGAGATAGTGAATTTTTAATTAATAAACAATCTTGTCGTCTAAAAGATATTATTGATTTATTTATGGACTCGGGGCTTGGGCGCGAGGCATTTTCGATTATCAGTCAGGGAAAAGTCGAAGAAATTTTAAATAGTAAGGCAGAAGATCGCCGGTCTATCTTTGAAGAAGCAGCAGGTGTATTGAAATATAAAACTCGTAAGAAAAAAGCAGAAGGCAAGCTTGTAGAAACACAAGATAATCTGAATCGTGTAAATGACATATTACATGAATTAGAAAGTCAGGTTGAGCCACTAAAGATTCAAAGCTCAATGGCTAAAGAATATCTACATCATCGTGAAAATCTTGAATCGATTGAAGTAGCCTTAATGGTTCATGATATCGAAGAAGCGCATGAGCGATTTGAAGCTATTTCAAAGCAATTAGAAACATATAAACAAGAAGAACTAAAACTATCCTCCATGCTGCAAAATAAGGAAGCGAAGATGGAGGAAGTGAAAAATGAAGTAGCCGCTTTAGATGAATCGATTGATGATCTTCAACAAGTACTTCTTTTAGTGAGTGAAGAATTAGAAAAATTAGAAGGTCGAAAAGAAGTATTAAAAGAGCGAAAAAAGAATGCAACACAAAATCGAGATCAGCTTGAAAAGAGCAAAGTGGAGCTACAAGAAAGAGTAGAAACCCTTGTGTTGCAAAAAGAAGAGCAACAAAAGCTTGTTCATGAATTGCAAGCAGAGTCGAAAGCGATTGAAGAAACTTTAAAAGCTAATGAAAAAAATCTTGCTCTTTTTAATGAAAACCTAGAAGAAAAAATTGAGATGCTAAAAAGCGACTATATTGAGATAGTGAGTAATCAAGCAGCGGCAAAAAATGAATTGAATTCGGTTATTCAGCAACTAGAAAATCATGAAAAAAGAACGTCGCAGCTTGATGAAGAAAATGCTAATTTTACAAATGAACGTATGCATATTCAAGAAAAAAAGACTAAGTTTATGGAGAAATTAAAGGAACTTTCTGATGAACTGGAGAAATGGTCTAAACAATGGCAGGAAAAGCAAAGTCATTTTCAAGGAATAGAAGCAAAGGTTCAACAAGTCGAGAAGGCACTATATCAATCATACCAATATGCACAGCAGGCGAAATCACGTAAAGAAATGCTTGAGGAATTAGAAGATGACTATTCTGGATTTTTCCACGGAGTAAAGGAAGTACTTAAAGCTAGAGGGAAATCCTTACAAGGGATCAGAGGTGCAGTTGCGGAATTAATGCAAGTGCCAAAGGAATATAGTGTGAGCTTAGAGATTGCATTAGGTGGATCGATGCAGCATATTGTGGTGGAAACAGAACAAAATGGTCGTGAAGCAATCGCTTTTTTAAAAAAGAATGGGTTTGGACGAGCTACGTTTTTACCAATGAATGTGATTAAGGGAAAAACGCTTGCTGATTCCCAACTCCGATTAATTCAAGGGCATCCATCCTTTATTGGGGTTGCGGCAGATTTGATTAATTATGACAGTCAATATCGGGAAATTATCCGCAGTTTATTAGGAAATGTTGTGATTACGAAGGACTTAAAGGGCGCCAATGAGATGGCAAAAATTCTTCAATATCGTTCCCGCTTTGTAACGTTAGAAGGGGAGATAGTTAATCCTGGTGGGTCGATGACTGGTGGAGCGATGAAGCAGAAACAAGCTTCGATCATCACTAGAAAAGGCGAATTAGAAGAGCTTAAGAAAAAGATTTTTGAAATGGATAAAACATCTTTAAAGCTTGAGGAACAGCTGAAAAAAGGAAAAGCAGCATTGCAAGCAGAAGAATCATCGATAGAAGAAGCGCGCTTAAAGGTGGAAGATCTTCGTTTCCAAATTCAAACATGGAAAGATGACTTAAAAGAGGTGGAATTCGAAGAAAGAGCAATGAATGATAAATTGTCTCTATATGACCGCAATAAGGCCGATTCACATCAAGAGCAAGAGCTTCTGCAGCAAAGAAGAACTGTTTTGCAAGAAAAACTGGAACAGCAAAGTAAAAAGTTATCTGAATTGGATAAAGAGATTGCTTTAGTTACCGAGCAAAAAAATAAACAAACAGTTTCAAAAGAGTCAGTCGTAAATACAATTAGTGATTTACGAATTCAATCGGCAGCTAAAAAGGAACAGCTCCGCCATGAAAAGGATAAGTTAGCAGCTATCATTCAAGAACATGAATCAACTGAAGAAAAGTGGGAGCTTGTCAAAGAGGACTTACGCTTGCTTTCTTCTGAAATGAGTAATTCTCATTCAGGGGAAGCGACATTAGAAGAAGCAGCAGAACAAAAACTGCAAGAAAAGCAAGAAACGATCCAGCTTATTTCTTTACGCAGAGAGGAAAGATTGCAAAAACAAATGGGCTTAGAAGAGCTGGAGCTGGAAACAAAGGAGCAGCGCAGGCTTCATAGAGGGATTGTTCAGGCACTAAAGGATGAAGAAGTTAAATTAAACCGTGTAGACGTGGAATTAGATACACGATTAACGAATCTACGCGAGGAATACTTATTAACGTATGAAGGGGCTAAGCTTGATTATCCTTTAACATTAGAAGTCGAAGAAGCTCGAAAAAAGGTAAAGCTCATTAAATTAGCTATGGAAGAACTAGGAACTGTAAATCTTGGGGCCATAGAGGAATACGAGCGAATCTCGGAAAGATACGAATTCCTTCTCGAACAAAAAACAGATTTAGAAGAAGCAAAGGATACTCTTTATCAAGTAATCGATGAAATGGATGAAGAAATGAAAAATCGATTTGAGCAGACTTTCGAAGGGATTAAAGCTCATTTTGAAACGGTATTCCAAAGCTTATTTGGCGGAGGCAGTGCCGATTTAGTCTTAACAAATCCAGAAGATCTTTTAAATACAGGAGTAGAGATCGTAGCCCAGCCGCCAGGGAAAAAACTTCAAAATCTAAGTCTTTTATCTGGTGGAGAAAGAGCACTAACAGCCATTGCTTTATTATTCTCTATTCTAAAAGTAAGACCAGTTCCTTTCTGTATTTTGGATGAGGTGGAAGCGGCATTGGATGAAGCAAATGTATTCCGATTTAGTTCCTATTTAAAACGCTACAGCCATGAAACACAATTTATTGTCATTACTCATCGCAAAGGGACAATGGAAGAAGCAGATGTTCTTTATGGGGTAACTATGCAAGAGTCAGGTGTTTCAAAGCTAGTTTCCGTTCGATTGAGCGAAACAAAGGAATTAGTTGCAAATGGATAATTCTTTTATAGTTAGTTAGAAGCCTAATACGTTTTAAAAAACACTATTTCTTATTTCAACTCCGAGGCCTATTACTCTGTAAAGTTAAGGCCTTGGAAACTTTTAATGTTTACTTATAAATAGTTTTTACATGTACATAACCATATTTTGTAACGAAAGAGGGGATAATAATGAGCTTTTTTAAAAAGTTAAAAGAAAAAATGTCTCAGCAGACTACAACTGTAACGGAGAAGTTTAAAGAAGGTTTATCGAAAACGAGAAATAACTTTTCCGAAAAAGTGAATGAACTTGTGTCACGTTATCGAAAAGTAGATGAAGATTTTTTTGAAGAGCTGGAAGAAATTTTAATTGGAGCAGATGTTGGTTTCGAAACAGTTATGGAACTAATTGATGAGCTAAAAAAAGAAGTAAAAAGAAAAAACATCCAAGATCCAAAAGAAGTACAAGATGTAATTTCCGAAAAGCTAGTTGCTATTTATCAGAACGGGGAAGATCAATCCTCTACGATTAATATGCAAGCAGAAGGATTAACTGTGATCTTGTTTGTTGGCGTAAATGGAGTAGGGAAAACAACGACCATCGGTAAGCTTGCTCATAAGTATAAAGAAGAAGGAAAAAAAGTTTTGCTTGCTGCAGGCGATACCTTCCGTGCTGGAGCAATCGAACAGCTGGAGGTATGGGGAGAGCGCGTCGGTGTGGATGTCATTAAACATACAGAAGGCTCTGATCCAGCAGCAGTTATGTTTGATGCTGTACAGGCTGCTAAGTCTCGTCAAGCAGATATTCTTCTTTGTGATACAGCTGGAAGATTGCAGAATAAAGTCAATTTAATGAAGGAATTAGAAAAAGTAAAGCGAGTAATTGAACGAGAGGTCCCAGGTGCTCCGCACGAAGTTTTACTCGTGCTAGATGCAACTACTGGACAAAATGCATTAGTGCAAGCTAAAACATTTAAAGAAACAACAAATGTAAGTGGCATTGTGCTAACAAAATTAGACGGAACTGCAAAGGGTGGAATTGTATTAGCAATCCGAAACGAACTACATATTCCAGTTAAATTTGTTGGTTTAGGTGAGAAAATGGACGATCTCCAAAGCTTCGATCCAGAAAAATATGTCTATGGGTTATTTTCAAACTTAGTAGAGCAAAGTGAAGAGTAACAGTGAGTAGCTTGGAAAGATGTCGTTAAGGAAGCTTTACGACATCTTTTTTTTGTAAATGAATGTTAAATTATTGCAAAGACGTAATAAAAATAAGGATAAGAAGAATAATAAAAGTAATATCTTTTTTTTCGGAGGGAAAACGTTTGATTATTCAAAGCGTTGTTTTGCTTATTCTTATTGGAGGCGTTGTCTTAACAGTAAAAGGCCATCTTGTTCAGCATCATGCTTATGCTCGACTAGGTGATTCCTTGCCAGCAAAAAAATTCAAAGAAGCAGAAGGAGAAAATTTGCTCACGATAGAAGAAGAAAACCTATTTTTAAGCAGCTTATCAGGCCTGCGCATGAAAATAATTGGTGCAATTTTAATAGCGATTCCATCCAGTATCCTTATCCTTTTTCATTTAAACTAGCATGTGTTCAAAGTTAGTTGAATTGCCTTTAAAGATTGAATGAAAGCGAAATGAATATTTTACAAAAATACTAACACTGATAATTATAAAACAATATTAAACTCAAACTTCTGTTAAAAGGTTAACAGAAGTTTTTTTATGCTTCCAAAAAAATAGCTTCCAATACATAAAACATTTCTAACAGTCTCTTCGTCTAATGAAGGAGAGGCAAGTATTAAGTAATATCCAAAAAACATATGTATAAAATGCTCTAAATAGTGTAAAATTACATTATGATATTTTTGGTATTTACTGTAGGGAGGAAACCACTGCCAATCGTTAATTAATTAGAACCAAAAAATAGAAAATGGGGGAAACAAAGTTTGCGAAAAGTAAAAAAAGTGATAATTATATGTTTTATCTTGTTATTGGCCACTACTTTTATTGTCAAAGAAGCAAATGCCGCTTCTACTGACACCATAAAAATCACAACAGAGGCTGGATTTGCTGGTAAGGTAATGGATGGAAAAGGATTTCAATTAAAAATTATACTGGAAAATAGTGGAGAAGACTTTAAAGGAGATTTATTAATTCCCTATTCTCCAAGCTATGAAGCGGGAGGACAAACATTAGTATCTGTCGATATACCGGCAAATAGTAAGAAGACCTATATGGCCACAATCCCTGGGATTTCTTCTGATACAGACTATGCTAACAAAAAGATGAAATTATATCGCGGAAGTTGGCAGAATGGCGATGAAGTAACTTTTACTGGAGTAAAAGAAGTGAGGGTAAATCTTATCCCTGAACAGGCTTTAGGTATACTTACTGATCAATATGATAAATTTAAAGATTTAAGAAAGCTGCCTAGTAATTCCATTTATACAACGGAAATGATCAAAGAAGAAATACCTGATCAGGCATTAGCGCTTGAAACAATAAGCTATCTGCTGGTTGATCAATTTTCACTGAGTGAGTTAACGGATGAGCAGCAGCAAGCAATAAAAAAATGGATTGAAAATGGAGGTATTTTGATTACTGGTGCACAACCAAATGGAAAGCAAGCATACGGCCATCTAGAAACATCGATGCCGCTAGCACTTGGCAAAAAAGAAGCTTTTTCCTTGGCGGTTCTAGACACAAAAAATAAACAGCAAGCGAAAATAGATGGTTATCAATCTACCTTAATAGAAGGCGCAGAAGCAATTGTTTTACATAATGACCAGCCGATTATGGCGAAAAAGGAGCTCGGTGAAGGAAAAATTATACAAGCTTCCTTTTCACTTAGTGATCCCAGTTTTCTTGGCTGGTCCGGATTTAATAGTTGGGTAGAAAAAATACTATTAGCTGAAAGTTCGCAGCATGCCAATAATTCTCAATATAACAGTAACCCGATTGGTGATCTTTATAATAGTTTTGTGCAGGCAAATGAATATTTCGAGAGCTCTACTATATCCACAAGTATCTTATTAATTATTTTGGCAGGTTATTTGCTCGTTATTGTGCCGATTTTATACGTTGTGTTAAAAAGAATCGACAAACGAGAGCATGCTTGGTGGATTATTCCGAGCGTATCGATTCTTTTATCGATTGCAGTGTTCCTAACGGGTGCAAAGGATAAAATAAGAAATCCGCAATTTAATGAAATGGGTGTCTATCAATATAGCAATAACTATTTATCTGGATATCAAGCTACAACTCTTTTATCGAATAAATCTGGTGATTTTACGTTAATGTATGATAAAAATTTGTATACTCCTATTCCTTTTGCAGGATATGGAGAATTACAGATGAAGGCCGTTACCAAGGAAAAAATAAAAAAGAATGAAATGATTTTTCCGGATGTAGAGTATTGGTCCAGTCGTACTATGTACGGCAAGTCCAGTATCCCGGTAGAAGGTGGATTCAGTCATAAGTTTGAAACAACAGAAAAAGAGATTACTGGTTCCATAACCAATCATTTTCCATATGATTTCTCCAACCTATTTATATGGTCGGGAACGGAAAAAATCGAATTAGGTTCGCTTGCTGCTGGAGAAACAAAAAAAATTAAGGTTTCTCGTAAGCATAAGTATTTTTCTAAACCATCTGATTCGAATCAAGGTTCCTATGTTTATGATTACAATGGAAATGATTTAAATGAATATAGAGAATTAGTTGCTTCAGGATTGGTGTTGAATACGGAGTATTTTAAGACTGTGACAACTGGAGATCCATTATTAATTGGAATTACAAATGAGGATATCATTAAGGTTGGTTTAACAAGTGGAAAGGTAACAAAGAACAGCACTAATTTAATAATGGAGCCTCTTACAATAGCCAATAATTTTCCTGGGCCTTTTACCTTGAATGAAGGAGATATGTACCAGAAACTAGCAGTAATTAAAGGAACTGTCTATAATCAGAATTTCCAAGAAAATGATTTTACGTTAGAAGATGGGGAGTATCTCTATACACTTGGAATTCCGAAATCTTATGAAGATAGCTCGATTGCTTTTGAATCTATTACGATACAAGCAAGCGGAACTCCAGGTGTGAAATACAGTATTTATAATAAACGCACAGGAAATTATGAAGAAGTAAAAAATCTTTTCAAATTGGAGAAACAAAAGATTGCCGACTATTTGGATGGAAATAGGAAAATTACGCTGAAGGTGAATAAAGCAACAAATGGTGACCCATACATGCAATTGCCATCTGTTAAGGTGAAAGGAGAGATAAAAGAATGATAGAAATTAAAGGTCTTTCCAAGAAGTATGGAAAGTTTACAGCACTTGAACCATTAGATTTACAGATTGAAGCAGGATGTGTGTTTGGGTTTGTCGGCCAGAACGGAGCTGGTAAATCTACGACCTTCTCTATTCTTGCTACTTTATTAGCACCTACTTCTGGAACAGCAACGATAAATGGGGCTGATATTATTAAACAGCCGAAAGAGGTTAGAAAACAGTTAGGATATATGCCTGATTTCTTTGGTGTTTATGATCAGTTAAAAGCAGAAGAATACTTAGATTTTTATGGTGCTAGCTATGGAATTTCAGCTGCGCAAAGAGAAAAGTTAATTCCGCAGCTGTTAGAGCTAGTAAATCTTTCTCATAAGCGAAAAGAATATGTTGATCTTTTATCGCGAGGAATGAAACAAAGACTTTGTCTTGCGAGAAGCTTAATCCATGATCCAGCAGTTCTTATTCTAGACGAGCCAGCATCTGGATTGGATCCACGGGCACGCATTGAAATGCGGGAGATTTTAAAAGAATTAAAGAATATGGGAAAGACTATTCTTATCTCTTCACATATCTTGCCAGAACTAGCAGAAATGTGTGATGTCATTGGAATTCTGGATCAAGGAAAATTAGTGGCACAAGGAACGGTTTCAGCTATTCAACAGCAATTACAGAGTGAAAAAATCATTAGTGTAAAAACATTTGATATACAAAAAACGATTGAATTTTTGGAGGAAAGTCCACGAATTTCAAAGATAGAAGTGCTGGAAGATGGCAAAGTAATTCAGTTCCTCTTTAAAGGTGGAGATAAAGCGCAGCAAGAATTATTAAAAACAGCGATTCAAAAAGAAATTCCGATTATTAGTTTTTCAGAAATGGAGAGCAATTTAGAGGATGTCTTTATGGAGATTACAAAGGAGGTTGAATTCTCTTGAAAGCTTATTTCATGAATCCAGTATTAAATAAAGAGTTAAAGCTACGTTTTCGTTCAGGAAAAACATTTGTCGGAATTCTGTTTTATCTACTTGCGCTTACCTTGCTGATGGTTGCTTTAATGTATGTACTCAGAACCTCGAGCCCAAATGGATTTTTTAAGCCGCAGGAGAGCCGCTTGATGTTTATGTTTTTGGCGTTTGTTCAATTAGGATTAGTTTTATTTATTACACCAGGACTGACAGGTGGGGTGATTAGTAGTGAAAGGGAAAGACAAACCTTAAGTATTCTTTTAACAACCACTCAAAGCAGCTTTACGATTATTCTCGGCAAATTGCTTTCGTCCATTTCGTACTTAGTACTATTAATTTTAGCAAGTCTTCCGATATACAGTTTTGTGTTTTTATATGGGGGGATTTCGCCAACGCAGTTAACACAAGTATTTTTCTTCAGTTTATTTACAATGCTTGTCATTGGCAGTTTCGGGGTTTTATTTTCAACCCTCATACGCAAAACAATTGTTAGTATGGTGACAACCTATAGTGTTGCGTTATTTATTGTGGCTGGAACGGCAGTTATTTCTCTTATTCTTTTTCAAATAGCGAATATTCATGCTGCTTCGACTCCTGCAAAAGTACCTTCTGTATACTTTAGTGCCATGTTTAATCCTGGTATTGTGCTAGCAGATATATTTGAACCAACTGTTTCTGAACAAATTAAAGAATTGACAGGCATTAAGTTTCCGATTTGGGCTGCCCATCTTATTACTTATTGTATTGTGATTGCATTGTCATTAACAATTAGTGTTCGTAATTTACGTGCTAATATGAAAAAGGGAAGTTGATAAGTTTATGGAAAATCTTCAGCAGTATAAGGAATTGCTCAAACCAGTAAGAAAATCTATTGCTAGAGAGTTGCTTGCAAAAGAGCTATGCCTATTACTAGCACTTTTAGGAGGAGGATTTCTCCTCCTTTCCATAATGGCGTATCTTTTTATTCTGCCTTTTTTGTTGTACTATCTCTTCGCGGTGTTTTGTGTTGGTGTTTCCATCTTTCTCATTCGCTTATGGAGAAAATGGCCAACAGAAAAACAAGCGGTAAAACTATATAATCAATTTGTTGCCGATGATTATGCAACGACGGCCTTTTCCTATCTACATAGTGAAGGTGCGGTCGAACAAGTAGTTGTAAAACAAGCGATAGCGCAAATGACAGAGAAACAATTAGCTGTATTAAGCCGAAAGAAAAGATATATTTATCCGAAATTTATTCTTTCAGGAATGGTATGTTTCATCATTTGTCTACTGTTACAGTTTTTTCCATCAGCTAATATGGAAGCTGCCAAGAAAAAAGAGAATGAGATAAAAACGATCGCTAAAGCGGAAAAGGAATTAGAAAAAGCGATAAAAAAAGAAACAGATAAACAGGTGAGAAAAGAGCTAAAACAAATCCAAAAGCAATTAGAAAAGAAGGACACGGTAGAAAAAACCTTTGCAGAATTGGAAAAACAAGCGAAAGAGCTTCAGCTGCAAAAGAGAAAAATCCAAGAGAAAAGCAAGGAACGCCAACAGATAGAATCGATGCTGAATGAGACTGGTTTGAAGTCTCTCTCTAAGGCTATCTCAGAGAAAGATAAGGAAGCAGTACAGAAGGAATTACAAAAAGCAAACGAACAATATAAACGATTAACAGATCAACAAAAAGATGCTCTCAATCAATTGACAGGTGCAAATAAGCAATTATCAGAAGAGCAGTTTCAACAGCTATTAAAGCAAATGGATGAATTGCTGAGTAATGAGGAATTGCTGCAACAATTAGAAACTGTGCAAACAGAACTTGCTCAGGTTGGGAAGAAGCTGGAGGATGAAAGTCTAGCAAATGGAATAACGATCCCTAAGTCTCGTACGGTTGCCAAAGGCTCCAGTAATAATGATACAACTTCCTCAGGAGAGACAACTACCAGTGGTCAGCAAGGGAAGAATGATAAGGGCAATTCAACAAATGGAAATAATGATTCTTCCAGCTCAGGCAACGGTTCAGGCAATAGTAATGGATCAGGATCAGGCTCTGGAAATGGCTCTGATTCCAGTTCAGGTTCGGGTTCAGGTTCAGGCAATGGTGCTGGTGGATCAGGGAATGGGAATGGCTCAGGAGCTGGATTCGGAAGCGGTAGCAGAGAGTTATTAACAGTACCGGAAAAAGTGGTTGGAAAAGATAATGTCGAAGTGGATTCAGGTAAATTAGGCAATGGCAAGCAAGGTCAGATGACAGAAGGGGAGGGTCCAGTTTTAAAAGGGAATATTCGTCCGTATGAACAGGTATTTTCAGAATATGAAGCTTCTTACAGGGAAAGTACTTCAAGATATAAATTGCCAAATGACTTAGAAAATATTGTAAAGAACTATTTTACTGATATCAAACCAAATGAAAAGTAGGGGAAAAGATGGAAAAAGAACTAGTGGAACAGGATTTTATCCAAGCAGAGGCTTTGCTTAAAAAGGTGAAAGAGGAGATTGGCAAATTCATTGTCGGACAGGAAAAAATTACTGATGAGGTACTTTGGTGTATGCTGGCAGGTGGACATGTACTTTTAGAAGGACTTCCAGGTCTTGGAAAGACGATGATGATTCGAACTATTTCGGAAGTCTTGGACTTATCCTTCGCGCGAATTCAGTTTACGCCAGATTTAATGCCGGCAGATATTACTGGTACGATGGTGCTGCAGCCTGATAATAAAGGAAAACAACAATTTCATTTTCATGAAGGACCTTTATTTAAGCATATTGTTCTTGCAGATGAAATTAACCGTGCAACACCGAAAACGCAAAGTGCTTTATTGGAAGCGATGGGGGAGAAAACAGTCACCATTATGGGGGAAACGAAAAAATTAGCAGCGCCATTTTTTGTTTTGGCAACACAAAATCCCCTTGATATGGAGGGAACTTATCCATTGCCGGAAGCTCAGTTAGATCGGTTTCTATGTAAATTGCATGTTACTTATCCGTCAAAAGAAGAACTAAAAGCCATTATTAAAAAGACTACTGGAACGGAGTCAACTGTATTAACGCGTGTTGCCTCTGTAGAGGATATTCTTCATTTACAAAGTCTTGTCAAACAAATTCTCGTTGCGGATGATATTTTAGACGTTGCTGTTAATATTGTTTCTGCCACTCATCCTGGTTCGGAGGATGCGACAGAATTAGGAAATAAGTATATTCAGGCAGGAAGTGGTCCGAGGGGACTGCAGTCCTTAGTAACCATGGCAAAAGCAAGAGCATTAGCTTCTGGAAGACTGCATGTCTCCATGGCAGATTTGCGTTATGCGGCACTACCAGTGTTTAGACATCGAATTTTGCTTAATTTTGAAGGGGAAATTGCGGGCGTTACGACTGATCAAATTATGGAAGATATTTTGGAAAAAACATTACGCATTGAAGCAGGGAAGGGACGATGAAGAACTATCATTCCTTATTAGCAAGAATGAATCGAAAAAGACTGCAAGTTTCGACGAAGGGTGCAGGAATGCAGAATGGTCGAAGAAAATCTCATATTCACGGAACCTCCTTGGATTTTGCTGATTATAAAATCTATCATCCTGGTGATGATATTCGCCAAATCGATTGGAATGTATATGGCCGAACAAATAAGCCATATATTAAAAGATTTCAAGATGAAAAGGAGATATCAGTTAGTATCTTCCTTGATGGGACAGCCTCAATGAAACAAATACCTTCCAAGTGGGAGCTAGCAAGAGAATTAGCGGCAAGCTTAGCTTATATCACATTATCACATGAGGATAGACTGAGTTTTTCTGTTGTTTCTACAAAGCATTCCTTTCATCGCAAAGGTTCGGTTCATAATAAACGAACCTTTTATGAGATTGTTGATGTGAAGGAGCAGACGATTAATGAAAGCTTCACACAATCATTAAGCAATTCTATAAAAGCGCCGACACAAATGATTATTTTGATAACAGACGGTTTAGAAGCTTTGTCATTATTTGAGGAAAGTTTTAAACGGTTAAAATATCGCAATCAGCAAATATGGCTGATTCAATTACTAAGTGAGAGCGAGATTCATCCGAATCTATCTGGTGACATACAATTAGTCGATAGTGAAAATGGAAAAACCGTGGATGTAAGTCTAAATAGCTCGATTAAAACACTTTATAGAAAAAGACTCGATCAGCATAATCAAGAACTAGAAGTTCTTTGTGCCACAAATGGTATCCGTTATTGCCAAATCAGCGATAAACTAGATATCCAAACGATTATTTTACGAGAACTGGCGTTTGCTGGATTGGTTCAATAATTCTTTTTCATTACGAGCCAAAAGGAGAGACAAAATGCATTTAGCACAACCCTATTATTTTTTGCTGCTAATTTTTATTGGATTATTCATCCTAATATATTTTTTTCGCAAAAAATATACAAAACAAACTATCCCCTCCAATTTACTTTGGGAGGAAGTTCTTAAGGAAATGAGGGCATCCTCCTGGTTTCATAAATGGCAAAATAATGTTCTATTCTGGCTGCAGCTTCTATGCTTGCTACTCTTGATGTTTGCATTAGTAGGACCATATTTTGCTAAAGAAACGATGAAAGGGGAGCAAATCATATTCTTATTTGATACCTCGGCTTCGATGGCCGCGAATGGTAGTAGCTCTAACCGTTTAGAAGATAGCAAAAAAGAAGCACTCGAAATGATGAAAAGTCTTCAGAAAAATCAAGCTGTTACGATTTTAGAGGTAAATGATCGTCCTCAAATTCTTCTGCATAATGAGTCAGAGCGCGATAAAATAAGTGCTGCAATTAAAGGGTTAGAACTTTCCTATACACATGAAGACTGGCAAAGTGCAACAGAGCTGACGGCAAGTCTAGCGAAAGAGGGTAAAACGGCCATTCATATTTTTTCGGATGGGCTGGAGAAGGAAAGGATAAAAAATATCGATTCTTTTTATGTAAAAGTACATAATCAAGAGCAGGAAAAAGCAGAAAATATTTCGATTTTATCTTTTGGTGTATCAAAAAATGCCGATAAAGTAGCGGGTGTTGCACTGGTGGAAAATCAAACTGATTCCCATAAAACCATACCTTTTCAAGTTGAAAGTGAAAAAACAGTACTTTATCAACAAGATATTGAATTAAAGCCAAAGGAAAGAAAAGTAATTGCGATAAACGAGCTTCCTGAGAAATCTTATTACGATGCTAAACTTAATGCTTCAGATGATTTTGCAGTTGATAATATGCAAACCGCTGTATTAAATAAACAGGCAACAACTATTTATACTGATAATGAAATGAATCCTTTTTTGGTAAAAGGATTTGAGGCGATTGGGCTTCAAGTTATCCAAATGGAGAATAAAGAAGATTTTCTCACCAAAAAGGATAGTATTTTCCTATTATCTGGGTCTGCGTTACCCGAACACATCGAAGGTCCATTTGTTTTCTTCTTTACAGGAGGAAAAAAAGAAGAAGTGCAAACAGTGATAGAACCAAGTGAGGATGAACTACTTTTACATGTCGATATGAAGGATGTTTTTATCGCAAGTGCAATGAAGCAGACAATGAAAACGATGAAACCTATTGTTAAAAGTGGAGAACTGCCGTTAATTCAAAAAGGCGAATGGAATAATCAGCCCGCTATAGCTATTCAATTTGACTTAAAAGATAGTGATTGGCCATTACATCCAAGTTTTCCGATCTTTTTATATAATATGTATCAATGGCTTTCTTCTCAATCCAATTATGTTGGTGATTTTCAGCCATTAGAATCGCGGACCATTCATTTAACAAGCAAAGAAACAGAGTGGGATATTTATAATGAAAACGACCAATTAGTGAGAACCTTCTCGTTGGATGATGGTTTTCAAGCACCTAAGCTGCCTGGTGTTTATCAATTGACAAATGGCTCTGAAATTCTATATTTTTCCGTAAATCTCGATGATCGAGAGAAGACGACTGCTACGCAAAAGTCGTTTGTTCTAAATGAAGATAAACTAATAGGCAATGAAATGACAAAAACGCAGAATGATTGGTTATGGTATATTTTATGCTTGCTTGCGCTGATCATTTTATGTATGGAATGGGAGGTGTACCGACGTGCAGATAGAGTTTAAATACCCATTCATTCTATTAATCTTTCTACCTATTATCTTTCTTCTTTATCGATATTGGAAACAGTCAAGGACGATGTCAAATAGAAAAGAAAGACAAGTTATTCTCTTTTTAAGAAGCTTGATTTTTGCTTTATTAATCCTTGCGCTTGCCATTCCACAAATAGTTCTGCCGCAAAAAGAAAACCAAGTTGTTTTTCTAATGGATCGCAGTGCAAGTGTACAAGATGCAGGAGAGCAGCAGCTTGAATGGCTGGAAAAAAGCTTGCGATATAAAAAGGAAAAAGATCTCTATAGTGTACTTTCCTTCGGAGAAAAAACAACTATAGAGCAAATGATGGGCAAAGAGGAACTTCGTTTTTCTAAATGGAATGAGGAGTTAGGTAAAGACCACACAAATATTGAAGGGGCGCTTAACCTTGCTAGCAGTGTTTTTTCCAATAATAGCGGCGGTAGGATTATACTGTTTACCGACGGGAACGAGACGATGGGGAATCTTACCGAAGCGGCAAAATTATTAAAAAACCGCTCCATTGAATTAGACACTGTGCTGCTTGAACCCTCTTTATATGAAGATACTGCTGTTACAGATGTAGAAGTGCCGTCTACTTTATTTGAAGGGGAACAAGCAAATGTTTCTGTAACCATTGAAAGTAATAAGGCGAAAACGGGCTTACTTCATTTTTATGAAAATAATCATAAAATTGTTTCAAAGTCTATCAAAGTGAAAGAAGGTACAAATGTAATCCCTATTCAGTTTCCTGTAAAACAGACTGGATTGGTAACATATAAAGCAGAAGTTGATCTAATGAATGATGCCTATGCTGAAAATAATAAGCTTCAGGTTGTCAATATGGTTAAAACCATTCCGAAAATTTTAGTAGTGCAAAATAGCCCCAATGAATCATTTGTTCAAGCATTAGAAGCTGCTGGATATAAAGTAGAGGTTCGTTCCTCTATTCAGCTTCCTACTGTGCTTTCTGGCTATTTGAATTATCAGTCGATTATTTTTAATAATATTGCAGCAACAGATATTACGGAAAAGCAAATGAGTCTTATTGAAAAAAGCGTGAAAGATTTTGGCGTCGGTTTTCTCATGACAGGTGGAGAAAATAGCTTTGGATTAGGAGGATATTTCCAAACCCCTATCGAAAAACTATTGCCTGTTGATATGGATATAAAAGGGAAAAAGGAAATGCCCTCACTAGCATTAATGATTGTGTTAGACCGCTCTGGAAGTATGGACGGATCGAAATTTTCGTTAGCAAAAGAAGCAGCAGCACGGACTGTTGAATTGCTTCAAGAGACAGATACATTAGGATTTATAGCTTTTGATGATAAGCCATGGGTGATCGTAGAACCTAAACCTTTGAAAAATAAAGAGGAAGTTGTAGATAAGATTCGTTCTGTCCCAGTTGGCGGCGGAACCGAAATTTATGGATCATTACTGGAAGCCTATGAGCAAATCAGTGATTTAGATGTAAAAAGAAAACATATTATTTTGCTAACAGATGGACAATCCGCAACGAATAATAATTATGAGGAGTTAATTAATAATGGCAGTAAGAAAAATGTTACAATTTCGACGGTGGCTTTGGGGGCGGATGCAGATCGGAATTTATTAGAAAAATTAGCGGAAATGGGAGCTGGACGTTTTTATGATGTACAGGATTCTTCGGTAATTCCTTCGATTCTATCAAGAGAAACCGTTATGGCGACAAAAACTTATATTGAGGATAATCCGTTTTATCCCCAAATAAAGTCTGGTTATGGGTGGGATTCCTTGTTTAGTAAAGGGGTACCAGAAATGAATGCCTATATCGCCACAACGCCAAAATCAGAAAGCATCGTTCCAATTGAGAGTACAAAAAAAGATCCTATTCTTGCGGAATGGCAATACGGTCTAGGAAAGGCAATAGCTTTCACTTCTGACGTAAATGGCATGTGGGCAGGAGATTGGGCGCGTTGGAACCAATGGAGTAGTTTTATGACAAAAATGGTCGCAAAAACCTTGCCACAGTACGATTCGGAGGCATATTCTTTATCTGTTGAAAAAGCGAAGGACAGAACCTATCTATCGATAACAGCGGATCACTTATCAATGCTTCCGATTGAAACAACCATTATCTCCGAAAGAGGAGAAACGGTGGAAGGAAATACTAAAATGCTCGCTCCTGGAAAATATGAAGTGGATGTTGGCAATGATCCTGGTCTTTATTTTATTCATGTCAAACAAACAGATGAGGACGGAAACGTTACTGTTTACCAATCAGGATTTACCGTTCCCTATTCAGACGAATATTTAATTACCGGAGCAAATAAAGAAAAGCTTGCTGAGCTTCTGGCGATAACTAACGGATCTCAGCTGGAGAAAGAATCACAAGCGTTTCGTCCGTTGAAGGAACCAGTTAAACAAAAGCAGGAGATTACCGAAATCTTGCTGTTAATTAGCTTCCTGCTTCTATTTTTCGAAATTGCTATTCGAAGACTTGGATTACCAGTGAAATTTTTCCCTGTCTTTGAAAAGAGAAAAAGAGGTAAGCACCAAAAGAGTCGAATACCTTCTATCGAGAAGAAAGGTGTAGCACCTAAAGAAAGACCAGTTACTTTCAAAAAAGATGTTTCAAGCAGAGAACCGAAACAAAAGCAAGAAAAACCGCGAGAGAAGATAAAGACGGAAAAGGTAGACAGCGAAAATCATTTGGAACAATTATTAGAAATGAAGCGGAAGAAAAAGCGATGAATCAGATTGTTATAAGACTGCAGACAAACTTTATTGGTTGTCTGCAGTTAGTTTTTTGAGGTGGAAAGGGTAATAAAGAAGAGTTCTCTGTGACCGAAAGAAGGGGAAATAAGAGAAAAAGGTAATAGAGAAGTACCCTCTGTGACCAAAAACGGTGTGAAGCGGAGAAAAAGGTAATAGAGAAGAGCTCTCTGTGACCGAAAACGGTGTGAAGCAGAGAAAAGGGTAATAGAGAAGAGCTCTCTGTGACCGAAAACGGTGTGAAGCGGAGAAAAGGGTAATAGAGAAGAGCTCTCTGTGACCGAAAACGGTATGAAGCGGAGAAAAGGGTAATAGAGAAGAGCTTTCTGTGACCGAAAACGGGATGACGCGGAGGAAAAGGTAATAGAGAAATCTAATGAAAACCAAAATCTATTTTATGTTATATGAAAAAATCTAAGACAGAGTCAAAAAAACTAATTCATTTATAGAATTTCCGTCCAGTTTGTACAACGATAACCGAGGCGCTTCCGCATTTCGGTTTGTCCAGCTCCGGGGGTCTAGGGGCTGATGGGCTTCCCGCCGCTTCCCTACGATAATTCAACATCAGTTCACTGTCGTTCACTGTGTTTCCTATATCTCAGGAAACGCCACTCCACCCCACACGCCACTAAACGGACCCCCGCCGCTTTTTGATTTGTCCAGCTGCAACGCCTATCGTTTAGCAAACTTCCAGGTGTCTTCCCTACGATAAGTCAACATCGCTTCCCTACCGTTCACCGTGTTTCCTTTATCTCAGTCAGAAACCTTCCAGTTTGTACAACGATAATCAAGGCGCTTCCGCATTTCGATTTGTAAAGATATTTTCTTGACATCTTTTTTTCTGGTGTGTAAAATAGTTGATGTAAAGGCTTTTGACTTAACACGGGGGTATTATTCGATGCTTGAGAAAACAACGAGAATGAATTATTTATTTGATTTCTATCAGTCGTTGTTAACACCGAAGCAACGAAGCTATATGTCTCTTTACTATTTGGATGATTACTCTCTTGGGGAGATTGCTGCTGAGTACAATGTAAGCCGTCAAGCGGTGTATGACAACATTAAACGTACGGAAGCAATGCTAGAAGAATATGAGAATAAGTTAGGGTTACTTCAGAAATTTCAGGAACGTCAAGTTCTTTTTGAAAAGATGAAAAAAATGCTAGAACATGATACCTTATCTATATCTGCGTTGCGAGAAGCAGTAGAGGAACTAGAGAAATTAGATTAAGGAGGCTGACGTATGGCATTTGAAGGTTTAGCTGACCGACTGCAGAACACGATGCAAAAAATCCGTGGAAAAGGGAAAGTAAATGAAGCGGATGTTAAAGAAATGATGCGTGAAGTTCGTCTTGCACTCCTTGAAGCGGACGTTAACTTTAAAGTGGTAAAAGACTTTGTTAAAAAAGTAAGTGAACGTGCAGTTGGACAGGAAGTGCTAAAAAGCTTAACTCCTGGACAACAAGTTATTAAAGTAGTAAAAGAAGAACTTACTGAATTAATGGGTGGAGAAGAAAGTAAAATTGGTGTTAGTAAGCGCCCGCCAACTGTTGTTATGATGGTCGGATTACAAGGGGCAGGTAAAACAACAACTACTGGTAAGCTTGCGAATTTATTGCGTAAAAAACATAATCGTAATCCGTTATTGGTTGCTGCTGATATTTATCGTCCTGCTGCAATTAAGCAATTACAAACTTTAGGCAAGCAGCTTGATTTTCCGGTATTTTCACTAGGAGATCAAGTTAGTCCAGTTGAAATTGCAAAACAAGCAATTGAAAAAGCAAAAGAAGATCATCATGATTATGTTTTAATTGATACAGCTGGTCGCCTTCATGTAGACGAAGCACTAATGGATGAATTAAAGCAGATCAAAGAACTTGCAAACCCAGAAGAAATATTACTCGTTGTCGATGCAATGACAGGGCAGGATGCTGTTAACGTAGCTGGCAGTTTTAACGAGCAGTTAGGATTAACGGGAGTTGTTTTAACAAAGCTTGATGGGGATACACGCGGGGGAGCAGCACTTTCGATACGTTCTGTAACAAATACACCAATTAAATTTGTTGGTTTGGGAGAAAAAATGGATGCGCTTGAAGCATTTCATCCTGAGAGAATGGCTTCCAGAATCTTGGGAATGGGCGATGTCCTTAGCTTAATCGAAAAAGCACAAATTAATGTAGATGAAGAAAAAGCAAGAGAGTTAGAAAAGAAAATGAAGTCTGATTCATTTACCTTTGATGATTTTCTTGATTCCCTAAGCCAAGTTAGAAGTATGGGACCACTTGACGAATTATTAAAAATGATGCCAGGTGCGAACAAAATCAAAGGCTTAAACAATATGAAAGTGGATGAAAAGCAAATTGCCCATGTTGAGGCAATCATTAAGTCCATGACAAAGCAAGAAAAAGAACATCCTGAAATTATCAATTCTGGCAGAAGAAAGCGTATTGCGAAAGGAAGCGGAAGAACGGTTCCAGAAGTAAATCGACTTTTAAAGCAGTTTGATGATATGAAAAAAATGATGAAGCAAATGACCAATATGGGTCAAAAAGGCAAGAAAAAAGGTAAATTTAAATTACCATTTAACCCTTTTTAACAGCGGTTTTTTGTAAAAAAAAGGATCTGTTTGTCTATTGAAATGGCGCGGAGACTGTCTGTGAGAGGGCGTAAATAAAGATTTTTAACACTGACAAGAAAAAACACTTTACAAAGTGTTGGAGTATCTGATAATATACTATCTTGTGTGAAACTATTCGGAGGTGCAATATTAAATGGCAGTAAAAATTCGTTTAAAAAGAATGGGAGCAAAAAAATCTCCTTTTTATCGTATCGTAGTAGCAGATTCTCGTTCACCACGTGATGGACGTTTCATTGAAACAGTAGGAACTTACAATCCAGTAGCAAACCCTGCTATCGTGGAAATCAACGAAGATAAAGCTCTACAATGGTTACAAAATGGTGCAAAACCATCTGATACAGTACGTAACCTATTCTCTAACCAAGGTATTATGGAGAAATTCCACAATATCAAAAACGGTAAATAATATTTGATGCAATGAAAGAGCTTATAGAAACGATTGTTAAGCCCCTTGTTGATTTTCCAGAGGAAGTTGCTGTCACTGTAACAGAAGAGGATAATCGTATCACTTACTTGCTTTCTGTCAACGAGAATGACATTGGAAAGGTAATAGGGAAGCAAGGGCGAGTTGCTAGAGCAATTCGAACGATTGTTTATGCAGCAGGATCATTACAACAAAAGAAAATTATTGTTGATATTAGAGATTAAATGAAAAGGAAGGAGGGGGAACCCTCCTTCCTTTGTTTTTTAGGGAAAATAGTAGCCTTTGGCTGATAAAATGGAAATTTAGCTGAAAAAGGAGCAATCTAGGCTGATAATCGCGCTATTTAGCTATTATTATCAAAATTTAAGCTAATATATACTTCATTACCCTAAAAGAATGAAACAAACGCTAGCTTTTCTGAAAAATAGCTGTAATTTCATTCGGTACATGAATTTTCCCCTTTGCTTTTAGACGAAAAGAGTAATCTGTGTTACTTTGTTAGTAGTAAGGACTAAAGTTGTCATCTGTTAGGAGGAAGTAAATGAAGATTCTTCAGTCTGTAACAGTAAAACAAGTATTAACCGAAACTACCAAAAAGTCGATTTCCGATCGATATAAGCAAGAAATACAGCAGCTAGAAAAAGAAATACAGCAGCTTCAATTTGAAGAAAGAAAACAATTGAAAAATAATCCTTCTATTTCGGAAATAAAAACTTTTTTTCGTAAGGAAGTTACAAATAAATTAGAGAAACAAAAAACGATAGAGTTTCAATTAAAGCAATTACATATACTACCACTAGGGACAGAGATTAAAGAACAGGAAGTAATGGGACTTGTTGATGTTCAAGTAGGACAGGTTTGGGAAAGTGCTAATAAGACGATTGTTCTCAAAGATGGAATAGTGGTTGATATTCGATAGAGGTGAAGGTAATGGAAAAATGGTTTAATGTTGGAAAAGTTGTGAACACCCATGGGATAAGAGGAGAAATTCGCGTTATTTCTCGTACTGATTTTCCAGAAGAACGATATAAGATTGGAAACACCATTTATTTTTTTCAAAATGATAAAGCAAATCCCCTAGAACTGATAATTAAAAGCCATCGTGAGCATAAGAACTTTAATCTACTTACATTTGAAGGCTATGATAATGTGAATGATGTAGAATTTATGAAGGGAGGTCTCCTGAAGGTTCCAGAAAGTTTTTTAGGAGAGCTCGCGGAGAATGAATACTACTTCCATGAAATTATTGGCTGTAAAGTAGTGACAGTTGAAGGAGAAGAACTTGGAGAAATCACAGAAATATTAACACCAGGTGCAAATGATGTTTGGGTGGTAAAGGGGAAAGATAAAAGTGAAATTTTGATTCCTTACATTGAAGAGGTAGTCATGAAAGTAGATGTAGAAGAAAAAGTAGTTGTCATAGAGCCGATGGAAGGGCTGTTGTCTTAATGAAAATAGATGTATTGACGTTATTTCCTGAGATGTTTGAAGGAGTCCTTCATAGCTCCATTTTAAAAAAAGCACAAGAAGCAGAAAAAGTAGCTTATAATATCGTCAATTTTCGCGATTACTCCGATAATAAACATCAAACCGTTGATGATTATCCATATGGAGGAGGTGCTGGGATGGTGTTGAAGCCACAGCCTATATTTGACGCTGTGGATGCTCTAAAACCAAAAGATAACAGAAAGCCTCGTGTCATCTTAATGTGCCCGCAAGGCGAAAGATATAGTCAAGCAAAAGCGGAGGAATTAGCACAAGAAGAGCATTTGATTTTCATTTGCGGACATTATGAAGGCTATGATGAGAGAATTAGAGAACATTTAGTGACAGATGAAATCTCCATTGGTGATTATGTCCTTACAGGCGGCGAATTAGGGGCTATGGTCGTTATTGATAGTGTAGTACGTTTATTACCAGGCGTGCTTGGAAAAGAAGCATCCCATGTTAATGACTCTTTTAGCACTGGTTTGTTGGAGCATCCTCATTATACTCGTCCGGCCGATTTCCGAGGAATGAAGGTACCAGACACGCTGCTTTCTGGAAATCATGCACATATTGATGAATGGAGAGAAAGGGAATCCTTCCGAAGAACGATTGAAAGGCGCCCGGATTTACTAGAAAATTATCCGCTGACTGAGAAGCAGAAAAAGTTGGTAAAAGAGTTGACAAATCAGCATCATCCAAGCTAATTGGATACGGTATGGTGATGATTAGATGAATGAATCTATTAAGGAGCAAGGTAATACTATTATTTTTAGAAAAAATATTGCTGTTATTCTCCTTTTATGTTAAGATAACACTTGTGACTTAAACAGATGAATTTCTGTGAAGGGTCTTATAACGATGTTCCGCTGCAAGAGGTCTCAAACTATGAGTGCAAGAGCGTCTGTTGGAAGGAGTTGAAAACGATGCAAAAATTAATAGAAGAGATTACAAAAGAACAACTTCGTTCTGATCTTCCTGCGTTCCGTCCTGGTGACACTGTACGTGTACACGTGAAAGTTGTTGAGGGTACTCGTGAACGTATTCAGTTATTTGAAGGTGTTGTAATTAAGCGTCGTGGTGGTGGAATCAGCGAAACTTTTACAGTACGTAAAGTTTCTTACGGAGTTGGCGTTGAGCGTACATTCCCTGTTCACACACCTAAAATTGCGAAGCTAGAAGTTATCCGCCGCGGTAAAGTACGCCGTGCGAAACTTTACTACCTACGTAACCTACGTGGTAAAAAAGCTCGTATTAAAGAAATTCGATAATTGTTACCAAAAAAGAGCCTGTTCTTGTAACAAGCTCTTTTTTATATCTTTAAATGCTGCTTATAGAAAACTCGTATATTAGAAAGAATAGTTCTGTAATTCATCCAAAAATGAGAGAGATGCAGAGAGGAAAGGAAACTGAAGTGATCTTTTAATGGAATCACTACTTTGCAAATCGATCTCTAATCTTTATATTAACGATTTTAAGTAATAGGAAGCAAAAGTCCAACTGCAATCTTTCCAATTTTACTTCACTCGGAAATTCCGCTAAAATATTATCATGATGGATAAGTTTTTTTATCTTACATAAAAAATACCTATATTGTTCAGTTAAGGATTGGTGAAAGGTATGGCAACTGAAAAGAAGAAGAAAAATGAAGTATGGGAATGGAGTAAAGCATTAATAATTGCTGTTTTACTTGCTGTTGTTATTCGCTATTTTTTATTTGCTCCAATTGTAGTTGATGGTGAATCCATGCAGTCTACATTGCTCGATCAAGATCGAATGATTGTCAATAAGATAAATTACAAAGTAAGTGAACCAAAGCGCTTTGATATTGTTGTGTTCCACGCTCCAGAAGGTAAGGACTATATAAAAAGAGTAATTGGTCTACCAGGAGACACAATTGAATATCGCGATGATGTATTATATGTGAACGGACAAGCTTATGAAGAACCTTATTTAGAACATAATAAAGAAGGCGTAATGGGCCCTCTAACAGAAGATTTTACAGCAACTGTGCCAAAAGGAGAATTGTTTGTGATGGGAGATAACCGTCGCAATAGTAAAGATAGTCGCCATATTGGTACGATTGGTTTTGATAAAATTATTGGCACCACAAGTGTTATATATTGGCCAATAGCTGATTGGAAAATAGTAGAATAATGTTAGTGGAAGAAATAGAGGTGCATGCATGACTATACAATGGTTTCCAGGCCATATGGCCAAAGCCAGAAGGCAAGTAACGGAAAAATTAAAGCTAGTTGATATTATTTTTGAATTAGTGGATGCGAGAATTCCACAATCTTCACGAAATCCAATGATTGATGAAATTATTCAGCATAAGCCAAGAATTGTTTTATTAAATAAAGCAGATATGGCAGATAAAGAACGAACAAAAGAATGGATTCACTATTTTCAAAGTAAAGGCATAAGAGCACTTGCGATTAACTCTCAAGCAGGTGTTGGAATGAAAGAAATTACTGCTTTAGCAAAAGAAGTACTAGCAGAAAAATTTGATCGGATGAAAGCGAAAGGGATTAGACCGCGAGCGATTCGAGCGATGATTGTCGGCATTCCAAATGCAGGTAAATCCACTTTAATCAATCGGTTGGCAAAGAAAAACATTGCCAAAACAGGGAATACACCTGGTGTAACCAAAGCACAGCAATGGATTAAAGTAGGGAAAGAGCTGGAGTTATTAGATACACCAGGAATACTATGGCCGAAATTTGAAGATCAAGAAGTAGGCTTAAAGCTTGCGTTAACAGGAGCAATAAAGGATACAATTTTGAATTTGCAGGACATTGCCATATTCGGGCTTCGTTTTTTGGAAAAGGAATATCCGCAACGCTTAAAAGAAAGATATCAATTAGAAACGATTCCAGAAGATACAGTAGAGTTGTTTGATCGTATTGGTGAGATTAGAGGAGCTCTGTCAGGGGGAGGTATCGTTAACTATGATAAAGTAACGGAACTAATTATTCGTGACATTAGAGGTGAAAAGTTTGGTCCGCTAACGTTCGAAAAAGCAGACGAAATGTAAGGATGAAAACTGCAATGAGAAGTGGCTAAAAACAGACACTTCTCTTTTTTGTGTAATATAAATGATTAGGTTTATTGCATTTGTGTAGACGCTTTGAATTTTATGGGAGAAAAGAAATAAAGCATCCAACAAGAACGATAGGACGATTTATAGGCCTGATATGTATATTGGAAGGCAATGTGACCAGGGCTGTAAAAAAGGAAGCGATTAAACCGATATAACTACTGAGGTGTAAACAATGAAATTAGCAACAATGAAAGATATTAAAGAGGGGCTAGAAGCAATAAGGGAAGTAAATGACCCATTTATCCTCGAATTAGAAAAGGACGAGAGGAAAGGGGCTCAGAAGCTCTTAGAGGCTTGGAAGAAGAGGATAGAGAAAGAAGAAAAGCTTCATCAGCATTTTCTATCGATGAACTACTATGAACAAATGATTAGAAAGCAGGGATATACATATATTGCAGGAATCGATGAGGTTGGCAGAGGGCCGCTTGCAGGTCCTGTTGTTACAGCAGCTGTCATCCTGCCAGAAGATTTCTATTTACCAGGTATCGATGACTCAAAGAAATTATCTGAGAAAAAAAGAGAACTATTTTACGAGGTAATCCAAAAAGAAGCAATCGCCATCGGAGTGGGAATTATTTCACCTGCTGAAATTGATCGCATAAATATTTATCAAGCAACAAAAAAGGGGATGCTTCTAGCAATAAATGAACTTTCACAAACACCAGAATACTTACTAATTGACGCAATGAAATTAACGACACCTTATCCAAGTCAATCTCTTATTAAAGGAGACAGTAAAAGTGTTTCTATTGCTGCAGCAAGCATAATAGCAAAAGTGACAAGAGATCGTATGATGAAAGAGCTGCATCAAGAATATCCAGATTATCATTTTGCAACAAACATGGGCTATGGGACACAGGAACATGTGGCTGCCCTAAAAGAATACGGAATTACCATTCATCATCGTAAAAGTTTTTCTCCTGTGAAAGAGATGGTAGAAACTAACTAATTTGGTCAATCTGTATGGAAGGAAGGAGGAAGAGAAAGATGAATGTTAACCATATTGTCCAAACTTTATTTCAAGAAAACGTGATGAGTAATAAAAGTCTTGAATTACGAGATGGACAACTAGTTTATGGGAAATTGACGAAGCTTTTTCCTCAACAAATGGCAGAGGTGCAAATAGGCTCACAAAAAATGCTTGCAAACCTAACGATTCCGTTAACGCTTGATAGAAGTTATTGGTTTCAAGTTTCCATTACAGATAATAAACCAGTCCTAAAAGTATTGCCGCAGTCATCAGAAGTTCCAGCTGAAAACGGAAATATCAATGGTCTGCTTCAGCAGCTACATCTAACCGAGACGAAAGAAAATAAATTGCTCCTTCATTTTCTACTATCTAATAATCTACCAATTTCGAAAGAAGCGATAAGATCTATAGGTGAATGGCTGCCAAAATCAATAGGGAAGCAAGAGCTTGCTACTATCGGTCTTATGATGGAAAGACAGCTCCCTCTAACGAAGGAAGTATTTACAAGTATTTCGGCCTTGCAATCCAATAAAGGTGTTAGTGTGCTGTTAAATGAACTCCAGCAGCAGTTGTCTACCTATCATATTCTAGAGCCAAAAGTAGCGGATGTCCTATCGGAGATTAGTCAAGGGGGGAAGCTTGTTCAAGATAATATGCTTGCTGCACTAAAAGCTGTCCTGCATAAAATTGGCTATTCATTTGAAGCGGGACTGTTACAGCATGCACAAATAGAGGAGCAAACATCACAAGAAATATTAAAACCGCTACTGCTAGGATTAATGGGAAAAGACATCCCTGATGCGGTAAAAGAAACTGCAGGTCAACTAATTGATAAAGTGACAGGTTATCAGCTTATCAGTCAGCAAACAGGTCCAATGATGCAAATGGTAACGGAAATTCCTCTGCGTTTTTTTAATCAACAAGTGGATGTGACAATGCAATATAATGGCAGAAAAACAGCAGATGGAAAAGTCGATAGTAATTATTGTCGAATTCTTTTTTACTTAGAACTGGCTAATTTAAAGGATACAGTTATTGATATCCATATTCAAAATAGAATCATGAACATGATTGTATTAAATGATCGGTCAACAGAAATAATGCCTTTAATTAAACAGGCAGAGGAGCTCTTAAAAGAAAAACTACGGGAATTAGATTATACTTTACTGTCTATACATGTAAAAGACTTGTCAAAAGAACATAAGCCAGTATGGAGTTCCCAACAAGCAGTGAAAGGAAATGCCTATAAAGGGGTGGATATAAAAATATGAATAAACACCATTCTTTAAAAAGGAAAGAAGCAATAGCATTAACTTATGAACAGCAAAAACACGCTGCACCTACCGTTATTGCAAAAGGCAAGGGTATGATTGCGGAACAAATTCTGGAACGTGCCAAAAAAGAGAATATTCCAATTCAAGAAGATCCCTCTCTTGTAGAGCTTTTAAGTAAATTAAATATAAATGAACAAATTCCTGAAGATTTATATATGGCTGTGGCAGAAGTGTTTGCGTTTATTTATTCTTTAGAGAAGGAAGCGACGGAAAAAGAGGGGGAAAAAGCAAACTAAGAAAGAAAAAATATTTTTAATTGTAAAATATTTAAAGATAAAAGCCTTTTTTATAGACAAAGAAAGGTTTTTTCCTTTAAAATGAAAGCGTGAACATATTTTTGTCTTTTCTAAATACATAAAATAATCGTAATTTGCTCTCGAAAAGAATATTAATACAGTGATAACGATACTTATGTTTTGGAAAAAACAAATAAATGGATGAGAAAAAGTTATTCATTCACGAAAGTCATCATGCAGTTGTCTCCAATTTTACACAAAAAGGGAAATTAAGGGGTGTGGAAGCTTGAATATTCATGAATATCAGGGGAAAGAGATTTTAGAATTAAATGGCGTCGCAGTACCAAAAGGAAAAGTAGCTTTTACAGTAGAAGAGGCAGTGCGAGCTGCGGAAACATTAAATAGTGATGTATGGGTAGTGAAAGCGCAAATCCATGCAGGTGGTCGCGGTAAGGCTGGAGGAGTAAAAGTTGCCAAAAGCTTAGATGAAGTACAAACATATGCTTCAGATATTCTAGGGAGCACATTAGTAACTCATCAAACAGGTCCCGAAGGAAAAGTTGTGAAACGATTATTAATTGAAGAAGGTTGTCGAATCAAGAAGGAATATTACATAGGATTTGTCGTGGATCGAGCAACATCTAGAATCGTATTGATGGCCTCTGAAGAAGGCGGCACAGAAATTGAGGAAATTGCAGAAAAGTACCCAGAGAAGATCGTAAAAGAAGTTATTGATCCAGTGACTGGTCTAACTCCATTTCAAGCACGTCGAGTTGCTTTCTCTATTAACATTCCGAGCAAGCAAGTTAATAAAGCAGTTGCCTTTATGACTGGATTATATAAAGTATTTGTTGAAAAAGACTGCTCTATCGCCGAAATTAATCCCTTAGTTTTAACGGAAGATGGGAATATTATCGCACTGGATGCAAAATTAAATTTTGATTCAAATGCATTGTATAGACATAAAGATATTGTTGCATATAGGGATTTAGATGAAGAAAATGAAAAAGAATTAGAAGCTTCTAAATATGATTTAAGCTATATTGCGTTAAATGGAAATATCGGCTGTATGGTAAATGGTGCTGGACTTGCTATGGCAACAATGGATATTGTTAAGCATTATGGCGGAGAACCGGCCAACTTCTTAGATGTTGGGGGCGGCGCGACAGCAGAAAAAGTAACGGAAGCATTTAAAATCATTCTATCTGATTCTAACGTGAAGGGGATTTTTGTCAATATTTTTGGTGGCATCATGAAATGTGATGTTATTGCGACCGGAATTGTGGAAGCTGCAAAGCAAGTTAGTCTTCATGTGCCATTAGTTGTTCGCTTAGAAGGAACAAATGTGGAACTTGGCAAAAAAATTCTTCGAGAATCTGGAGTAGATATTGTTGCAGCAGAATCGATGGCTGATGGTGCTGAGAAAATTGTAACCCTAGTAGAACAAGGAGGGAATGCATAATGAGTGTTTTTATTAATAAAGATACAAAAGTCCTTGTCCAAGGAATCACAGGTGCAACAGCACTATTTCATACTAAGCAAATGCTTGAATATGGGACGAAAATAGTTGGCGGGGTAACACCAGGGAAAGGTGGTACAACGGTAGAGGGAGTGCCTGTATTTAATACCGTTAAAGATGCAGTAGATGTAACCGAAGCAAATGCATCTGTTATTTATGTACCAGCTCCATTTGCAGCAGACGCTATTTTAGAAGCGGTTGATGCTGAACTAGACTTAGTAATCTGTATTACCGAACATATTCCTGTTCTGGACATGGTGAAAGTTAAGCGCTACTTGGAAGGGAAAAAGACTAGATTAATAGGACCAAACTGTCCAGGAGTGATTACCCCAGAAGAATGTAAAATTGGCATTATGCCAGGATATATTCATAAGAAAGGGCATGTAGGGGTTGTCTCTCGTTCTGGTACTTTAACATATGAGGCTGTTCATCAACTATCTCAAGCAGGGATTGGTCAGTCAACAGCTGTTGGAATTGGTGGAGATCCAGTCAATGGAACAGATTTTATTGATACGTTAAAAGCATTTAATGAAGATGAAGATACGTATGCAGTTATCATGATAGGGGAAATCGGCGGGACGGCTGAAGAAGAAGCAGCCCGCTGGGTGAAAGAAAATATGACGAAGCCAGTTGTTGGATTTATCGGCGGTCGTACAGCTCCTCCAGGAAAGCGTATGGGTCATGCGGGGGCAATAATCTCTGGTGGTAAAGGAACAGCAGATGAAAAAATTAGTGTTCTAACGGAATGCGGCATTAAAGTAGCCCCAACACCATCTGATATGGGAGCAACGCTAATTGAGGTGTTAAAAGAGCAGTCGATATACGAAAAATGTAAGACGCATGAAGTAGTAGCAAAATAGAGAAAAGCTTAATCTAGCCTTATTCTACTAAATAAGGCTAGGTTTTTTCTTGATTTTTTTCAAGAGGATGGCATATGTAGCTAATCTACTAATTTACAAGGGAAACAGTATAACAATGCTAGGAATTTTCAGGAAAACTCATTATAATGAAGGAAGATAATTCCTTACTTAATTTATGTTTCTCTTTCTTTTGTATTTTTAGCTAATTTCTTTGTGAAAAGGAGAAAGCGAAAGGAAGAAAAGATGGAAATAATAAATAAATTATTAGTGAAATTACATCATTGTCAAGGAATCAGCTGGAAAATGATCGATCGTCTTCTAAAAGAAGATCCCACTCTTCAGTTGGAGAAAATCCCTTCCTTTATATCCTCTATTTCACCTACTATGGAAAAGGAAATAGTAAAGACAATCCATTCTCATCATGTAGAAGAACAATTAATCCAGTATCGTTATAATCAAATTCATCCAATTACATTTTTTGATCCGTTATATCCGCCGTTTTTAAAAGAAATATATCAGCCACCTTGGGTTCTTTATGCAAAAGGAGATCTTGAGCTGCTACAATCGAAGAGAAAGCTTGCAATTGTAGGTTCGCGCTTAGCTACCAGTTATAGTACTAAAGTAATAAAGAGGTTGATGAAAGAACTAGTAGAGGAGAAAATCACCATTGTAAGTGGACTTGCGCATGGGGTTGATTCGATTGCCCATAAACTGGCAATTGAAAATGGCGGCAAAACCATCGGTGTTATTGCTGGAGGTATTTTTCATATCTATCCAAAAGAAAGCATACAGTTAGCAGGAGATATGATGAAACATCATTTAGTCATCTCCGAATATCCTCCGCTAACTAAGCCGCTAAAATGGCAATTTCCCATGAGAAATCGAATTATAAGCGGTTTAAGCAATGGAACACTTGTAGTAGAAGCGAAGAAAAAAAGTGGATCGTTAATAACTGCTAATTTCGCAGTAAATGAAGGACGGGATGTATTTGCTGTTCCAGGAAATATATTTAGTCCCTATTCAGATGGTCCAAATGAATTAATACAACAAGGCGCAAAGCCAGTGCTTGAAGCAAAAGATATACTAGAAGAATGGAAGCATATATCGGAGTAAAAAAAAGTAAAACTAGAGTAGCTTAGCATACAAATATATTAAGTAAAATAATCATTTTCACAGATAGTAAAATGAAAATAGTTTGCAATACAAAAGGAAAGTGATACGCTATAAGCAGCAAATTATATAAGGGATTATCTTTTTTTGTAAGGTCAGTATGACTAATACCTCTTCTAATGAGAATTTAACGGAGGGGATTTAGCGGCAGTTAAGAAAGTAAAAACGTTACTCCAAACCAAAGCGTAAGAAATTCCATAAATTTGGAGTTTTTCATGAAACTTCAAAAAAAGTGTTGCTATTTTTATCATTTTGTTATACATTTTGCAACGTATAGATATTTAAAAGATAAAATGATGTAAATAAAGAGAGTGAAAACGTTTGCTAGTTATCGGAATGTTTGACAAATCAAAACATAGTATACAATAATAGTGAATATTTAAATCCCTCTTAAGGAGGACAGTTAATGTCAGATTTTTTAGTAATCGTTGAGTCACCAGCTAAAGCAAAGACAATAGAACGATATTTAGGAAAAAAATATAAAGTGAAAGCATCAATGGGGCACATTAGGGATTTGCCTAAAAGCCAAATGGGTGTTGATATAGAAAAACAATTTGAGCCGAAGTACATAACTATCCGTGGAAAAGGCCCTGTATTAAAAGAACTGAAAACAGCAGCAAAAAAAGCCAAAAAGATTTATTTAGCAGCTGACCCGGATCGTGAAGGAGAGGCAATTGCTTGGCATTTAGCAAATAGCTTAAATGTGGATATCGAATCAGATTGCCGCGTTGTTTTCAATGAGATAACAAAAGATGCCATCAAAGAATCATTTAAGCATCCTCGTGCAATAAATATGGATTTAGTAGATTCTCAGCAGGCTAGAAGAGTTTTAGACCGCTTAGTGGGTTATAATATCAGTCCATTATTATGGAAAAAAGTAAAAAAAGGGCTTAGTGCGGGAAGAGTACAATCAGTTGCAGTACGTCTCATTATTGAAAGAGAACAAGAAATTAAAGAATTTGTACCAGAAGAATACTGGTCCATTGAAGGAAGCTTTATAAAAGGAAAAAATAATTTTGAAGCATCTTTTTATGGTATCAATGGAAAAAAAGTCGAGTTGCATTCAGAAGATGAAGTGAAAAAAATTACTAGTCAGTTAAAAGATAATAAGTTTACTGTCGATAAAGTGAGTAAAAAAGAGCGGAAGAGAAACCCTGCCGTTCCATTTACAACTTCTTCTTTACAGCAGGAAGCTGCCCGCAAATTGAATTTCCGAGCAAAGAAAACAATGATGTTAGCACAGCAATTATATGAAGGTATAGATCTTGGTAAAGAAGGAACAGTGGGTTTGATAACCTATATGAGAACGGATTCCACTAGAATATCAGAGGTTGCACAAAGTGAAGCATATGACTATATAAATAGTCATTATGGCAAAGAGTATACACGTGAAGAGAAGAAACAAGAGAAGAAAAATCCAAAGGTCCAAGATGCCCATGAAGCAGTCCGTCCAACTAGCATTGGTCGTGAGCCGAGTAAGATGAAGGAATATTTATCTCGAGATCAATTTCGATTGTATAAGCTAGTGTGGGAAAGATTTATTGCCAGCCAAATGGCTCCGGCAGTTATGGATACAATGAGTGTGGATTTATCAAATGGTAACGTACTTTTTCGTGCTAATGGTTCAAAAATTAAGTTCCCAGGTTTTATGAAGGTATATGTGGAGGGTACAGATGACAACGTTGATGAGAAAGATCGACAACTCCCAGATTTAAAAGAAGGAGATGTTGTCTTAAATAAGGATATTGATACAAAGCAGCATTTCACTCAGCCACCTCCACGTTATACAGAAGCAAGATTAGTTAGAACACTAGAGGAATTGGGAATAGGAAGACCATCTACATTCGCACCAACCTTAGATACGATTCAAAAACGAGGTTATGTGGCCCTTGATAACAAACGATTTATTCCAACGGAGCTTGGGGAAATTGTTTTAGAGTTAATTTTAGAATTTTTCCCGGAAATATTAAATATTGAGTTTACAGCCAATATGGAACAAGACTTGGATAATATTGAGGCGGGCAAGGTCAATTGGGTAAAGGTTATCGACGATTTTTATAAAACGTTCGAGAAAAGACTGGAAGTTGCAGAACAAGAGATGCAAACCATTGAAATCAAAGATGAGCCAGCTGGAGAGGATTGCGAAGAATGTGGCCACCCGATGGTATTTAAAATGGGCCGTTATGGGAAATTTATGGCATGTAGTAATTTTCCAGAGTGTAGAAATACGAAAGCAATCGTGAAGGATATTGGAGTGAAATGTCCGAAGTGCCATGAAGGAAATATAATTGAAAGAAAAAGTAAAAAACGTAGAATTTTTTATGGTTGTGATCGATTCCCAGAATGTGACTTCATTTCATGGGATAAACCACTACAAAGACCATGTCCAAAATGTGAAAATATGTTAGTGGAGAAAAAATTAAAAAAAGGTGTTCAAGTACAGTGCGTAAACTGTGACTACAAAGAAGAACCACAAAGCTAAAAATAGCTAGAATAAATAAATTTATATGAGGGTGAGCAAATGCTCACTCTCTTGTCACGTTACTGTCGAAGTTTTCTCTCCTAAATTAGATATATAATGGAAGAAAAATAGATGTTTGCGAAAAAAATATTAATTCACTTGAAGTAGAAACTTTTCATTCTTTCAATCGTATAGTAAAATGCTATGAGTGAACATCATCCATACTTTTTAACAGAATAAAAAATGACAATTTATTTACATTTGTAGTATTATTCTAATTCCTTTGTGCTTAAAGCGATATACTCTAAAAAGAAAGTGCCATAAACATTTAGGGTTAGTCCTAATCTCAAAAGGGAAGAATGTAGAAACAATAGGACATGAAAGAATTATTGCGAACAATTCGGAACTTTGTGAAAAATATGTAAATTAATTGATTGTAGCTAAAAAGTATGATAATATGATGAAGCCATTGTGAGGTGAGGTTATGAAACAGGAATTAAACAATCATGTTCAAGCATTTATTGCCTATTTGCAGATTGAAAAAAATTACTCACCATATACAATAGAATTTTATACACAAGATATTAACCAATTCTTTCACTTTATGAAAGATCAAGTAATAGACAAGTTAGAAGACGTGAGTCCATCTGATGTAAGAATATACTTAACAGAGCTTTTTTCAATGCAATTAGCAAGAAAAACAATTGCGCGAAAAATCTCTAGTTTGAGAAGTTTTTATCGTTTTTTGCTTAGGGAAAAAATAGTGGAAAATAACCCGTTTTCTGCTGTATCAATCCCAAAGCTAGAAAAGAGATTACCTGATTTTTTCTACGAGGAAGAATTGCAGCAACTCTTTTTATCATGTGATACGAACACGCCCCTTGGACTAAGAAATAAAGCATTGCTTGAATTATTGTATGCAACCGGCATCCGTGTTGGTGAATGCACAAAAATTCAGTTGAGTGATATTGATTTTAGTGTCTCAACTGTGTTAGTTAGGGGAAAGGGCCAAAAGGAAAGATATGTTCCGTTTGGTAGTTTTGCTCATAATGCTCTGGAAGCGTACATAAAAGCGGGTAGGAATCAGTTGATGAAAAACTCAACAGATCATTCTTATCTGTTTGTTAATTATCGCGGAGGAATTTTAACAGATAACGGAGTTCGTGATATCTTAAATAAAATGATGAATACTTCATCCTCACAAGGGAAAATTCATCCCCATAAATTGAGACATTCATTTGCCACACATTTACTGGCTAATGGTGCAGATATGAGAACCGTTCAGGAATTATTAGGTCATGCATTTTTAACGTCAACACAAATATATACGCATGTCACAAATGAGTATCTAAAAAAGACGTATATGTCTTATCATCCTAGGGCATAGTCAATTGGTAGAAGGAGGAAGTAACATGTCTGAAATGCCACAATTTCATGCAACAACAATTTTTGCAGTTAAACATAAAGGGAAATCAGCAATGTCTGGTGATGGTCAAGTCACGCTTGGAAATGCTGTTGTGATGAAACATACAGCCCGTAAGGTTAGAAAGCTTTTTAATGGGAAAGTAATTGCAGGATTTGCGGGATCAGTTGCGGATGCCTTTACTCTTTTTGAACTATTTGAAGGAAAATTAGATGAGTATAATGGGAACCTACAACGTGCTTCAGTAGAGCTTGCGAAGCTCTGGCGCAGTGATAAAGTTCTTAGAAAACTTGAAGCGATGCTGATCGTAATGAATGAAACGGATCTATTATTGGTATCTGGAACAGGAGAAGTAATAGAACCAGATGATGGTATACTTGCAATTGGATCTGGCGGAAACTATGCTTTAGCAGCTGGCAGAGCACTAAAAACTTACTCAGGAGATAATCTTTCTGCATATGATATCGCTAAAGCAGCTCTAGAGATTGCTGGTGAGATTTGTGTCTATACAAATAATAATATCATCGTGGAAGAATTATAGGGGAGGATTTTTAATATGCAAAAAAGCGCTAGTTTAACACCTCGGCAAATTGTAGAACGACTTGATCAATATATTGTCGGACAAAAAGATGCAAAAAAAGCGGTGGCTGTCGCTTTAAGAAACCGTTTTCGCAGAAGTCTTCTTGATGAAAAGTTAAGAGATGAGATTAGTCCGAAAAATATTTTGATGATTGGACCTACTGGTGTCGGAAAAACGGAAATTGCCAGAAGAATTGCAAAAATTGTTAATGCGCCATTTGTTAAGGTAGAAGCTACTAAATTTACAGAGGTGGGATATGTTGGCCGTGATGTAGAATCAATGGTCCGTGATCTTGTCGAAACATCTGTACGCTTGGTAAAGGAAGAGAAGATGTTTCAAGTAAGAGAAAGAGCGGAAGTTGCGGCAAATAATCGTCTCGTTGAATTATTAGTTCCGTCTGCTGCAAAGAAAACATCCAGTTATAAAAACCCTCTGGAAATGCTTTTCGGCGGCGGTGGGGCAGACACAGAGGAAGAAGAGCCTACTGTAGAAGAAACTAGTAAATCAGAAAAGAGAAAAATAGTAAAAGAAAAGCTTGCTCTAGGTGAACTGGAAGATGAAGTGGTTTCTGTAGAAGTGGAAGAACAACAGCCTTCTATGTTTGATATGCTCCAAGGTTCTGGTATGGAACAAATGGGGATGAATATGCAGGACGCTTTAAGTAGTTTTATGCCGAAAAAGAAGAAAAAGCGAAAACTAACAGTTAGGGAAGCACGTACAATATTAACAAACGAGGAAGCTCAAAAATTAATCGATATGGATGAGGTTACCCAAGAAGCAGTCGTTCGTGCTGAGCAAATGGGAATGATATTTATCGATGAAATTGATAAAATTGCCAGCAAATCAAACAGTAGTTCTTCAGCTGATGTTTCCAGAGAAGGTGTGCAGCGAGATATTTTACCTGTAGTAGAAGGATCAACGGTTGTGACAAAATATGGATCAGTTAAAACAGACCATGTATTGTTTATTGCTGCTGGAGCATTTCATATGTCAAAGCCTTCTGATTTAATTCCAGAGCTACAAGGAAGATTTCCGATTCGTGTAGAACTTACTAAATTAACAGTGGATGATTTTTATCGTATTCTTGTGGAACCAGATAATGCGTTGATTAAGCAATACCAAGCATTATTGTATACAGAAGGTATAGAAATTGAATTTTCTGACGAAGCTATTCGTAAGATAGCTGAAGTGGCTTATGAAGTCAATCAAAATACAGACAATATCGGTGCGCGAAGACTGCATACTATTCTCGAAAAATTATTGGAAGATCTGTCTTTCGAAGCACCAGAAATAACAATGGAAAAAATAACGATTACTCCAAAGTATGTGGAGGAGAAGTTAGGAGCCATCTCAAGAAATAAGGATTTAAGTCAATTTATACTCTAATGAAAGCCAATTGGAATTTAAACTCCTGAATTGTTAAAGGTATAAGTAGACATAGATTTATTTCAAGTGTTGGTTTTAGTTAACAGGAGGAATAAAAAATGGATTTATTAACAAAAACGAGAAAAATTAATGCAATGTTACAAAGAGCTGCTGGAAAACCAGTTAATTTCAAAGAAATGTCTGAAACATTAAGTGATGTTATCGAAGCAAATATCTTTGTTGTTAGCAGAAGAGGAAAATTATTAGGTTTTGCAGTTCATCAGCAAATCGAAAATGATCGTATGAAAAAAATGTTTGAAGATCGTCAATTCCCTGAGGAATACACAAATAGCTTGTTTAATATTCAATCAACTTCTAGTAATTTAGAAATTGAAAGTGAATATACTGCTTTCCCAGTTGAAAATAAAGAATTATTTGCTAAAGGGTTAACAACTATTGTACCAATTATTGGTGGAGGAGAAAGATTAGGAACATTAATTCTTGCAAGATTACAAGAACAATTCCAAGACGATGATTTGATTCTTGCTGAATACGGTGCTACTGTTGTTGGTATGGAAATTCTTCGTGAAAAAGCAGAAGAAATTGAAGAAGAAGCAAGAAGTAAAGCGGTTGTTCAAATGGCAATCAGTTCACTATCCTATAGTGAATTAGAAGCTATTGAGCATATTTTTGAAGAATTAAACGGAAGTGAAGGCTTATTAGTAGCTTCTAAAATCGCAGACCGTGTAGGAATTACAAGATCTGTAATTGTCAACGCATTGCGTAAATTAGAAAGTGCTGGTGTTATTGAGTCTCGTTCATTAGGAATGAAAGGTACTTATATAAAAGTGCTTAACGATAAATTCTTATTAGAACTTGAAAAGTTAAAAACAAATAAATAAGGATAAAATATTATTCATTATAAAAAAAACCTTTTTCTTTAATAGAAAAGGTTTCAGACTGTCGACAAACTCCTAATTCGGTAATTAGGAGTTTGTCTTAGTTTATAAATATACATTATTTTAAATAAGAGTTAATTTCCGTTGCAGGGGTTCGCTTTCCGTGGGGCTCGCGCTGAGCCGCTTCGGCCTAAAGGCCTGCAGGGTCTCAGACTGTCTCGCAGATCCCACAGGAGTCTCACCCCTTTCACTCCAATCAATGCATAATAATTCCATTTGCATTTCCTAAATTCCTTTTGTCAACAAGTTGAAACCTTTTTCTTTAATAGAAAAGGTTTTTTTATGTGACAAAAATAGAGAGGATTTTTTGAAATCATCAATCGAATAGCTAATAAGCTATGTACATATTATTCGACAAAAACCGCGTATTTTCCATTTATTTTTCATTTACATTACAGTATGGCAAAAGGTATATTAAATCTCATAGCAGAAAAAGGGAAGCGATTAGTAAGTTATAACTATGATAATAGTAACATCGGCATAGTGAAAAAACATTTTTTACCCTGATTTAAGATAATTTAAACCAAATATTAACTAAAATAGGAAAAAAGAATCACTAAAATATTCCTCTTTTCCATGGACATATTATTACAAATTAATTAAAATTAAAACTATCATGTAAAAATCGTCATCAAAAAACAAAAATCAACATTTTTTTCAAAATGACTGCTCGAGGTGTGATGAAGTGAAACTTTTCTCAAATACAATAACTACCTTAGAAAATGCAATAAATTATTCGAATCAAAAGCAAAAAGTAATCTCGCAAAATATTGCAAATGTTGACACGCCGAATTATAAAGCAAAGACAGTGACTTTTAAAGATTCGTTATCTAGTGCAATGGAAGCTAATGTAACGAATAGTAAGCATATTCCGTTTTCAGCTCCTAATACTGCTTCAACATCTGTCATTACAAAGAATAGAGTTACTTACAATAACAGCGGAAATAGTGTCGATATGGAAAAAGAGATGACAGACCTTGCGACAAACCAAATCTATTACAATGCATTAGTAGATCGAATTAGCGGAAAATTTAGTTCCCTTGAAAATGTAATTAGGGGAGGTAAGTAATAAAAATGACCATTTTTACTAGTATGAATACTACTGCTTCTGCTTTAACAGCACAACGGCTAAGAATGGATGTAATTTCATCTAATATGGCAAATGTTGATACAACAAGAGGTAGATTAGTAAATGGTGAGTGGGAGCCATACAAAAGAAAACAAGTAGTGTTTCAAGAACAAGAAGGATCATTTGCCTCTCATTTAAATGCTGCAAGAGGGAATAGCGCGAATACTGCAGGTGGAGTGAAGGTGTCACGCATTGTAGAAGATGATACACCGTTTGAAATGGTGTACGATCCGGAGAACCCAGAAGCGGACGAAACAGGATATGTTCGTATGCCCAATGTGGACCCTTTACGAGAGACGGTTGATTTAATGAGTGCATCAAGATCATATGAAGCAAATGTGACTGTTTTAAATGCATCAAAAAGTATGTTAATGAAAACATTAGAAATCGGTAAATAAAACAAAAAAAGGAGTACTTAAATGGAACCAATTAATTTTTCATCCGTATCATCTGCATTACCGTTAACAAATTCGGCAACGAGTAATAAGACAGCTGTAGCAGATACGCAAAAAAAATTTGCTTCGTTTTTAAAAGAATCAATTAACAATGTAAATCAAGCGCAAAACGAATCAGATATGCTAACAAATAAGTTAGCAAGAGGAGAAAACGTTGATTTATCTCAGGTGATGATTGCCTCGCAAAAAGCAAGCATTACCATGCAAGCTACGTTAGAAATTCGCAATAAGGCAGTAGAAGCTTATCAAGAAATGATGCGAATGTCAGTTTAATGTAAGACTGTTTTCTATAAAGATTACACTTTTAGTAAGAAAGCGAAGTTGCTTCTACTATAGACAAGTAAGTGTCCATGCCATTTAAGTAGAAGACAGTCAATATAAAAGATGGGCGGTTTATACCTATACAAATTACGGTAGCCGGGGGAAGAGAATGAAAGAGAATCTAAATAAAATATTTAATCCTTTAAAAGAGTTTTGGCAAAGTCGTTCTAAAAAGCAAAAGACTGTGATAACAGGTAGCGGACTTTTGCTTATTCTAATTGCTGTGTTTGCGACTTATTTTTTTACAAGAGTAACGTTAGTGCCATTATACAGCAATTTAACACCTTCTGAAACGGGAGCTATTAAGGAGAATCTAGATAGTAAAGGGATAACTTCTGAAATATCAGGTGGAGGTACCGTGATTAGTGTTCCAGAGGAAGTAGTCGATACATTAAAAGTACAACTTGCGGCAGAAGGGATACCTAAGTCTGGTAGTATTGATTATTCCTTTTTTAGTGAGAATGCAAGCTTTGGAATGACAGATAACGAATTTAATGTATTAAAATTAGATGCCCTGCAGACGGAAATTGCTAATTTAATAAAGGGTGTTGATGGAATTAATGATGCCAATGTTGTTATCACATTACCAGAAGAAAGTGTATTTGTTTCAGATCAAGGGGGAGAAGCTACAGCTTCGATTGTATTAAATACAAAGCCGGGCTATAACTTCTCTGAAAATCAAATAGAAGGGTTATATACACTCGTGTCCAAAAGTGTACCAAACCTTCCTACAGATAATATCGTCATTACGAATCAAAACTTTGAGTATTTTGATTTAAATTCTTCAGATAATTCTGCGACAGATACTTTTACTGCGCAAAATAATGTGAAAAAGCAAATTGAACGTGATATTCAAAGACAAGTCCAAACAATGCTAGGGACGTTGATGGGCCAAGATAAAGTTGTAGTGTCTGTTACTGCTGATATAGACTTTACCCAAGAAAACAGAGAAGAAAACCTAGTTACGCCAGTTGATGAAGAAAATATGGCGGGAATTGAAATAAGTGCACAGAATATTACAGAAACATATACAGGTGAAAATGCTGCCGGTGGAGTTGTGCAGGCAGAAGACGATGCAGATGTAACTACTTATAATTCAGAAACAGGATCCGGAAATGGCAACTATGAAAAAGTCGATCAAACCGTTAATAGGGAAGTAAATCGGATAAAAAAACAAATTGTGGAGAGTCCTTATAAAGTTCGTGATTTAGGTATTCAAGTAATGGTAGAGCCACCTGATGCAAATGATTCTACTTCCTTACCACAGGAAAGTATCGATGATATTTCTAATATATTAGGGACAATTGTTAGAACTTCAATTGATAAAACATCAACAGGTGGAGAATTAACAGATGAGGATATCCAAAGTAAGATTGCTGTGTCTGTACAACCGTTTAACGGTAAAAAACAAGCAGCAGACGTTGTTAAAGCATCAATCCCATGGTGGATTTACGCTGTTGGAGGAGGCTTGCTTGCAGTTATTATTCTATTAATCTTCTTCGTTATGAAAGCAAGAAAGAAAAAACAGGAAGAAGAAATAGAAGAAATTATTCAGCCGGTTGCTCCTGTAGCAGATATTAATGAGGAACAACAAGAATCAGAAGGAACAATAAGACGAAAACAGCTTGAAAAAATGGCGAAAGAAAAACCAGAGGAATTTGCAAAATTACTTCGTACATGGATTACGGAAGATTAAGGGGTGGTGTAGATGGCAAGAAAAGAATCAAATGAGTTATCTGGGAAACAGAAAGCGGCCATTCTCCTTATATCGCTAGGTCCTGATGTTGCAGCTTCGGTTTATAAGCATTTGAGTGAGGAAGAAATTGAGAAACTATCTTTAGAAATATCAGGAGTTAGAAAGGTCGAGAATACTTCTAAAGAAAGTGTTTTAGAAGAATTTCATAATATTGCGCTTGCTCAAGATTATATTTCACAAGGTGGTATTGGGTATGCAAAAACGGTGTTAGAAAAGGCTCTTGGGACAGAACAAGCGTCGATTATTTTAAATAGGCTTACTTCTTCTCTGCAAGTAAGACCTTTTGATTTTGCGAGAAAAGCAGATCCAAACCAAATATTAAATTTTATTCAAAATGAACATCCGCAGACGATTGCGTTAATTTTATCTTACTTGGATCCCACTCAGGCAGGTCTAATCCTGTCTGAGCTTCCACAGGAAGTTCAAGCTGATATTGCGAAGAGAATTGCTGTAATGGATAGTACTTCACCTGAAATTATTAACGAAGTCGAGCAAATATTAGAAAGAAAATTATCGAGCACTGTTACGCAAGATTATACTCAAACTGGTGGTATTGAAGCGGTTGTTGAAGTACTAAATGGAGTCGATAGAGCAACAGAGCGCACTATTTTAGACGCACTCGAAATCCAAGATCCAGAATTAGCAGAAGAAATTAAAAAGAGAATGTTTGTCTTTGAAGATATCGTTACATTGGATAATAGAGCAATTCAAAGAATTATTCGTGATTGTGAAAATGAAGATCTTATGCTTGCACTTAAGGTATCTGGTGATGAAGTGAAAGAAATTGTTTATGGCAACATGTCTACTAGAATGGCTGAGTCCTTTAAAGAAGAGATGGAATTTATGGGACCTGTACGCTTGAAGGATGTAGAAGAAGCACAATCAAGAATTGTTGGTATTATCAGACGTCTTGAGGATGCTGGCGAAATCGTAGTTGCCCGAGGCGGAGGAGATGATATCATTGTCTAGATTAATAAAGTCAAGATATTCAAAGCCAGAGGACGCTAATGAGAAAGTTATTTCGATTAAGTATATAGATACCTTCAATGCTGAGGTGGATCTTTCTAGGGAAGTTACACAAACGGAATATAACAGAATAGTAGAGTCGGCTCGGAAAGAAGCAGATGAAATGAAAGCCCAAGCTTTGGAAGAAGCCGAACTTATACGAGCACAGCTTATGGAAGAAAGACAAAACTGGGATATAGAAAAAGGGAATTTAATTGAAGAAGCGAGGAAAAATGGTTTTCAAGCAGGTTACGAAGAAGGTCAAAATGTAGGATATAATGAAATGTTAAGTTTTATTCAACAAGCGAAAGACACAGTAACTGCATCAAAAGAGGATTACGAAAAATACTTACAATCTGCTGAAACTACTATATTGGAGCTTGCAATTGAAGTTGCCGAAAAAATTATGAATAACAAGATAAAAGAAGAGGAAGAAAACTTCCTCTATCTTGTACAAAATGCTCTTAAAGAAGTAAGGAAACAGAAGGAAATACAGTTACATGTCAGTCCTATCCATTATGAAATGGTAATAGCAGAAAAAGAAGAATTGTTACAACTATTTCCGATTAAGCCAAATCTTTTCATTTTCCCTGATGAAACGATTGATGAAAATGCTTGTATTATCGAAACGGCAAACGGGCGTTTAGATGCAAGTGTTGATACGCAATTGCTTATGATTAAAAATAAGTTACTTGAAATATTGGAGAGTGAAGAAGGGTGAAAGCACTTGAGTTACTAAGCTCGATTTCGTCCATTGACACTTATAAGCAATATGGCCGTGTGAATAAAGTTGTAGGGTTAATGATTGAATCACAGGGACCGGAAAGTTCTATTGGTGATGTATGTAATATCCACATTGGTACAAAGCATAAACGAATTATCAAGGCAGAAGTTGTAGGGTTTAATGAGGGGAATATCATTTTAATGCCATATACAACTGTCCAAGACATTTCACCAGGCTGTTTAGTAGAAGCCTCTTCTGAGCCATTAGAAATTAAGGTTGGACCAGGATTAATAGGTACTGCGGTTGATGCTTTAGGAATGCCTTTAGACGGATCGATGTTACCAAAAGGCTTAAAGTCTGTTCCAATTGATCAAGAGCCTCCTAATCCAATGACAAGACCACCTATTTCCCAATCGATGGAAGTAGGAGTTCGGTTAATTGATGGACTTTTAACGGTTGGCACTGGACAAAGACTTGGGATTTTTGCAGGTAGTGGTGTTGGGAAAAGTACATTGCTAGGAATGATTGCCAGAAATACAAAAGCAGATTTAAATGTGATCGCCTTGATAGGGGAACGCGGTAGAGAAGTACGAGAATTTATTGAACGTGACTTAGGGCCAGAGGGGCTGAAGCGATCGATTGTTGTTGTTGCAACATCTGATCAACCAGCTTTAATGCGAATTAAGGGTGCGTATACTGCTACTGCTATTGCCGAATATTTTCGCGATAAAGGATTAAATGTCATGTTAATGATGGATTCTGTTACTCGGGTTGCAATGGCGCAAAGAGAAGTGGGACTTGCTATTGGTGAACCGCCGACCACAAAAGGATATACACCTTCTGTATTTGCTATCTTGCCAAAACTCTTAGAAAGAACGGGAACAAACGAATTTGGAAGTATAACAGCCTTTTATACCGTATTGGTTGATGGGGATGATATGAATGAACCGATCGCAGATACCGTACGCGGTATTTTAGATGGCCATTATGTATTAGACCGTGAGCTTGCTAATAAAGGGCAATATCCTGCTGTGAATGTCTTAAAAAGTGTAAGCCGCGTGATGAATCATGTTGTGTCAAAAGAGCATGTAAAAGCGGCCGAGCGATTACGAGATCTTTTGAGTACTTATATGAATTCGGAAGATTTAATCAACATAGGTGCCTATAAAAAAGGTTCTTCTAAAGAGATTGATACAGCAATTAGGTTATATCCTAGCATCCTATCTTATATAAAGCAGGAAACAGATGAAAAGGTTTCAATTGAGGAGAGCCTTCATTCCTTATTAACTTTAGTTGGAACAGAGGGATAAAAAGATGAGCTATCAATTTAAATTCGAAAAAATTTTAACGATTCGCGAAAGAGAAAAAGAGGAAGCAAGCTCTGCTTACAATCAATCGGTAAACAGATTTGAAGAAGCGGCTGAAAATCTCTATGAGCTGTTGAAAAGAAAAGAAGATCTGGAAGCATATCAAGCAGAAAAAATGATGTCCGGATTATCGGTTCAAGAAATTAGACACCATCAGCAATTCGTGGGCAATTTAGCAAAAACAATTGAACATGCCCAAAAAATGGTGCAAAATGCACGGAATTCAATGGTTTATTTTCAAGAGAAAATGCTTGAAAAAAACCTTGAAGTAAAAAAGTTTGTGAAAATAAAAGAAAAAGACCATTCGAATTATTTAGCAATAGCAAGAGCGGAAGAGGCCAAGCAAATGGATGATATTTCTCTTCAACAATACATGCACCATGAAAAGGTAGGTGGCTAAATGGAAAATTCATGGGAAGAAAAAAAGAAGCCATTTAATATTTTTCAACGATTTCTTATGGTTGCAGTCATTCCGACAATATTTGCAATCATCGTTCTCGTCCTTTTGCTTATGTATTCAGGAGCAGATGTTGCAGAGAAAGGAAAAGAGTTATTAAATGCAATTCCTTTTCTGAGTGAAGAAAAAAAATCTACCGATAAATTACTGGAAAATAATAAAAATACAATTAGCTCTTTACAAACAAAACTAAAAGAACGAGATAAAGAAATAAAGTCACTAGAGTCACAATTAGAAAATAGTGAAAATAGATTTCAATCTGCTAATTCGGAAAAAGAGAAGCTGCAGAGTGAGTTACAATCTCTCCAGTCAGCCCAAGAGGAAACAAAGAAAGCTATGAATGAGATTGTTAAAACATATGAAACAATGTCTCCGAAAAATGCAGCGGCTATTTTATCAGAAATGAGCGAAAAGGAAGCAATGAAAATTTTGGGAGAACTTAAACCAGCAAAACTTGCTTCGGTATTAGAGAAAATGGAGCCAGCTGTTGCTTCCAAATATACAGAGCTGCTATCAAAATCAGCAAAAGCAAGTCAATAAAACTTAAAGTGGCTAGAAAGGGGGTGAAAAATTGCAATTAGAACTGATAAATTCATTGCGAAAAGTGGAAGTAGCTAGTGGAAACAAAGGGATGCTAAACGAAAAACTTGGCGGAAAGTTTTTATTGCTGATAAATTCTTTACAAACAACTAATCAACAAGAAAAATCAAGTCCAAAAGTTGCTCAAGATCAACAGAAAGAAGGCTTAAATCAGCTTTTAGCATTATTGTCTAGTTCATCAAAAGAAATTCCCAATGAAGAAATTTCTATGAGTCTAGAAAAGCTATGGAATACTTACTATGATATTTCAGATCAAAGTGGTATCAATGATTTAGAAGCGACCGATATGGAAGGTATCATAGCTGCAACATTTATTAAGATTGAAAACAAGATTACTCAAGTATTAATAGAAGGACAAAATTCGAGGATAACTCCAGAAATGTTTAATCATACAGAGTTACCAGATTTATTTTCTGATTTAAAGCTGCTTGAGAAAACAGTAAAAAGTTTACCTGATCTTACTATCAATGAAAAAATTGCTGAAACCGTAGAAGATTTACAAGGATTTATTCTTTCCTTAAACAATTTTTTAGAACAAAATATGTACTCTAATGAAAGCATAGCAGGTACGGTGCAAAGCGCTGAACAAAACGTGGAACCTTTTGTAGAGGGTGAGCGTGAACGAAAGAAAGTAGCTGCCTATACTATGATTACAAGTGAGGCTATCTCTGGTAAGGAAAACTTGGTATCTGGAGCTTCCATTGTCAAAGAGATAGAAAATCAAAAAGTAGTGAATAATGGAATTTTAAAAAATAGTACTGGGAACTCCCTTTCAGAGGACATAGCCAAAACAAAGAATATCGAAAGCGTAATTAATCATAATATGGAAGATTTTCCGAATGTTTTTTCCAAGTTCGATACAAAACTGTTGGCATTGCAAAATAGTTTGTTGCAAGAAAATAAAAATATAATTGGTTGTGAGCAGAAAAGAACAACACAAGCTTATCTTAACCAAGAAGCGGAAACAGAAAATCATGTAATCGCAGCGACAACGGAGCTAAAGACAATTATATCTTCTATTCTTGGAAAATTAGATAAGCAATTAGTCGAAAAGAATACGATTCTACCAAAAATAGTTAACCCCATTATGGTAAGCTCCTTAAGAAAGTCAGGAGAGTTATTAGGGTCAAATACAGAAATAAAGGGAAACGTTGAAGTTGGTGAAGGAGATACAGACACAAAAATATTATCATCTATTCCAACTACTTTTCTGAAGCAAGACCCGCTTATGCTCCTAAGTGATTCAGGAGAAGCGATCCATTCGAAAAGGGTAGAAGAACAATTTGTAAAAATTTTGGCAAATAGTACATTTACTAAAACGAGCGATATGCAAAAGCTAACTATTCGACTAGCGCCAGATCATTTAGGATCTATTCGAATTGAGATAACTCAGAATGAAGGAAATATGATTGCTCGAATTATTACTGCGAATACTGAGGCGAAAGACGTATTAGAAAAACAACTTACTAGTTTGAAACATGGTTTAACCGCGCAGAATTTACAAGTTGATAAAGTGGATATTGTTGTTTCTCCACAACCTCAAGATAGGTTGCAAAGAGATCAGCAGCAAGAACAGCAACATCCACATCAGCAAAGAGAAAAGAAAGATGAAAATGATGATGAGAATAAACAAAAAGCTTCTTTTATTGAGGAGTTATTAAATATTGAAGTATAGAGGAGCAAGTACCGATGGCAAATACAATAAATGACCCTTCTCTCTCTTTATCAGAATATCAGAAATCGAAATCTAATACTTCCACAGGCAGCTCATCGCTAGGAAAAGATGCTTTCTTGAAGCTTTTAATTACACAATTACAAAACCAAGATCCAACAAGTCCAATGGATGATAAAGAGTTTATCGCACAAATGGCTCAGTTCTCAAGTTTGGAACAAATGCAAAATTTAAATACTGCGATGACTAATTTAATCTCTCTGCAAACTCAGTCGAATCTTATCTCATACGGGCAATTTATTGGTCAAGAAGTAAATTGGAGCAAAGTAGTAACTGATAAAGCTGGGAATGACAAAACATATTCTGGTACCGGAAAGGTGAGTTCGATTGCTTATTCAGAAGACAGTGTGATCTTCACATTGGAGGATGGAACAAAAATTGTGCCTGCTAACATATCAAGTATGAATAAAAATGCTTCGGAAAATAATCTTGTGCTAGCAAGTCAACTGATTGGAAAAAACGTTTCTTATTTGAATGAGAATGGGGATGAAGTAAGTAATAAAGTTCTATCTGTGTCCTTGAAAAATGGACAAATTCAACTGACTTTAGGTGATGATGCAGAAACGAAAATTACTTCAGGACAAATTATAAAAATTGAATAGGAAGTGATTAAATGGATAAGCCAGTTTATCCTTCCATAAAATCACATGCAGCAATTAAAAATGGTATTGAGGCGCTTAAAACTAAGTCAACTTTGCATAAAGCCCAAAACATTCCATCATTTTCTACTCATTTACAACAGTCTATTTCTTCATTAAATACGCTGAATATTAGTAAACATGCTAATGAAAGACTTCAGGAGCGAGGAATTAAGATAGAGGCCGCTAAATGGAGAGCGATCGAGGAAAAAGTTACCGAGGCAAAGAAGATGGGAATAAAGGAATCGTTAGTACTGTTAAATAATGCAGCCTTAATTGTTAGTGCAAAAAATAATACCGTAATAACAGCAATGGACCGTGAAGAAGCGACAAATCAAATTTTTACTAATATAAATGGAACAATTATTATGAATTAAAAGGCTGGACCAAAATTGGAGGCCAAAAACTGCTGAGTGATAGACGCAGTTCATTCGAAGGGAGATAATATAAATGTTACGTTCATTATATTCAGGGATAAGCGGAATGAAAAACTTTCAAACAAAATTAGATGTTATTGGGAATAATATCTCCAATGTAAATACTTATGGTTTTAAAAAAGGTCGTGCGACATTCAGTGATTTGATTAGTCAAACGGTTTCTGGTGCAACCGCTCCTGCAAATGGAAATGGTGGTACGAATTCGAAGCAAATCGGGCTAGGATCTCAGCTTGCATCAATCGATACGGTTCATACTCAAGGGCCTACACAGTATACAGGCAGAGGGCTTGATTTGGCAATTTCTGGTGAGGGGTACTTTGTTGTAGAAGATGGAGAAGGTAATTCATTTTATACTAGAGCAGGGAACTTTGACTTTGATAAAGATCGAAATATCGTTACGTCGAGTGGACTTAAAGTGTCTGGTGTAGGTATTATTCCAGCCACAGCAAAAAGTTATAGCATAGGTACGGATGGAACCGTTACTTATGTTGCTGAAAATGGAGAAACACAAAATGCTGGACAAATCGTACTTGCAAAGTTTAATAATCCAGGAGGGTTAGAGAAAGTAGGCGGAAATATTTTTCAGGTTTCTAATAACTCTGGAGATCCTATTTTGACTACTCCTGGACAAGCAGGTACTGGTTCAGTTAATAGTAGTTACTTAGAAATGTCAAATGTTGACTTATCAGAAGAATTTACAGATATGATCGTTTCTCAAAGAGGTTTTCAGGCAAATACAAAAATCATTACAACTTCAGATGAAATTCTTCAAGAATTAGTTAATTTAAAACGATAATTTAATTGGAGGGGCAGGGGTTATTCGTAAGGTTAGCCCCTAATAAAAAAATGATACAGTTAACTCGGCTAAATGGAAAAAAGTTTTTACTTAATGCTTTATTTATTGAAACAGTCGAATCTTTTCCTGATACAACGATAACTTTAACTAATGGAAATAAATTTGTTGTTAAAGAAAGTGAAGAGGATGTATTAGAGAAAATGAATCATTTTTTTCAAAAAGTAAACCTCTTCGGATTACCACATGTGGGAGAGAAAGACGATGAAGAATAATAAAGTTATTATTATAATGCTCGTTTTATTATTAGTTATTACACTGGCAGGAGCAGGAGCTTTCATTTATATTTGGAAATTTACTGGCGAGCAAAAGACAAATGAACCTTCGATTGACGAAATCTTGGAATCTTCTGTGGATATTGAGGAAATGACGACAAATTTAGCTTCTAATAATTTCATCCGAATATCCTTTAAGATCCAGACAGATAGTAAGGAAGCAAAGGAAGAATTAGAAAAGAGAGATTTTCAAGTTAAGAATATTATTATTCAAGAATTATCTGAGAAAAAATCAGAAGAATTAAAAGGGAAAAATGGCCAAATTAAATTAGAGAACGATCTTAAGGATAAAATTAATGAACTGATGCAAGAAGGCAAAGTAGTCCAAGTTTATATTGTAAACTCTCTACTCCAATAAAATAAAAGAGAATAGATGGAGGTGAGTAATTTTGTCAGCTGATATTTTATCCCAAAATGAAATAGATGCCCTGCTATCTGCTTTATCATCTGGTGAAATGGATGCAGATGAGCTGAAAAAAGAACAACTGGAAAAAAAGGTCAAGGTATATGATTTTAAAAGAGCATTACGGTTTTCGAAGGATCAAATTCGAAGCTTAACAAGAATTCATGAGAATTATGCTAGATTATTAACAACTTTTTTCTCTGCACAATTAAGGACATATGTGCAAATATCTGTTACATCAGCAGATCAAATTCCATACGAAGAGTTCATTCGTTCGATTCCGAAAATGACTATTTTAAATGTATTCGATGTTCCGCCGCTAGAAGGCAGAATCTTGATGGAAGTAAATCCTAATATTGCCTATGCTATGATGGACCGAATGATGGGCGGTAGAGGCAGCAGTCTAAATAAAGTGGAAAATTTGACAGAAATTGAAACGAAAATTATGTCAAATACATTCGAAAGTGCCTTTGATCATTTTAGAGAGGCAATGGAAGATTTAGTGGATATTGAACCAAGTCTTGCTGAATTCGAAGTAAATCCACAGTTTTTACAAATGGTTTCTCCTAATGAAACGGTTGTAGTAATTTCCTTAAGTACTACAATTGGGGAAACAAGTGGAATGATAAATATTTGTATTCCGCATGTGGTGCTAGAGCCGATTATTCCGAAGCTATCCGGGCATTATTGGATGCAGGCAGAGAAAAAGGAGAGATTACCTGAATTTACTGCTCGTTTAGAAGAAAATATTCAGCAATCGATTGTGCCGGTTGTCGCTGAACTTGGAACTTCTGATATTTCCATCCAGGATTTTTTAATGTTGGACATTGGAGATGTTATTGAAATGAATCAAACGATACAACAGCCCTTAATCATTAAAGTTGGAGATATCCCTAAATTTATTGGACAACCTGGTAAATTAAATAAAAAAATGGCTGTTCAAGTATTAGGAACTTTAGAGGAGGGGAAGGAAGATGGTGAGTAAGGATATGCTTTCACAAGATGAAATAGATGCTCTCTTAAGGGGAGATAGTGATACAAATGATAGTTCAGAAATGGATGCAGAAAAGTATTTATCAGATATAGAGAAAGATACGTTAGGAGAAATCGGAAATATATCCTTTGGTAGCTCAGCGACAGCTCTGTCTACGTTATTAAATCAGAAAGTAGATATTACGACACCTACCGTAAGCGTAATATGCAAGAATATGCTGGCAGATGAGTTTCCCCAACCTTATGTCGCAATAAGGGTTAATTATACAGAAGGATTTTCGGGCATGAATTTACTTGTTATTGAACAAGCAGATGCAGCTGTTATTGCTGATTTGATGCTTGGGGGAGATGGATTGAATACAAATCCTGAAATGTTAGGAGAAATCCAGCTAAGCGCAGTGCAAGAAGCGATGAACCAAATGATGGGATCTGCTGCAACATCCATGTCTACCATTTTTAGCAAAAAAGTAGATATTTCTCCACCAAGTATCGATATTTTAAACATTCATGATGGAGAAGGAACGGAGTCGATTCCGGATGAAGATGTCTTAGCTAAAATTTCTTTTCGAATTAAGATTGGGGATTTAATTGATTCAAAGATCATGCAAGTATTACAGCTTTCTTTTGCGAAAAAGTTAGTGGAAGGGTTAATAAATCCTAATAATAGAGAAGAAGAAGTTTCCAATATTCCCGAAGTGGATTATAATTCAGTATATGAGCCAAAAGAACCAATGCAAGAGTCACATGCAACGGCTAATTACCAAACAGCTTCAAATCCAATGGCGAATAATCCTGTTAATACTAATTCTCAGCCAGCAAATGTGACGCAGCAGCAATATTTTGGTTCAGGAAATCATACACAAGGTCCACCACCAAATGTGCAGCCTGCAGGATTTTCTAGTTTTGATACACCGACTTCAACCGTTACAGAAACAAAGAATTTGGATATGTTACTAGATATACCATTACAAGTAACGGTTGAGCTTGGCAGAACGAAGCGATCAGTTAAGGAAATTCTAGAGTTGTCTTCAGGCTCTATTATTGAATTAGACAAGTTAGCAGGAGAACCTGTTGATATTCTTGTAAATAACCGATTGGTTGCACAAGGAGAAGTAGTGGTAATTGATGAGAATTTCGGTGTGCGTGTAACTGATATTGTTAGTCAAAAGGATCGATTAAAAAATTTAAAATAATTTTTGGGGGTTTTGAGGAATATGGCACAGAAAATATTAATCGTTGATGACGCCGCTTTTATGCGAATGATGATTAAGGATATATTATCGAAGAATGGGTATGAAATCGTAGGAGAAGCTGCAGATGGTATGCAAGCAATCGAAAAATATAAGGAAACACAACCAGACTTAGTAACAATGGATATTACCATGCCAGAAATGGATGGAATTACTGCCTTAAAAGAAATTAAAAATATTAATCCAAATGCGAAAGTTATTATGTGTTCAGCAATGGGACAACAAGCAATGGTTATTGATGCAATCCAGGCTGGTGCAAAAGATTTTATTGTTAAGCCATTCCAGGCAGACCGTGTATTGGAAGCTATCAGTAAAACATTAGGCTAAAAATTATATTAGAGGGTGCCGAATGTGAATAAAGTAAATTTATTAATTCGTTGTTCACTGCTCATCATTGTTCTGCTAGGCTTTGGTAATCAAGCCTACGCAGAACAAATTGATAAAAGTGTATATGATATCTTACAGAACGAATCAGAAAAGAATAAAGCACAAGACGATACAAAGAAAGAGATGACAACAGAGCAGAATTCTAAAAATGACAATCAGACTAAGGAGCAATCTGATTTACTTTTAGAAGAAACAAATTCAGATGAACCACGTTCCATCGGGGTTACTATTTGGGATTTCGTGAAAATGATTTTTGCAACAATATTTGTTGTTTTCTTAATATATTTTATCTTGCGTTTTATAAACAAAAGAAATCATGGTTATAAAAATTCGCAAATTATTGAAAATATTGGTGGTACAGCGTTAGGTGCAAATCGCTCCATTCAATTAATAAAAGTAGGGAAGCGGTTATTAATAGTAGGTGTGGGAGATAGTATTCAATTAATCAAAGAGATTGAGGATGAACAAGAGTATAAAGAAATATTAGCAGAATATAATCAGAAATTAGATCAACTAGTACAACCAAGCGATATTGTGACAAAGGTGAAGAATGTAATATCTTCTAGTCATTCTGCTCCGAAGACAAAAGAATCTTTTTCTATTCGTTTATCAAAAGAATTAGAAAGAATATCAAGTGAACGTAAGGAAAAGTTGGACGTACTAGAGAAGAAAAAGAAAGGATCGTCAGAAAAAAATGAATGAGTTTATGCAGTTTTTTAATAACAATGACCCAGGTAATGTTTCTACTTCTGTCCAATTGTTATTATTATTAACCGTCCTTTCTTTAGCACCTAGTATCATCATATTACTAACTAGCTTTACAAGAATAGTGATTGTTCTTTCCTTTGTCAGAACGGCGCTTGCAACCCAACAAATGCCCCCTAACCAAGTCATTGTAGGGCTAGCATTGTTTTTAACATTCTTTATTATGGCTCCTACTTTTCAGGAAGTAAACGATAAGGCTTTAACACCATTGTTTAATGAAGAAATAACATTAGAGGAAGCCTATGATAATGCCTCTTTGCCACTTAAGGAATTTATGAGCAAACATACGAGGCAGAAGGATTTAGCATTATTTTTAAATTATTCAAAAGCAGAAGCACCAGAATCTATTGAGGATATTCCATTAACGACGTTGGTACCCGCTTTTGCAATTAGTGAATTAAAAACAGCTTTTCAAATCGGATTTATGATCTTTATTCCGTTTTTAGTTATTGATATGGTTGTTGCCAGTATTTTAATGTCAATGGGGATGATGATGCTACCGCCAGTAATGATTTCCTTACCATTTAAGATATTATTATTCATTATGGTGGATGGTTGGTATTTAGTTGTAAAATCACTGTTAGAAAGTTTTTAAGAAGGTGAAAGAATGTCACAGGAAATGGTTATTTCCATAGCAGAGAAAGGCGTACTTACAGTATTAATTATCAGCGGTCCACTGTTAATTATTGCGTTGGCAGTTGGACTAATCATCAGTATTTTTCAAGCAACGACACAAATCCAAGAGCAGACTTTGGCGTTTGTCCCAAAAATTGTAGCGGTTCTTGTTGGACTTGTTTTTTTTGGATCATGGATGCTGAGTCATATGCTTTCTTATACGAAAGATATATTTTCAAATCTAACAAGGTTTATTGGATAGAAGGATGATGGATGAACTTTTATCAAATTTTCCAGCATTTTTATTAATCCTTGTTCGAGTTACTTCGTTTTTTTTAATGCTACCTTTATTCTCTTATCGGACGATCCCTACGACTTTTAAAGTGGGTTTAGGATTTTTTTTATCGCTAGTTATGTTTTGGGGGATGGATGTACCTACATTAACCATTGATACAGGTTACTATTTTCTTATTCTCAAAGAGGCTTTAGTGGGGCTTTCCATTGGATTTGTCGCATATATGTTATTTTCTGCTATTCAAATTGCGGGAGGATTTATTGATTTTCAAATGGGGTTTGCAATTGCAAACGTGATAGATCCTCAAACAGGATCGCAAAGTCCGCTGACTGGTCAATATTTAACCATTATCGCTATGTTTTTTTTATTGGCATCTAATGGTCATCATTTGCTATTAGACGGTATTTATTATAGCTATCAATTTATTCCGCTTGAACAGCCTTGGATTAAATTTGGAAATGGCGAGTTAGCGGAGTTTCTTATTAAAACATTTAGTTTAATGTTTATGATTGCTTTTCAGATGTCTATTCCTGTTGTGGGAAGCATCTTCTTAGTGGATGTTGGATTAGGGATTGTAGCAAGAACTGTCCCTCAATTAAATATTTTTGTTGTGGGTGTTCCTATCAAAATTATTGCAGGACTAATTATTCTTTTTATAGTTATGGGTGTACTAATGACCTCTGTAACCCATTTGTTCTCTTCCATTGTTACAACGATGAGAGGAATGATGAACATTATAGGGGGGGTTGGTTAATGAAGCTTCTATCATTAGATCTTCAGTTTTTTGCAGGCGAAAAAACGGAAAAGGCCACTCCAAAGAAAAGGCAAGACACGAGAAAAAAAGGACAAGTGGCAAAAAGTCAGGATGTTAATACAGCGCTTGTTCTTTTAGTTGTTTTTGGTGTTTTAAGTTTCACAGGGGAATACCTTTTAGATGGATTACTGTCTCTTTTCACCTTTACCTTTAGTGATTTTATGGGCATTAATCTTTCAATCAATTCGATACAAGGTTTGTTTTTAGATATTCTTAAGGAAGTGGCACTTTTATTAAGTCCTATTTTAATTGCTGCTCTTGCTGGGGGACTAATTGCCAATTATATGCAGGTCGGTGTTTTATTTTCTCCGGAAGCAATTAAATTTAAATTAGAAAAAATAAATCCAATTTCGGGATTTAAGAGATTGTTTTCACTACGTTCGATTGTAGAATTGTTGAAGTCATTGTTGAAAATTACAGTGATTGGTATTGTTGTATTTTCTGTTTTATGGGGAAAAATGAACGAAATCCTAATCCTCTCTCATAAATCTATTGGTTCTATTGCTGTTACAATTGCTAAGTTAACCGTACAGATGGGGCTTTATGCTTCGATTGCGCTGTTAGTGATAGCACTCATGGATTATATGTATCAGCGATATGATTATGAAAAGAATATTCGAATGTCAAAACAAGATATTAAAGACGAATATAAAAACATGGAAGGTGACCCCTTAATAAAGTCCAAAATTAAGCAGAAGCAGAGAGAAATGGCAATGCACAGAATGATGCAGGATGTGCCTACCGCTGATGTTGTCATTACGAATCCAACTCATTATGCGATCTGTCTGAAATATGATGAAGATAAGTATGACGCACCTTATGTTGTGGCAAAAGGGGTCGATTTTGTTGCCCAAAAAATAAAATTAGTGGCAAAAGAAAATAATGTTGTTATGGTAGAGAATCGACCATTGGCAAGGGCAATGTACAGCCAAGTAGAAATAGGTGATTTAGTTCCGGAAGAATTTTATAAGGCTGTTGCAGAGATTCTGGCTTTCGTCTATCAAACTAGAGATAAATAATAGCATTTTTAGTAAAGAATTTATTGTAAATAATATAGACATAAACGTGTTTTTTTAAGGAGCGGAAGAAATGGCAAGGAGAGACTTAATCGTAGTGATTGGGGTAATCCTCATTATTGCAATGTTGATTATCCCATTTCCAACATGGTTATTAAGTGTGTTAATTTTGCTTAATATTACGTTGGCATTACTTATCTTATTATTAACTATGAATATGAGTGAGGCTTTAGAGTTTTCTATTTTCCCTTCACTTTTGTTGTTAACGACCCTATTTCGCCTTGGTCTCAATGTATCCACCACTAGAGCTATTTTATCAAAAGGGGATGCAGGTGGGGTAGTACATACCTTTGGAACATTCGTAATTGGCGGCAATATTGTTGTTGGGTTAGTAGTCTTTCTAATTCTTGTCATCATTCAATTTATTGTTATCACCAAAGGGTCTGAGCGTGTATCAGAGGTTGCTGCACGTTTTACATTAGATGCAATGCCAGGTAAGCAAATGAGTATTGATGCTGATTTAAATGCGGGGATTATTTCCGAGCAAGAGGCAAGACAACGGCGTGAAAAAGTTGGTAGAGAAGCTGATTTCTATGGTTCGATGGATGGGGCAAGTAAATTTGTCAAAGGAGATGCCATTGCTGGAATCATAATTGTTTTTATTAACTTGATTTTTGGAATCGTCATTGGGATGACTCAGCTTGGTATGGCAGCAGGAGATGCTGCCCAGCATTTTTCCTTATTATCCGTTGGGGACGGGATTGTCAGTCAAATACCTGCATTACTAATTTCAACAGCAACAGGGATTGTTGTAACAAGAGCTGCTTCAGAAGGAAACCTTGGCTCCGATATCACTTCGCAGTTATTGTCATACCCAAAAATGCTTTATGTAGCAGGAGGAACAATCTTTTTATTAGGTCTTTTTACGCCAATTGATGATTTTTTAACAATTCCTATTGCGGGACTTCTAATATTTGGAGCTTATTATTTATCAAGAAAGCCAAAGCAAAATTTAGAACAAATGCAGGAGCTTGAGGAAGATATCCAAACAGATGAGCTAAAAAGTCCTGAAAGTGTAGTTAGTTTACTAAGTGTGGATCCAATTGAATTTGAGTTTGGTTATGGTCTTATTCCTTTAGCCGATGCCAATCAAGGAGGGGATCTATTAGATAGGGTGGTCATGATCAGAAGACAGCTAGCGATAGAGTTAGGTCTTGTCATTCCTGTTGTTCGGATTCGCGATAATATTCAATTACAGCCAAATGAATACCGATTAAAGATAAAGGGAAATGAGAGAGCAAGCGGGGAACTGCTTCTGGATCATTACTTAGCGATGAGTCCTGGGATGGACGATGATTCCATTGAGGGAATTGATACGATTGAACCATCTTTTGGCCTGCCGGCTAAATGGATAACAGAAAGTACGAAGGAACAAGCCGAAATCTTTGGTTATACCGTGGTTGATCCACCCTCCGTTGTTTCTACCCATATTACAGAGGTAATTAAGGCAAATGCCCATGAGTTATTAGGAAGACAAGAAACGAAACAATTAGTGGATCATGTAAAAGAAAGCTATCCGATTTTAATCGAAGAAGTAACACCAAGTCCGTTGTCGATTGGAGAAATTCAAAAGGTTTTAGCAAAACTTTTAAGGGAAAATGTTTCTATTCGTAATTTACCAGTCATTTTCGAAACATTAGCTGATTTTGGAAAAATGACAGCTGATACAGATTTATTAGTTGAATATGTTAGACAATCCTTAGCCCGTCAAATAACTACCCAATACACGAATCAAAATGACTCTTTAAAAGTGGTAACTTTGTCAGGAAAAGTGGAAAAACTAATAGCGGATAATATTCAGCAAACAGAGCATGGAAACTTCTTAGCATTAGATCCAAATATTTCCCAATCAATTTTAGAGAGTATTGCTGGGCAAATTGAACAATTATCTGTAATGGAACAGATGCCAATTCTTTTATGTTCGCCAGCTGTTCGTATGTATGTAAGACAATTGACAGAACGTTATTTTCCACAAGTTCCAGTATTATCGTACAATGAATTAGAAGCAAATGTAGAAGTTCAAAGTGTGGGAGTTGTGAATATCGAATGAAAATCCAAAAATACGTAGCACGGGATATGCCAGAAGCAATGAAAAAGATTCGAGCGGAATTAGGGAATGATGCTGTCATTCTTCATTCAAAAGTAATTTATACAGGCGGCTTCTTAGGCTTATTTAAAAAAAGAAATATCGAAGTACTCGCAGCTATTGATCCGAGCATTTCAGAGACAACAATTTCTAAGCAAACAAAAAAGCGAGAAATGCGCAGTCCTGTTTTAATTAAAGAACCGGCTTTTAGGGCTGATGCAGATAATTCAACTAATAATATAAGTTTAAAAGAGGGAAAGAGAATATCTGATTATCCAGAGATAGTAAAGCATTTAAATGAAATTAATCAAAATGTAAAAGCGAATAAAAGTATGACATTTTCTATTCCTTCTCCTATAACTAACATAGTAAATCAATTAGATAAACAAGGGATAGATGAAGACATTAAGACAGGATTAGTGAAAGAATTAGTAGCTAAATGGTACGCAGCAGGCGAAGACGTTTTAGAGTCTCAGGTTTCTGAGTGGGCACGGCAATTTCTATTAGCGGAGATTTCCCCTTATTCATTTGGGGAAATCTCTTTAGCCAAAAAATATATTAATGTCATTGGGCCAACAGGGGTGGGAAAAACAACAACTTTAGCCAAAATTGCTGCCAATATCATTTTAAGACAGCAAAAATCAGTAGGATTTATTACAACAGATACATATAGGATTGGGGCAATCGAACAACTTAAAACATATGCGAATATTTTAGATGTACCCTTAGAGGTTTGTTATTCTCTGGAAGATTTTGAGCATGCTACGAAAAAACTGGAAGAATGCGATGTTATTTTAATTGATACAGCAGGAAGAAATTTCAGAAATAAAAAATATGTAGAAGATTTAATGCAAGTGGTCGATTATAAAAGAGAAATGGAAACGTTACTTGTTTTATCTATGACAGCAAAGCAAGATGACTTAGAAGAGATTTATCAACAATTTTCCGCAATCAAGATTGATGCTTTCGTGTTCACAAAATTAGATGAAACATCTTCGTACGGGGCAATGATTAATTTAATTGTTGCTTGTAAAAAAGGTGCTGCTTATATTACAACAGGTCAGAATGTTCCTGATGATATAGTTCCAGCAACCCCAGAGGAGTTAGTAAATAAGCTATTTGAGGTAGTTGAAGAATGAACGATCAAGCTTCTATCTTACGAAAAAAAATTGAACAATTAAATGCAAACAAAAGGGACTCCAATCACAAAACATTGGCGATTATCAGTGGAAAGGGCGGTGTGGGAAAGTCGAATTTTTCGCTTAACTTTGCGCTCACTCTTCAAAAAAGAGGATATCGTACTTTACTGATTGATATGGATATTGGAATGGGGAATATTGATATTCTAATGGGGACACAGTCTCGCTTTACGATCGTTGACTTTTTTAGAAATGATATTAATTTTGAGTATATTATTTCTAAAGGATTTGATGGATTAGACTATATTGCAGGTGGTTCTGGACTAAGTGATTTTGTCGATATGGAAGAAGAAAAACTAGAGAGCTTTTTTCAGCATTTTCAAAGGATATTAAATCACTATGACTATATTTTATTTGATATGGGAGCTGGAATTAGTACGGATTCTTTAAAGTTTATTCTATCTGTTGATGATTGTATCGTCATCACAACACCTGAACCTACTTCTATAACAGATGCATATGCTGCAATGAAATTTATTCATACAAAAAATGCAGTACTTCCGTTATACCTTGTCGTTAATCGAACAATGGAGAAAAAAGATGGGGCAGAAACGTTACAAAAACTTCAGCAAGTTGTAAAAAAATTTTTGCAGCGGGATCTTATTAATCTTGGCTATATACCAGATGACACAAATGTAGCACAAGCTGTACGAAAACAAATTCCTTTTGTTTTTTTTAATGAAAAATCAGAAGCGGCTAAAGCTTTGCGCGAAATTGCCGATAGATATGGTAAACAACAGTTTACAGAACCCTATCCAGCTAATAGACATAATTTCGTGTCTAAATTAAAAAGGTTTTTGTTTGAAAGGTAGTTGAGTTTAAAGTGGAGAAAATAAAGGTTCTTGTTATTGATGATTCTGCATTTATGCGTAAGCTAATTACAGATTTTCTCTCCGAAGACTCGAGAATAACCGTTATTGGTACAGCCAGAAATGGTGAAGACGGAATAAAGAAAATTAAGCAATTAGCTCCTGATGTTGTAACGCTTGATGTCGAAATGCCAGTCTTAGACGGTTTAAGTGCTTTAAAGAGAATTATGTTAGAGCATCCTGTACGAGTTCTTATGCTATCAAGCATAACAAAGGTTGGAGCAGAAAGTACGATTCAGGCAATGCAAGCAGGGGCAATTGACTTTATCACAAAGCCTTCTGGGTCTATTTCACTAGATTTATATAAAGTTAAGCAGGAATTGGTAGAAAAAGTTATTTTAGCTAGTAAAGTAAAACCAAAAACATTATTAAATCTTTCAAATGAAGGAAAAAAGACTATTACTTCACAATCTTCTTATAGTAAAATAGAACCAAGAGAAGAGAATAAAAGAATAGTACAAAAGATAGAATCCATCAGTAATTGGATGAACTCCATGAAAAAGATTGTCATAATTGGAACCTCAACTGGTGGCCCAAGGGCATTGCAGAAAGTCCTAACTAATTTACCAAGTGATATTGAAGCACCTATTTTAATCGTTCAACATATGCCAGCAGGATTTACCCGATCCCTTGCAAATCGTCTAAACACGTTATCCGCTATTACGGTAAAGGAAGCGGAGCATGGGGAGATCATCCGTAATGGAGTTGCCTATATTGCTCCAGGAGGTCAGCATTTAAAGGTAAAAACAGTTGGTGTCCATACAGCAATTGATCTGGATCAAACTGCCCCTATAAATGGTCATAGGCCATCTGTTGATATTATGTTTGAATCTGTCAGCGATTTGAAAGCCTATGCAAAAATAGCAGTTATTATGACTGGGATGGGATCAGATGGCACAGATGGTTTAATAAAATTAGCAAAAAAAGGTAACGTAAAAGCTATTGCTGAGTCACAGGAGACATGTATTGTTTACGGAATGCCTAAAACAGCTATTGCCACGAATTATATTGATGAAATTCAAAAGGTAGATCATATTGCTGAAACTATTATGAAATATGTATAACGTCAAGGGATGTGAAGCAAGTGGAAATGAGTCAGTATTTAGAAGTTTTTATTGAAGAGAGTAAAGAACATTTACAAGCATGTAACGAACATTTATTAGAGTTAGAAAAGGATCCTGAAAATTTACAAATAGTAAATGAAATTTTCCGTGCAGCTCATACTTTAAAAGGTATGTCTGCAACAATGGGGTATGAAGATTTGGCAAGTCTAACCCATCAAATGGAAAATGTACTCGATGCTATAAGGAATAAGAAAATTATTTTTTCTCCAGAAATATTGGATGTCATTTTCTTAGCTGTCGATGATCTTGATGCAATGGTAGAGTCAATCGCTAGTGGTGGAGATGGAAAAAGAAATGTAGAAGCAGTAGTTGAAAAGCTTATACAAATTGAAAAAGGACTTCCTTTAAACCAAAATACAGCAGAAGCAGAGGTTGCAGTAACTGCCATAGAGGATGCTCCTGCAAAGCAAAATCAATATGATGAATTTGAAACAACTGTATTACAGCAATCATCCGATCAAGGCTTTTTTACTTATGAAATCAATATTACATTAAAAAGTGACTGCTTATTAAAAGCTGCAAGAGTTTATATGATATTTGAAGCTCTAGAATCATTAGGAGAGGTTGTTAAGTCTATTCCTCCAGTGGAAGAGCTTGAAGAAGAAAAATTCGACTATGATTTTATGGCAACCCTTATATCAAAAGAGGCAGCAGATAAAATTGAAGCGTCTGTTATGAAAGTTTCAGAGGTAGAAAAGGTAGCTGTAAGGGAATTCTTTGCAAATAGTCAGTCTGCTAAGCAGCAAACGATAGTAGAAACTCCGGTTGTAGAAGCAGTACAAGCAAAAACGGATAATACATCTGTTACAGAAAATAGCACTCCGGCTGAGACTAAACAGACTGAGAAACAAACAGGGACTAAAGTATCTAATAAAACCATTCGCGTTAATATTGAGCGTTTAGATATTCTAATGAATCTATTTGAGGAACTTGTTATCGACAGAGGAAGATTGGAACAAATTTCTTCCACCCTTAAAGATCAAGAGCTTCATGAAACGGTAGAAAGAATGTCAAGAGTTACTGGTGATCTTCAGAATATTATCCTAAATATGCGCATGGTTCCTGTCGAGACTGTATTTAATCGTTTCCCAAGAATGGTTAGGCAGCTTGCGCGTGATTTAAATAAGAAGATTGATTTACAAATTGTTGGTGCAGAAACAGAGCTTGATCGCACCGTTATAGATGAGATTGGTGATCCATTAGTTCATTTAATTCGAAATGCTCTTGACCATGGAGTCGAAACACCAGAAGTAAGACGAGCGAATAATAAAAGCGAAGAAGGAACAGTTGTTCTTCGTGCATATCATAGCGGAAACCATGTTTTTATTGAGTTGGAAGATGATGGAGCAGGAATTAATAAAGAAAAAGTCCTTTCTAAAGCAATTAATAAAGGAATTATTTCAAAAGAAGTAGCTAAAACATTAACGAATAATCAAATCGCTGAACTTATTTTTGCTTCTGGTTTTTCTACTGCTGATCAAATTTCTGATATTTCAGGACGTGGAGTAGGGCTGGATGTAGTGAAAAATACAATTGAATCACTAGGTGGTTCGATTACAATCGAATCAGAGGAAGGAAAAGGATCGTTATTTTCTATCCAATTACCATTAACCTTATCGATTATTTCTGTTATGCTAGTTGAAATTCAAGCAGAAAAGTATGCTATCCCATTGTCATCTATTATTGAGACAGCTATTGTCAATAAGAATGATTTAATGCATGCCCATGATCAAACAGTTATCGATTTCCGTGGCAAAGTGGTGCCATTATTATTCTTAAAGGATATTTTTGATGTGCCATCAGCAGGAATCGAGAGTGACTATTATTCTGTCGTTATCGTAAGAAAAGGAGATAAATTAGCTGGTCTTGTTGTAGATGGATTTATCGGTCAGCAAGAAGTGGTTTTAAAATCACTAGGTACTTACCTTTCTAGTGCGTATGCTATATCTGGCGCAACTATCTTAGGAGACGGACAAGTAGCTTTAATTATGGATTGTAATGCTTTAATTAAGTAATAACCTGTACAAGGATTAATAGATGTTAGCGCAAGTGGCTTTACCTTGGAATAAACTCATTAAGCAGAATTACTACTTGTCAGAATTTGTTTATAAATGGGGGAATAATGATCTTGCGCTTTATAAATTGCAGATAGGTTATGTGAGAGGGATGAAAAGGAAATGAGCGATGCAGTTTCAACAGAAGAGAAATTAATAATATTTGAATTGAAGGGAAAAGAATATGCTATTTCTGTCAATGAAGTAATGTCGATAGAGAAAAACATGCATATTACTAGAATTCCAAATATCGCTCCTTTTGTTAAAGGCGTGATTAATTTAAGGGGAGTAGTAACTCCCATTATTGATTTGCGACTTCGTTTTAATTTGGAAGAAATTCCATACACGGATAGCACAAGAATTATCATTATTATGTTGGAAGATATGGAAGTAGGTATAATTGTTGATTCTGCTAATGATGTCGTAGATGTCGATACTTCTCTTTATGAGCCTGCTCCAGAGACAATCAATGGCGATGAAGTCGATTATATAAAAGGTGTAGTAAAGCTTGATAAACGTTTATTAATTCTTGTTGATTTAGAAAAAGTGTTTGATCGAAATATATTAAGAAATTATGCTAATACTAAAAGTGATGAGTAAGTATGGGGTATATTAATGATATAAATTCCTTAAAGCTTGATGTACTAAGAGAAATTGGTAATATTGGAGCAGGACATGCTGCAACTTCTTTATCTAAGCTTCTGAATAAAAAGATTGATATGAAGGTTCCGGATGTTCAAATTGTGACATTTGATGAGATGATGGAAATGGCAGGCGGTGCTGATAATATTGTTGCTGGGGTGTTTTTACGAATTGAAGGAGATGTTCCAGGAAGTATGTTTTTTATACTTCCTTTAGAGCAAGCTACTAAATTGGTTCAAGATATGATTGGTGACCCGTCTGTTAACTTAGCTAAACCGCCATATGATGAGTTATCTATGTCTGCATTACAAGAACTAGGCAATATATTATCCGGTTCTTATTTGTCCTCTTTATCTGATTTTACGAAGTTATCTTTGTATCCATCCGTGCCAGCACTCGCAATTGATATGGTTGGTGCAATTGTTACATATGGATTAGTTGAACATTCTCAAGTAAGTGATTATGCGATTGTCATCAATACGGAGTTAAATGGAGAAGAAATCACATTAGCCGACACTGTAAATGGCCATTTCTTTTTGCTGCCTGACCCTGATTCTTTTGCCGCTTTATTTCAATCATTGGGAGTGAAGGATGGTGACTGACCAAATTACAGTAATAAAAGTTGGGATTGCTGATATGAATGTGGTAGAGTCTCCTAATACAATTCGGACTTCTGGACTTGGTTCATGTGTGGGTATTGTATTATATAGCTCCCTAAAACCAATTGCTGGTTTAGCACATATTATGCTTCCAGAAGCATCCATATCTAAATCCGGAACTCTTAATAAAGCTAAATTCGCAGATACAGCCATTGTAGAACTAGTAGAGCGTTTAGAAGGATTAGGAATAAAGAGAAGTACGTTGTTAGCAAAAATTGCCGGAGGAGCTCAAATGTTTCAGTTTACTGGGACAAGCGATGTTATGAGAATAGGACCTCGAAATGTTGAAGCGGTTAAAAATACACTACAATCTTTAAGGATTAAATTGGTAAGTGAAGATGTGGGTGGAAATAGTGGTAGAACAATTGAGTTCTGTCCTGCTACCCATGAATTAACAATTCGAACGGTGAATAAAGGGATTCATATTATATAGTGTATAGCAATACTTTTAAAAGCAGTGAAATAAGACTACCTCTAATTTAAAGAATCCATGGTTGGGACTTTGGAATGTATTCTTTTATTAAGAGATAGTCTTTTTATTTATTTTTCTTGGGAATTTCACTAAAAAAGAACGGATAATTACAGTTGGTAGTTCTTATTACCTAATTTTAAATGAGGTATTAGAAAGAATAGCTAATAATTCACATCTTCTGCTAAAATCAATAGTGAAATATATACATAAATAAATGGATAGGTATATCTTCCTTTCCTATCAAATCTATTTTTAAACTGAATGGATAGGAATATAAATGCTAAAAATAAAATATGCAGACAAGCTCCTTATATGGTAATGAATACAAAAATATTGATTTTTTTGCTGGATTTAGGGGATATAGATAGGGAAGAAATATACTTATATCCTTTTCAAGTTGTTACTTATATAGATAGAACTAGTTATATGCGTGTATGGGGTTCATTGTTTATAGAGGAGGGAAATAATTTAATGGCAAAGGAATCAACAACAGAAGAGAAGCAAGCGTGGGAAATGTGGACTAGTACGAGAGATCAGGAAGCAGGTAATCAATTAATTAAAAAATATATGCCTTTAGTGAGTTTTCATGTTCAAAGAATTTCGATAGGGTTACCAAAAAGTGTTTCACGAGATGAACTAACAAGTCTTGGAATGATGGGACTATATGATGCCTTACAACGCTTTGATCCAAATAGGGACTTAAAGTTTGATACATATGCCTCCTTTCGAATTAGAGGCAGTATTATTGATGGACTTCGTAAAGAAGACTGGTTATCTAGAGGCACGAGAGAAAAGTCAAAAAAAATTGAGGCGGCTATTGAAAAACTCGAACAGAAATTAATGAGAAATATTACTGTTCAAGAAATTGCTGATGAGTTAGAGACTAGTGTTGACGAAGTATATGCAACAATGAATGAACATTTTTTTGCAAATATATTATCTATTGATGAGCAGATGAATGAAGGAGAAGAGAAAGAAGCACAGAGTTTCTCGATTCGTGATGATAAAACGGTTATTCCAGAGGAAAAAGTCGTAAAGGATGAACTAGTCCAAGAGATGGCCGCAAAAATTAAAGAGCTTAATGAAAAGGAGCAGCTTGTAATTAGTTTGTTTTATAAGGAAGAATTAACATTAACGGAAATTGGACAAGTAATGAATTTATCTACTTCTCGCATATCTCAAATTCACTCCAAAGCTATATTTAAATTAAGACATTCATTAGAAAAAGTAATATAACGAAAAAGGATGAGTGCACATGAGTTTAAAAGCATTAGAAATGCAAGTTGCATTACCACGAACTTATGATGCAGGGAAGCTTCAAGAACAACAGGATCAAAAACATCAGCAAATGTACACCTTCGCTGCTCAAGAAACCGGTAAGGAGGAAGAAAGAAAGCGAACAACGGTTATTAAGGGGGAAGGGAACGGTAAAGTTACTTCCAAGAAAAAAAGGGATAAGCAGTTTTTCGAAACAGAGATGAGGAAAGATGAAAAGGAATTAGACGATTTAGAGAGAATACAAACGATACATCCTTATAAAGGAAAAAGTATCGACTTTAGTGGATAGAGGGATGAAATGGTTAATTTTTTACTTTTTTTAAGTATTACTTTAAATTTAATTGCTATACTTTGCATCGTTATTTTGTATGTCAGACAAAATCGCTTTGTAAATCTTGAAAAGGATCAGAGAAAGAATTTAGAAGAAATGGAAGAAGTGATTTCTACTTTTATTACAGAAATAAAAGTAGAAAATGAACAGTTTTTAAATAGACTTACTAGCTTTGATCCTAATGAGGATCTACTAGGTAAGAAAGTAGAAGACAATAAGGGTAAAGCTGAAAGTTTGGAATATAAGCCGAGAGAGATAAAAGGCAATAAAGCGATGCTGAATGCTTATAAAAATGTGACGGATTCTATACAAGAAAATAGTTTAACAGAGGATCGGTTGGAGAAGGAAGATGTCAACGAACTATTAAATTTAATCTTGCCACCAGAAAAAAAGCAGAAAGAAAAGTCAATAGTAGAAGTAGCAAAAGAGATGCAGGCGGAAGGGAAAAGCATCGAGGATATAGCAAAAGCATTAAATAAAGGCAAGACAGAGATGGAACTATTGCTTAAATTTAGACAAAATTCGTAAATGTACTTGATTGTGCACAGTACATATGCTATATTAACAAATGGTGTTAATACACACGCTTTTGGATTTAATCATTGGTGCTGTAAACTTTACAGTTTTGATTAAAAATGATAAAAGCGGAGGAAATCAAAACCATTAGGAGGAAAAAAACATGTCAGTTATTTCAATGAAACAATTACTTGAAGCTGGTGTACATTTCGGTCACCAAACTCGCCGTTGGAACCCAAAAATGAAAAAATATATTTTCACAGAGCGTAACGGCATCTACATCATCGACCTTCAAAAAACAGTTAAAAAGGTTGAAGAAGCTTATAACTATGTGAAAGAATTAGCTGGAAACGGCGGTACAGTTCTTTTCGTTGGTACTAAAAAGCAAGCACAAGATTCAGTTAAAGAGGAAGCTATCCGTTCTGGTCAATATTATGTTAACCAACGCTGGTTAGGTGGAACTTTAACTAACTTTGAAACAATTCAAAAACGTATTGCTCGTTTGAAAGATATTGAAAGAATGGCTGAAGACGGTACATTCGACGTACTTCCTAAAAAAGAAGTAGTTCAATTAAACAAAGAGCTTGAGCGTTTAGAAAAATTCCTAGGCGGAATTAAAGATATGAAAAAAATTCCTGACTGCCTATTCATCGTAGATCCACGTAAAGAACGTATTGCAGTAGCAGAAGCTCATAAATTAAATATTCCAATCGTTGGTATTGTTGATACTAACTGTGATCCAGACGAAATTGACGTTGTTATTCCTGCGAATGATGATGCAATCCGTGCTGTTAAATTATTAACTGCGAAAATGGCAGATGCTATTCTTGAAGCTAAACAAGGCGAAGAAGTAACAACTGCTTAATTAGAACCGAATGACTTGTTATACAAAATAGTTTTGGATCAATTGATAAACTAAAATGGATAATAAGTAATTGTTAGGGACTTGTGGAAAAGGTGATAAAGAGCATCCCTCTTATCACCTTTTTTTCAAGCGTCCTGCTTAAAAGGGAGATAAATTGGATAAAAAAATAATACATAAACCTTAAGGAGGCAAATTACTATGGCTGTTACAGCTCAAATGGTAAAAGAACTACGTGAAAAAACTGGTGCTGGAATGATGGATTGTAAAAAAGCACTTACTGAAACAAATGGTGATTTAGATAAAGCGATTGACTTCTTACGTGAAAAAGGGATTTCAAGTGCTGCAAAGAAAGCAGATCGTGTAGCAGCTGAAGGTTCAACTTTCATCGCGGTAGAAGGTAATGAAGCAGTAATTCTTGAAGTTAACTCTGAAACAGATTTCGTTGCGAAAAACGAAGGTTTCCAAACTTTGGTTAAAGAACTTGCTTCCCATCTCTTAGCTACTAAACCTGCAAGTGTTGAAGAAGCACATACTTCTAATATTACAGAAGGAACTACTGTTGAAGCACACATCAATGCTGCAATCGCTAAAATTGGCGAAAAATTATCTTTACGTCGTTTTGAAATCAAAACAAAAACGGATAATGATGCTTTCGGTGCATACCTTCATATGGGTGGACGCATTGGTGTTCTAACTGTATTAGAAGGAACTACTGATGAATCAGCTGCTAAAGATGTTGCAATGCACATTGCTGCATTAAACCCTAAATATATTTCTCGTGACCAAGTTTCTCAAGAAGAAGTGGCACATGAGAGAGAAGTATTAACACAACAAGCACTTAACGAAGGAAAACCAGCTAACATTGTTGAAAAAATGGTTGAAGGCCGCTTAGGTAAATATTTTGAAGATGTATGTGCACTTGATCAATCATTTGTTAAAAACCCAGATCAAAAGGTTCGCCAATTCGTAGAATCTAAGGGTGCAACTTTACGTGAATTCGTTCGTTACGAAGTAGGAGAAGGAATCGAAAAACGTGAAGATAACTTTGCTGAAGAAGTTATGAACCAAGTAAACAAGAAATAATAAATGAGCGATTAATGTTTTCATAGGGGGCACCATGGTGTTCCCTATTTTTCAAGATATTACAAATAAAGCGGAGGTTTCCATGAGTAGTAATCCAAAATATAAACGTGTTGTTCTGAAATTAAGTGGCGAAGCATTAGCTGGTGAGGCTGGATTTGGTATAAATCCAAGTATCATTAAAAACGTAGCACAGCAAGTAAAGGAAGTTGCTGATCTTGGTGTGGAAGCAGCTGTAGTAGTCGGCGGTGGAAATATTTGGCGTGGTAAAATTGGGGAAGAAATGGGAATGGACCGTGCAAACGCTGATTACATGGGAATGCTCGCTACAGTAATGAATTCATTAGCCCTTCAAGATAGTTTAGAGCAAATGGGCATTGAAACACGTGTTCAATCTTCTATCGAAATGAGACAGGTAGCTGAGCCATATATTAGAAGACGTGCAATTCGACATCTTGAGAAAAAACGTGTTGTGATTTTTGCAGCGGGAACAGGAAACCCTTATTTCTCAACAGATACAACAGCTGCCTTACGAGCTGCTGAAATAGAAGCAGACGTTATACTAATGGCGAAGAATAATGTGGATGGCGTATATTCTGCAGATCCGAAAGTGGATAAAACTGCTACGAAATACGAGGAACTTACTTATTTTGATGTGATTAAAGATGGTCTTGCTGTAATGGATTCAACCGCTTCATCATTATGTATGGACAATGATATTCCGTTAATTGTATTCTCTATTACGGAAAATGGCAATATTAAGAGAGCTGTAATGGGAGAAACAATTGGAACAATAGTGAGGGGGAAAAATAATGCCTAAACAAGTTATCGCTAATACAAAGGACAGAATGGATAAAGCAATTCAAAGCTACTCGCGCGAGCTTGCAAGTATTCGTGCTGGAAGAGCAAATGCTTCCTTATTAGACCGTATTACAGTTGATTATTATGGTGCTCCAACACCGGTTAACCAACTTGCAGGTATCAGTGTACCAGAGGCTAGATTACTTGTTATTCAGCCGTACGATAAAACCGTTCTTGGAGATATTGAAAAAGCTATTCTTAAATCTGATATAGGTTTAAATCCTTCTAATGATGGTAGTGTTATCCGTCTTTCTATTCCAATGTTAACAGAAGAGCGTCGTAAGGAATTAGTGAAGAATGTGAAAAAAGAATCAGAAGAAGCAAAAATTGCTATTCGAAATATTCGCCGTGACGGCAATGATGATTTGAAAAAGTTAGAGAAAAATGGAGAAATCACAGAAGATGATCTTCGCGGCTACAATGATGACATTCAAAAATTAACAGATGAGTACATCAATAAAGTCGATGCTTTAACAAAAGAAAAAGAAAAAGAAATTTTAGAAGTATAATCTAAACGTATTTTAGTGGATATTTCTACATTTCAATTGAATAGGATGTTTACTATTCTTGAGTTAAACCCTCTACTTTATAGGGGGTTTTTTTCTTCATGTTAGCAAAAATAAGGATTGAAATATTGCTCGAAATATTATTTCTTTGTACATAAAATAGTGAAAACCAATGAGTTTTTTAATTGATAGTTGCTTAGGTTGACTATTTTCCTATAATATAGAAAGGGAACTTATTTGATTATCTTTTTGTTGGATAGGTTCATGGAAAAGAATTTAATAGAAAAGTGGATCCTTACCATTAGTAGTTTATGCAATATCGTTATCATGATGATTATCCTAATTAGTAGATAATATAAACAGATATAGATAATAGTATTTACCATATACATAATCACTGTGAATAGAGAGTTACAAAAGGGATCTATTTTGGAGGAGCTATTTTATGTTTAACAAAATAAGGTTATGGAAGAAGAAAACTGTTTCTTCTACTTTCCAAGACCGAATATCAGCACTTAAAATGCGACAAATTCCAGAGCATGTTGCAATTATCATGGATGGAAATGGAAGATGGGCGAAAAAGAGAACGTTGCCTAGAATTGCAGGCCATCATGAAGGAATGAAATGTGTAAAGCGAATTACAGCTATTGCAAATGATCTTGGAATCAAAGTGTTAACTTTATATGCGTTTTCCACAGAAAATTGGAAAAGGCCAAAATCGGAAGTTGATTACATTCTGTCCCTTCCAGAACAATTTCTTAGTACATTTTTGCCTGAATTAATTGAAAAAAATGTTCGCGTAACAGCCATTGGCTATACAGAAGGATTACCAGAATCTACTTTGAATGCCCTAAATCGAGCAGTAGAACAAACAAAGCATAATACAGGTCTTCATTTAAACTTTGCCTTAAATTATGGTTCTCGGGCCGAAATCATAGATGCTGTTAAAAATGTTGTAAAAGACAGTCAAACGGGAAAAATAGAAATAGATAACATAACAGAAGAAGTATTTTCCTCTTATTTGATGACAGAAGATATAATCGAGCCAGATTTATTAATTCGTACAAGTGGGGAAGTAAGAATAAGCAACTTCATGCTTTGGCAAATAGCTTATTCTGAACTGTACTTTACAAATGTACTATGGCCAGATTTTAATGAACTACATTTATTCGAAGCAATAGAAGAATTTCAAAACAGACAACGCCGTTTTGGCGGAGTCTGAAGAGAGTTGGTTTAGAGATGAAGCAAAGAATCATTACAGCAATTATTGCAATAGCCGTTTTTTTACCATTTGTATTAATTGGAAAACTACCATTAGTTCTTTTTACTTTTCTATTAGTTGGAATTGGTGTATTTGAAATGTTTAGAATGAGAAAAATTTCGTTCTTTTCTATTCCAGGGTTTATTTCATTAGTTACCGCATGGATGATTGTCCTGCCGAATCATTATATAAGTTCATGGAATATGAATAAAATAGAATTGGGCTTAATTGCTGTTTTATTTTATTTAACGTATATGGTTTTTTCTAAAAATAAATTTACATTTGATGATGTTGCTTTTACTATATTAGCTGTCATCTACATTGGAACAGGATTCCATTTCTTTATTGAAATTAGAGAAACCGATTTAGCTTTTCTTATTTATTCGCTATTTATCATTTGGGCAACTGATTCTGGTGCATACTTCATCGGAAGAGCAATTGGAAAACGAAAATTATGGCCAGAAATAAGTCCAAATAAAACAGTTGAAGGATTTATTGGCGGGATTGTCAGTGCTTTAGTAGTAGGAGTTCTATTTAGTGTGTTTGGATACATAGAATGGTCTATAGGTTTTGCTTTTACTACCATCATCTTATCTATTTTTGGACAAATTGGTGATTTAACAGAATCTGCGTTAAAACGTCACTATGATGTGAAGGACTCAGGAAAGTTATTACCAGGGCATGGCGGAATTCTTGATCGGTTTGACAGTCTTATTTTTGTCTGGCCACTGCTTTATTTTATCTTTGAACGTTTTCTTCATTTAATTTAGAATAAATAGTAGAAAAATTGGGTGTAGGAGTGAGGTAGTGAAGAATATTAGTTTGCTAGGGGCGACAGGATCGATTGGAATGCAAACCTTGGATGTTATTAAAAGTCATTCAGATAGGTTTGAATTAGTTGCCTTTTCATCAGGAAAAAATATAGAATTAACAAAAAAGATCATTCAAGAATTTCGTCCGCTGCTTGTATCTGTTGCAGAAAAAAAAGATTATGAGCAATTAAAACAAATCTTCCCAGATATCCATTTTAGCTATGGAATGGATGGATTGATAGAAGTAGCCGTTTTTGATAAAGCAGATATACTGGTAAATGCAGTAATCGGTAGTGTTGGGTTACATCCAACATTACAAGCAATTGAAGCGGGAAAAGTTATAGCGATTGCGAATAAGGAGACATTGGTTACTGCTGGACATATTGTGATGGATGCAGCGGCAAAATATAATGTTCCTGTATTACCAGTTGATAGTGAGCATTCTGCTATTTTTCAATGTTTACAAGGGGAAAACCCGAAAAATATTGAGCGCCTCATTATTACTGCCTCTGGAGGAAGCTTCCGCGACCTTAGTAGAAAAGAGTTAGAGCAGGTGACAGTGGATGATGCTTTAAATCATCCAAATTGGTCAATGGGTGCAAAAATTACGATTGATTCGGCGACAATGATGAATAAGGGGTTAGAAGTAATTGAGGCACACTGGTTATTTGGACTTCCATATGAGAAAATAGATGTATTACTACATAAAGAAAGTATCATTCATTCAATGGTAGAATTCCATGATAGTAGTGTAATCGCTCAATTAGGTACTCCAGATATGCGAATACCCATTCAATATGCTCTTTCGTTTCCAGAGCGTCTTCCAGCTGCGAATGGGAAAAGATTAGATTTAGCTGCGATGGGAAAGTTGCATTTTCAGCATATGGACTTAGAGAGATTTAGATGTCTTCATTTAGCCTTTGAGGCTGGAAAAGCAGGTGGAACTTTACCAACAGTATTAAATGCAGCTAATGAAGTGGCAGTACAAAAATTTTTAAAACAAGAAATTAGCTTTCTGCAAATTGAAGATTTAATTGAAAAAGCACTAAATAGTCATCAGAATATACTAAACCCTAGTCTTGAAGTGATCCAAGAGATTGACTTAGAAACAAGAAAAAGAGTAAGCACACTTCTATAAAAAGGTGGTTAAAAATTTTGTATACAGTTATAGCTTTTATCATCATTTTTGGTGCGTTAGTTTTTTTCCACGAATTAGGGCATTTCGTATTAGCTAAACGTGCAGGCATTTTATGTCGTGAATTCGCAATTGGAATGGGACCTAAAGTTCTTTCTTTAAAAAAGGGAGAAACTGTTTATACGATTCGCCTTCTGCCAATTGGGGGTTATGTGCGGATGGCTGGAGAAGATCCTGAAATGGTTGATATAAAACCTGGTCATCGCATCGGCTTAATCCTTAATGATAAAGAAGAAGTAACGAAAATTATTATAAACAATAAAGAAAAGTATCCGAATGCTCGTGTTATTAATGTAGAGGATGCTGATTTAGAGCATAAGCTTTTTGTGAAAGGATATGTTGAGGAAGACAATGAAGATAATCTTCTCGTTTTTCCTGTGAAAAAGGATGCAGTTTTTGTTGAAAATGGAATCGAAACACAAATTGCACCATATGATCGCCAATTTGCCAGTAAGTCACTATGGCAGCGCACACTTGCTATTTTTGCAGGTCCGGCCATGAACTTTGTGTTAGCTTTTCTTATTTTTATTGTGATTGCCTTATTACAAGGAATTCCTTCAAATGAAGCAAAGCTTGGTAAGTTAACAGATGATGGAGTTGCAATTAGTGCAGGACTGCATGAAGGTGATAATGTCATTAGTATTGACGGACAATCTGTAGGTTCTTGGGAAGAAGTTGTTACCATTATTCAAAAAAGTCCTGGAGAGAACCTAGAATTTTTAATCGATCGTAATGGAAAAGAAATGACGATTGAGGTAACGCCTAAAGAATCGGAAGTAGATGGAAAAACAATTGGGTTAGTTGGTGTATACAGCCCAATGGAGAAATCACCATTAAAGTCTATCCAATTTGGTGCAACACAAACCTATAATTGGACAAAGGAAATTTTTGGTGCAGTTGGTAAACTAGTAACTGGCCAATTTTCGATTGATGCTTTAGGTGGACCTGTAGCCATTTATCAATCAACCGATACGGTTGCTCAATCAGGTGTCTATTCCTTAATGAATTGGGCGGCTGTTTTAAGTATTAACTTAGGTATTATGAATCTTCTTCCGTTACCTGCATTAGACGGTGGGCGACTATTGTTCTTTGCAATTGAAGCAGTTCGTGGTAAACCAATTGACCGGCAAAAAGAGGGCATCGTTCATTTTATTGGATTCGCCTTGCTCATGTTATTGATGATTGTCGTCACTTGGAATGATATCCAACGATTTTTTATACAGTAGGATACTTTTCATTCCCCTTATTGTAAGGGGAATGTTGTTTTGTCAGGAAAATCTTTTTTTGATAATAGGTATGAGACGGTTGACTGCAGTACAAGATACTAGACTTAAATACGTAATATATCCCGTAACAACTTAATAACAACATAAATAATAGAGGTGCAATGATAGATGAAGCAAAGTAAAATGTTAATTCCAACATTAAGAGAAGTACCAGCAGATGCAGATATTAAAAGCCATCAGCTTTTATTAAGAGCAGGCTATATTAGACAAAACGCAAGTGGTATCTATTCTTATTTACCACTAGCAAACAAAGTAATAAAGAAAATTGAACAAATTATTCGTGAAGAAATGGATGCAGCTGGTGGAGTGGAGTTATTAATGCCTGCATTGCAGCAAGCAGAATTATGGCAAGAATCCGGCAGATGGTTTACTTACGGACCTGAATTAATGCGCCTAAAAGACCGTAATAGTAGAGAATTTGCTTTAGGTGCCACACATGAAGAAGTGATAACTAGCCTAGTTCGTGATGAGGTAAAATCCTATAAGCGTTTACCATTAACGCTTTATCAAATCCAAACGAAATTCAGAGATGAGAAAAGACCCCGTTTTGGAATTTTACGCGGCAGAGAGTTTATTATGAAAGATGCCTACAGCTTCCATTCGACGCATGAAAGCTTAGGGGAGGTTTATGACTCAATTTTCCAAGCATATTGCAATATTTTTGAGCGCTGCGGCTTAAATTATCGGGCAGTTATTGCAGATAGTGGAGCAATGGGCGGAAAGGATACGCATGAATTCATGGTGTTATCTGATGTTGGAGAAGATACGATTGCGTATTCAACGGAATCTAATTATGCTGCAAATATTGAAATGGCACCTGTTATTAATTCCTATGATAAATCGGACGAGCCTGCTAAAAAATTAGAAAAAGTAGAAACAAAAGAACAAAAAACTATTGAAGAAGTTTCTTCTTTCTTAAATGTAGCAGCAGAAAAATGCATTAAATCTCTTTTATTTAAAGTTGATGAAAGGTTTGTTCTAGTATTAGTTCGCGGTGACCACGAAGTAAATGATATTAAGGTGAAGAATCTTTTAGAAGCAAATGTAGTAGAATTAGCAGATCAGGCAGATACGGAACAAGTATTAGGAAGCAAAGTTGGTTCAATAGGTCCAATTAACGTGAAAGAGGTAGAAGTAATTGCAGATCACGCTGTGAAAGCAATTGTAAATGGTGTTTGTGGGGCAAATGAAGAGCATTACCATTATGTGAATGTAAATCCAGACCGTGATTTTGCTGTCGATCAATATGCAGATATCCGTTTTATTCAAGAAGGTGACCTATCACCAGATGGAAAAGGTACGATTACTTTTGCTAAAGGAATTGAAGTAGGCCATGTCTTTAAGCTTGGTACTCGATATAGTGAAGCAATGGGCGCGACCTATTTAGATGAAAATGGCAGAAGCCAAGCACTTATTATGGGTTGCTATGGAATTGGTGTGTCAAGAACAATGGCAGCGATAGTGGAGCAATTTAATGATGACAGAGGGATTGTATGGCCAAATGCTGTAGCGCCATTTGATATTCATTTAATTACTGTAAATACAAAAGATGACACACAAAATGAGTTATCCGAAAAATTATATGCAACATTAAAGGCTAATCGTTTTGATGTATTAGTAGATGACCGTGCTGAGCGCGCAGGTGTAAAATTTGCTGATTCTGATTTAATCGGACTTCCAATTCGCATAACAGTTGGTAAAAAAGCAGCTGAAGGTATCGTAGAAGTAAAAGTCAGAAGTACAGGAGAAATGCTAGAAGTACATGAAAGTGAACTTGCTGCTACGATTCTTCGCTTAACACAAGTAGAAGGGTGAGCACAAACAGGATAAAAGAAAAAGGTTTAGCAATTGGCTAAATCTTTTTCTTTTTGTAGATTAGATTGTATGCTAAACTGCATTAAGGAAAAGAACAGTTTATTTCTGTGATATAATATTTTTTATAGAAAATAAGCAAGATTGGAAGGAGCGACATAAATGAGTGATATACAGGGGAAAGTAGATCGTTTCCAGATTTTGCTGCAACAATTGCAATTAACGGAGGATTCATATATTTCCCATTTTCGCAACGCAAGTATAGAAAAAATTGTTGTCGAAAAACGGTCCAAAAAGTGGCATTTTCATTTTTTGTTTGATGATATCATTCCATTTCAAATCTATCAATTATTTACTGCCAAGTTAAAAAGTAGTTTTTCTCATATTGCTACTATTACGTATGATATTCGAGTAAGAAATGGAATCGTTACAGATGTATTAATTCGAGACTATTGGTCTGCATGTATAGAGGAGATGCAAGGAATTTCTCCACCGCTATTAAAACTATTAAATGAACAAGTGCCGCAATTAAATGGAAATAAGCTGACAATTCAAGTTAGAAATGAAATGGAAGGCTTAGCGATTAAGCGTAAATACGCTAATTTAATAACAGACGCCTATCAATATTTTGGTTTCCCTGCAATGAGTTTAGACACAGAAATAGTTGCAGAAAAATCAAATTCAGAGTATGAACAATTCTTGCTTGCGAAGCAAAAAGAGGATGAAGAAAGAGGAAAACAAGCTTTATTAGATATCCAGAAGATGGAAGCTGAAAAAGAAGCTGGTGATTCGCCAATTCCAAGTGGTCCATTAACAATCGGCTTAACGATCAAAGATGATAGCGATTATCGTCGTATGGAAGAGATTGTCGATGAAGAAAGACGTGTTACAGTTCAAGGATATGTCTTCTTTGCAGAAACAAAAGAGCTGCGCAGTGGGCGAACGCTATTAACCTTTAAAATAACAGATTATACAAGCTCTATCCTTGTCAAAATGTTCTCTCGTGATAAAGAGGATGCAGCTCTTTTCCAATTGGTCAAAAAAGGAATGTGGCTTAGAGCACGGGGAAGCATTCAAAATGATACATTCGTTCGCGATTTAGTGATGATAGGAAATGATTTAAATGAAATTAAGCCTGTTGAGCGGAAGGATACCGCTAAAGAGGATGAAAAACGAGTTGAGCTGCATCTTCATACACCAATGAGTCAAATGGATGCTGTTTCATCTGTCGCAACTCTTGTGGGCCAAGCGAAAAAATGGGGACATAAAGCAATTGCTATCACGGATCATGCTGTTGCGCAATCATTCCCGGAAGCTTTTGGTGCTGGAAAGAAAAATGACGTTAAAATTCTTTATGGCGTCGAAATGAATCTGGTAGATGACGGTGTACCAATAGCTTATAATCCAAAGGATATCGAGTTAGAGGATGCGACCTATGTAGTATTCGACGTGGAGACAACTGGACTTTCGGCTGTATATAACACGATTATTGAACTGGCTGCAGTTAAAATTCATAATGGAGAAATTATCGATCGGTTTGAATCTTTTGCCAATCCGCATCATCGTCTTTCTGCGACAACCATTAATTTAACCGGTATTACTGATGATATGGTAGAAAGTGCACCAGAAATTGATATCGTCTTACGCAAGTTTGCAGATTGGACAGGCGATAGTATCTTAGTTGCTCATAATGCCTCCTTTGATGTTGGCTTTTTGAATGTCGGCTATCAGAAGGCAGGGCTGCCTAAATCGACAAATGCGGTCATTGATACATTGGAACTGGGGAGATTTTTATACCCAGAAATGAAAAATCATCGTTTAAATACACTCGCGAAGAAATTCGATATCGAATTAACTCAGCATCACCGCGCCATTTATGATGCTGAAGCTACTGGATATCTCGCTTTAAAAATGTTAAAAGATGCTGCTGAAAAGGGCATCACGAATCATAATCAATTAAATGATAATATGGGACAAGGAAATGCTTACCAAAGGGCACGGCCTTATCACTGTACAGTGCTCGCACAAAATGAGGTAGGTCTTAAAAATCTCTTTAAACTCGTTTCGATTGCACATATTAATTACTTCTATCGTGTTCCTCGTATTCCGAGATCAGTCTTGCAAAAATATCGAGAAGGTTTATTAGTAGGATCAGCTTGTGATAAAGGGGAAGTCTTTGAAGCAATGATGCAAAAGGCTCCAGAAGAAGTAGAAGATATTGCGCCATTTTATGATTATTTAGAAGTAATGCCAAAAGAGGTGTACGCTCATTTAATTGAAATGGAGCTAGTACAAGATGAAAAAGCATTAGAAGAAATAATCGGGAATATCGTAAAACTTGGGGATAAGTTAGATATACCAGTTGTTGCTACAGGGAATGTGCACTATCAAAATCCTAACGATAAAATCTATCGAGAAATTCTAGTTGGTTCACAAGGTGGAGCGAATCCGCTTAATCGCCATAAGCTTCCAGATGTCCATTTTCGTACAACAAATGAAATGCTGGACTGCTTCAGTTTCCTTGGAAAAGAAAAGGCAAAAGAAATAGTCGTAACAAATACTAATAAAATTGCCGATATGATTGATGTTATTAAACCAATCAAAGACGATCTTTATACACCGAAAATTGAAGGATCAGAAGAAGAGATGCGGGAAATGAGCTATGGCATGGCTAGACGTATTTATGGTGATGAGTTACCAGAAATCGTAGAAGCACGCTTAGAAAAGGAACTAAAAAGTATTATTGGTCATGGATTTGCCGTAATTTACTTGATTTCCCATAAGCTCGTGAAAAAGTCGTTAGATGACGGATACTTAGTAGGTTCGCGTGGATCCGTTGGTTCTTCCTTTGTAGCTACCATGACAGAGATAACCGAGGTTAATCCATTGCCGCCACATTATATTTGTGCGGAATGTAAATACTCGGAGTTTTTTAACGATGGTTCGGTTGGATCTGGCTTTGACTTGCCAGATAAAAATTGTCCTAACTGTGGGGCTCGCTTGAAGAAAGATGGTCACGATATTCCATTTGAAACTTTCCTAGGATTTAAAGGAGATAAGGTTCCCGATATTGATTTGAACTTTTCTGGTGAATATCAGCCAAAAGCGCATAACTATACAAAAGTGCTCTTTGGTGAAGAGTATGTGTATCGCGCAGGTACAATTGGTACAGTTGCGGATAAAACAGCATATGGCTATGTAAAGGCATATCAAAATGATAATAATTTACAAATTCGCGGTGCAGAAATTGATCGATTAGCATCTGGATGTACTGGGGTTAAACGTACAACCGGTCAGCATCCAGGGGGAATCATTGTAATCCCCGACTATATGGATGTGTACGATTTTACGCCAATTCAATTTCCGGCAGATGATCGGAATTCTGAATGGAAAACAACCCATTTTGATTTCCATTCCATCCATGATAATGTTCTAAAGCTTGATATTCTAGGGCACGATGATCCAACTGTTATTAGAATGCTTCAAGATTTAAGTGGAATTGATCCAAAGACCATTCCAACAGATGATCCTGAAGTAATGAAAATATTCAGTGGTACCGAGTCCCTTGGAGTAACACCAGAACAAATTTATTGCAAAACGGGAACATTTGGTATCCCTGAATTTGGAACAAAATTTGTTCGACAAATGTTAGAAGATACAAAGCCGACAACTTTTTCTGAATTAGTACAGATTTCTGGCTTGTCCCATGGTACAGATGTATGGTTAGGAAATGCACAAGAACTTATTCATAATAATATTTGTAACTTAAGTGAAGTAATCGGATGTCGTGATGATATTATGGTTTATTTGATATATCAAGGTCTTGATCCAAGTTTTGCTTTCAAGATTATGGAAAGCGTGCGTAAAGGAAAAGGCCTGACAGATGAAATGGAAGAGGAAATGAGAAAGAATGAAGTACCAGAATGGTATATTGATTCTTGTAAAAAAATAAAATACATGTTTCCTAAAGCCCATGCTGCTGCATATGTCTTAATGGCAGTAAGAATTGCCTATTTTAAAGTGCATCATGCCCTATTATATTATGCAGCTTATTTTACCGTTCGCGCCGATGATTTTGATATTGATGCAATGGTAAAAGGATCCCATAGTATTAAAGCAGTAATTGATGAAATTACAGCAAAAGGATTAGATGCATCAACGAAAGAGAAAAACTTATTAACGGTAATGGAGCTTGCTTTTGAAATGGTAGAAAGAGGATACACATTTAAGAAAGTGGACTTATATAAATCAAGTGCTACTGAATTTATTATTGAAGGAAACTCTCTTATCCCTCCGTTTAACAGTATTCCTGGACTTGGGACAAATGCTGCCATTAATATTGTAGAAGCAAGAAAAGATGGTGAATTCTTATCGAAAGAGGATTTACAGCAGCGTGGAAAAGTATCAAAAACAATTATGCAATATCTAGAGAATCATGGGTGCTTAGCTGATATGCCAGATCAAAACCAGCTTTCTTTATTCTAAAACTCTTTCTTAATAAGAGAAGAAACCTTGAAACTACGGACTTTCATTTGCATAAATGAAGTGGTTATGGTATAGTTTATTTGGAAATACTAAGGATAACTTTCGCGAATGGAGAGTGGGGCAACCCACTCTTTCCTGTTTGTATTAGGGTTTTTTTTCCTAAAATCAAAGGAAAGGGTATCGCTGATTTGATGGATGAGCAACAAAGAGTACATATTTCAGGCTGCTAAGTTGACTCTAAAAACATAATAAGGTTCCTTGCTTAAGGAGGGAAAAATTTTGAGCAAAGTAACAGAAATAGTCGAAGAAATGGTACATCCTATTTTAGATGAACTACACTTAGAATTAGTAGATGTCGAATATGTAAAAGAGGGACCAAACTGGTTTTTACGGGTATATATTGACAAAGATACAGGTGTAGATATTGATGAATGTGCAGTCGTTAGTGAAAAACTTAGTGAGAAGTTAGATGAAGTCGATCCGATTTCAGAAAACTATTTTCTTGAGGTTTCTTCACCTGGAGCAGAGCGACCATTAAAAAAAGACAAAGACTTTGAAAAAGCGATTGGAAAAAATGTCTATATTAAAACATATGAACCGATTGAAAAGGAAAAAACATTCGAAGGAGTCTTAACAGCTTTTGATGGTAAAACAGTAACAGTTGAAGTGAAAATTAAAACAAGAAAGAAAACGATTGAGATTCCATACGAAAAAGTGGCAAAAGCAAGACTTGCAGTTAGTTTTTCATAATGTATAAAGAATCGATAAAATGTCTTTTGTAATCGATCATTATAATTTTTCATAAAAGAGAATAAAGGGGGATAAACGCTCATGAGCAGTGAATTAGTTGATGCTCTAGTGTTACTTGAAAAAGAAAAAGGAATATCACGTGAAGTGATCATGGATGCCATGGAAGCAGCTTTGATCTCCGCTTACCGTCGTAATTTTAACCAAGCACAAAATGTACGAATTGATTTGAATTTAGGTGCTGGATCTATGCGTGTATTTGCTAGAAAAGAAGTAGTAGATGAGGTGTTTGACCCACGTCTTGAAATTTCTTTAGAAGATGCACAAAGAATTAATCCAAACTATGAAGTGGAAGATGTAGTGGAGTTGGAAGTAACGCCAAAAGACTTTGGTAGAATTGCTGCCCAAACTGCTAAACAAGTAGTAACACAAAGAGTTCGCGAAGCAGAAAGAGGAATTATTTATTCTGAATTTATTGATCGCGAAGAAGATATCATGACAGGAATTGTTCAACGCCAAGACAGTAAATTTATTTACGTCAGCTTAGGCAAAATTGAAGCGATTTTACCAACAAATGAACAAATGCCTAATGAGCATTATAAACCGCATGATCGTATTAAAGTTTTCCTGACAAAAGTGGAAAAGACAACAAAAGGTCCCCAAATCTTTGTGTCTAGAACACATCCTGGGCTACTTAAAAGATTATTTGAGATGGAAGTACCTGAAATTTATGATGGTACAGTTGAAATAAAATCAGTTGCTCGTGAAGCGGGAGATCGCTCTAAGATTTCTGTTCATTCTGAGAACGAAGAGGTAGATCCGGTAGGTTCATGTGTAGGCCCAAAAGGAACTCGTGTACAGACGATTGTTAATGAGTTAAAAGGGGAAAAGATTGATATTGTTAAGTGGTCAAGTGATCCTACTGTTTTCGTTGCAAATGCTCTTAGTCCTTCAAAGGTATTAGAAGTTATTGTAAACGAAGAAGATAAAGCAACAACGGTTATTGTTCCCGATTATCAATTGTCGCTGGCTATCGGAAAGCGAGGCCAAAATGCACGTCTGGCTGCAAAGCTAACAGGCTGGAAAATTGATATCAAATCCGAGTCAGAAGCAAGAGAAGCTGGAATTTATCCTACTGAAAATTCATTGATTAAGTTTGATGATGAAGTAGAAGAGGATGATTTCCGCTTAAACACAGAAGATTTCGAATGATAGAGGTGAATGTGTGTGAACAAACCAAGAAAAGTACCAATGCGTAAATGTGTTGCTACCGGTGAAATGAAGCCGAAGAAAGAACTAGTTCGCATCGTTCGTTCCAAAGAAGGGATTGTATCCGTCGATTTAACGGGAAAAAAATCTGGTCGAGGAGCATATCTCTCATTGGATAAAGAAGCAGTACTATTAGCCAAGAAGAAGAATATTCTTTCTAGCCAGCTTGAAGTTACTGTAGATGATACAGTTTATGACGAGCTGTTAGAACTAATAGATAAGGAGCAAAGACAATCCAAATGAACGATAACAAGTGGATGTCATTACTTGGCTTAGCAAATCGAGCACGGAAAATAACCTCAGGTGAGGAATTGACCGTTAAAGAAATTAGAAGCGGTAATGCAAAGCTAATATTATTGTCGGAAGATGCGTCACAAAACACGACAAAGAAAATCACTGATAAATGTCGTTCCTATAAAGTACCAGTGAAGCTTGTTTCAAATAGGGAAATCCTAGGTAAAGCAATAGGGAAAGAACAACGAGTGGTTGTCGCTGTTTTGGATAATGGATTTGCAAAAAAACTTTTAACGCTGCTCGATTAATTCTAGCGGGGGTGAAATGATGAGTAAAGTGCGAGTATACGAATACGCAAAAAAATATAACATTTCAAGCAAGGATGTTATTGCAAAATTAAAAGAGATGAATATAGAAGTCTCAAACCATATGACTACATTGGAAGAGGATACAGTCAAAAAATTAGATAGTATATATAATAAAAAGAATGAAGAAAATAAGCCAAAAGCGCCAGCTGCGAAAGTGGCGGCTAAAAATATCGCCGACGAGTATGAAAAAGAAAGCGATGAAATGGCTGAAAAGGGGAAAGTAAATCAATCTGTGAAAAATACTAAAGATAATAAGCCAGGTTTTAACAAACCAAAAAATAATAATAATAACAATAAGAATAGAAATAACAATCGTAAAGGGAAGCAAAATACTGCTCCAGCTGCACCGCCAGCTCCGAAAAAAGAAAAAGAATTACCAGAGAAAATTACATTCAGTGAATCGTTAACCGTTGCTGAATTAGCAAAAAAATTGCACCGAGAACCATCTGAAATCATCAAAAAATTATTCCTTCTTGGTGTGATGGCAACCATCAACCAAGAATTAGATAAAGATGCAATTGAATTAATCTGTACAGATTATGGTGTAGAGGTCGAAGAGGAAATCCAAATTGATACGACAGATCTAGAAGTATACTTTGCAGATGAAGAAGGCGTAGAATTAGTAGAACGTCCATCTGTTGTTACCATAATGGGACACGTTGACCACGGGAAAACAACATTGCTTGACAGCATACGTAATACGAAAGTAACAGCAGGAGAAGCTGGTGGTATTACTCAGCATATTGGTGCATACCAAATTGAGGAGAATGGCAAGAAAATTACTTTCCTTGATACACCTGGACATGCGGCCTTTACTACAATGCGTGCACGTGGTGCGAAAATCACTGATATCACAATTCTTGTTGTTGCTGCTGATGATGGTGTTATGCCACAAACAATTGAAGCAATTAACCATGCAAAAGCAGCTGAGGTTCCAATTATCGTTGCTGTTAATAAAATGGATAAACCAACCGCTAATCCAGATCGCGTAATGCAAGAATTAACAGAACATGGATTAGTACCAGAAGCTTGGGGTGGGGATACTATCTTTGTTCCACTTTCCGCTTTAACTGGTGAAGGTATTGACTCTCTGCTTGAAATGATTCTTTTAGTAGGAGAAGTAGAAGAGTATAAAGCAAATCCAGACCGTAATGCAGTTGGTACTGTTATTGAAGCACAATTAGATAAAGGAAAAGGTTCGGTAGCAACATTGCTTGTACAAAATGGTACATTGCATATAGGGGATCCGATTGTTGTTGGGAACACATTTGGTCGTGTGCGTGCAATGGTTAATGATCTTGGCCGCCGAGTTAAAACAGCAGGACCATCAACGCCAGTGGAAATCACTGGGTTAAACGATGTTCCTCAAGCTGGTGATCGCTTTGTTGTTTTCAAAGACGAGAAAACTGCAAGACAAATTGGAGAAGCTCGTTCCACACAAGCGATTCAAGCGCAAAGATCTGAAAAAACAAGAATCAGCTTAGACAACCTGTTTGAACATATGAAACAAGGGGAAATGAAAGATATTAATATCGTTCTTAAAGCCGATGTTCAAGGTTCAGCAGAAGCGTTAGCAGCTGCTCTTTATAAAATCGAAGTAGAAGGCGTAAACGTAAAAATCATCCATACAGGTGTAGGGGCGATTAATGAATCAGATATTACCCTTGCTGCAGCATCAAATGCGATTGTAATTGGATTTAATGTACGTCCTGACGTAAACGCGAAAAGAGCGGCAGATGCTGAAGAAGTAGATGTACGCTTACACCGTATTATCTATAAAGTTATCGAAGAAATTGAAGCAGCGATGAAAGGGATGCTTGATCCTGAGTTCCAAGAAAAGATTATTGGTCAAGCGGAAATTCGTCAAACTTTCAAGGTTTCTAAAATCGGTACCATTGCAGGCTCTTATGTAACGGACGGGAAAATTACAAGAGACAGCGGTATTCGTTTAATCCGTGATGGTGTTGTTATTTTCGAAGGGGAAATTGATGCATTAAAACGTTTCAAGGACGATGCAAAAGAAGTAGCTCAAGGTTACGAATGTGGTATTACCATCAAAAACTTTAACGATGTTAAAGAAGGCGATATTATCGAAGCATATGTAATGGAAGAAATTGAGCGTAAATGATTGTTGGATTAATGTCAGTGGAATGCATTATTTATGATGCCCACTCATTAAAAGAAAAGCGGGCGGTTCTGCAAAGAATTATGACCCGCTTAAAGCAAAAATTTAATATCTCTATTTCAGAAGTCGGGTATCAAGATACTTGGCAAAGAACAAAAATTGCTGTTGTTACCGTTGCTTCTGCGCGAGTTTCGGCTGAAGGTGTGCTGCAACAGACACAACAGTTTATTGATTCTTTTCCTGAAATAGAGAGAACCATAACAGATATAGAATGGCTTTAAAAAAATGAGGTGAATTGCGCGATGAGTCTAAGACCAAATCGTGTTGGTGAACAAATGAAGAAGGAACTAGGCGAGATTATTAGCCGTAAGATAAAAGATCCTCGCATTGGTTTCGTAACGGTTACAGACGTTAATGTTACTGGTGACCTTCAACAAGCAACTGTGTATATTTCTGTACTTGGCGACCAAGAACAACGGGAAAATACACTAAAAGGACTAGCAAAAGCGAAAGGATTTATCCGTTCTGAAATCGGACAAAGAATTCGTTTACGCAAAACTCCTGAAATTACGTTTGAATTTGATGAGTCGATAGATTACGGAAATAGAATTGATACATTATTGCATCAAATCGCAAAAGAAAATCCGTCCAGTGATGACGAAAGAAAATGATGTAACATAAACTTGCTCCTATCGGACTTTTTCCATGATACTTATGGATGGACGATAGGAGTTTTTTTATAAGCGGTGGAAATGGAGCCCATTGAATTCCGCTCTAGGAACTTGCTTTCTGCTGGACGGAGGAGCCTCCTCGGCATATCCTTGTGGTTTTCCCTCAAATCCGGCAGGAGTCAAATTTCCTCCGCCGCATTAACAAGACTTTTAAATTATATTACAATTGAGGACTCAAGATTAAGAGTTTTTTTCATAAAATGAATAAAGGATGAGGTATATGGAAGGGATTTTACCATTATGGAAGCCCAAGGGGCTTACTTCCCATGATTGTGTTTTTCGTTTGCGGAAGATTTTACATATGAAACGAATCGGTCATACTGGAACATTGGATCCGGATGTAACTGGTGTATTACCAATTTGTTTAGGAAGAGCAACAAAAGTAGCTGAATATATAACAGACGCAGGAAAAGAATATGTAGGAGAAGTAACGATAGGGTACTCTACGACAACGGAGGATCGTTCTGGCGAAAAGGTCGAGGAGAAAAAAGTAGCGGAAATCATTACGCGAGATAGAATAGAAGCGATTTTACGAGAACTAACAGGGGAAATTACACAAACACCACCAATGTATTCAGCTGTTAAAGTAAATGGGAAAAGGCTTTATGAATATGCTAGACAAGGGATTGAGATTGACCGTCCTTCTAGGCAAGTAAACATTTACTCCTTAGATTTAATCGACGAATGGCAAGTGTTACAGGGAGACACTGTATCCTTCCGTTTTAGAGTGAGCTGTAGTAAAGGCACCTATATTCGCACACTTGCTGTTATGATCGGCGAAAAATTAGGGTATCCTGCCCATATGTCAGACTTGTGCCGAACTCGTTCTGCCGCCTTTACGAAACAAGAGTGTGTAACATTTGAAGAACTAGAGAAATATGTAGAAAATGGGAAGCTGGAAAACTATATTTATCCACTGGAAGACGCGCTTTTACATTTGCCGAAATATGAAATAAATGATACATTAGCAATGAAGGTACGAAACGGAACGGTATTAGAAACTCCTGCTTATCTACTAGATGAACAGGAACCAATTGTCATTCAAACAACAACAGGTGAAGCGTTAGCTATATATGTTCAGCATCCAACAAAACAAGGATTAATCAAACCGTCCAAAATATTAAAAATCTTGGAGTAACCATTGATGCTCTCGTTCACCTTGAAAGAAAGTTTAACGACAAATGAGAAAAAAAGAAATTTGTTAGAAAAGGTGAGTAGCACAGTGAAGATAGTTAGAATAAACCATTCAGAACGAAATAAAGAGCATGATAATCCGCCAATTTCCATTGCGTTAGGTTCCTTTGACGGAGTTCATCTTGGCCATCAAAAGGTAATTGGCGAAGCGAAAAGAGTGGCAGATGAAAATGGATGGAGCAGCGCGGTGATGACATTTGACCCCCATCCTTCAATCGTATTAGGTGGAAAAACAAAAAAAGTAGATTACTTAACATCTTTTGAAGCAAAAGTAGAACAATTAGCAAACTTAGGGATCGATTATTTATTTATTGTCGATTTTACGATTGAATTTGCTAGCTTGCCTCCTCAAGAATTCGTTGATTTGTATTTAATTGATTTAAATGTGAAACATGTAGTAGCCGGTTTTGATTATACTTATGGAAAGAAAGCTCAGGGCACAGCCGAGACTCTTTCTAAGCATTCACGTGGTAAATATGAAACAACGATTATTGGCAAAGAGACTTTTGGGGGCGAGAAAGTAAGTTCTACTTTAATTCGCTCTCTTATAAATAATGGTGAAATGGAAAAGGTGCCTGCTCTTTTAGGTAGACACTATTCAGTAAATGGGACGGTTATCCATGGCGACAAACGCGGAAGAACGATTGGTTTTCCTACAGCAAATGTGAAATCAACTAGCGATGTCATTTTACCTCCGCTAGGTGTATATGCAGTTCGATTCTTTGTCAATGAAAAATGGTATGAAGGAGTCTGTAACCTCGGTACAAAACCGACCTTTCAGCCCGATGAGAAAAAGATTAGTATCGAAGTCCATATTTTTGACTTTCATCAAGATATTTATGGCCATTCCGTAATCGTTGAATGGCATAAACGAATTAGAAGCGAACAAAAATTCAATGGCATCGACGAACTAGTAGCCCAAATTGAAAAAGACAAGCAAACCGCCTTACAATACTTTTATGAAAAGGCACAATAAGAAAAAGAAAAGCAACCTGAATACTTCTAACTAGATTGGGATATACTGAAAAATATATCCCAACTAAATAATGGAAAGAAACTAGTGTTTTCTAGTGTGATTTTTAGCAGGACTGACTAGAAATACCCTAAGACTTACAATAGTAGTCAATTTTTTTTGGATTTTATTTTTATGTTCTTTGTTTATAAAAAAATAAAAGGTTATGTCTTGATTTTTCCAAAGAAAACAGTTATTCTTAAAGACGTACTAAAAACAACCTTTGCTTGGCAAAATCGAATCACCAACGTTTTGCTCGGTAATTGGGGATTAGTGTAATAGAATTAGGAGGTGAAACAGGATGGCAATCACTCAAGAACGTAAAAACGAACTTATCAATGAGTACAAAACGCATGAGAACGATACTGGATCTCCAGAAGTTCAAATCGCTGTCCTTACTGAGTCAATCAATAATTTGAATGAACATTTACGTACACATAAAAAGGATCATCACTCACGTCGTGGTCTTTTGAAAATGGTAGGTAGACGTCGTAATCTTTTAACTTACCTACGTAATAAAGACGTTCAACGTTACCGTGTTTTAATTAACAAACTTGGTCTACGTAGATAGTTAAAAAAAGCGGGATATTTTTCCCGCTTTTTTATTGTAAATAAATGCGAATCTAACATATGATTAGTATAGATTACATAAATTAATTTCGTTTTTTAGTTACATAAAATGTGTATACTAGTAGAAGAGAAATTTAAGGATAGTATTCTTTATTTTATAAAATAACGCAGGTTTTAGGTAGTTCTTAACCGGAAACTTCCATGAAGTGAATGAGTAGAGAGGGGTTTATGAATGGGACAAGATAAGCATGTCTATTCCATTGACTGGGCTGGAAGAAAGCTTACAGTTGAAATTGGACAATTAGCAAAACAGGCAAATGGTGCAGTACTTGTACGATACGGGGATACAGCTGTATTAAGCACAGCAACTGCTTCAAAAGAACCAAAGAACTTAGACTTCTTTCCATTAACAGTAAATTATGAAGAGCGTCTATATGCGGTTGGGAAAATTCCTGGCGGTTTCATCAAAAGAGAAGGACGCCCAAGTGAAAGAGCAATACTTGCAAGCCGCTTAATTGATCGACCAATTCGCCCATTATTTGCAGATGGCTTCCGTAATGAAGTACAAGTTGTCAGCTTAGTAATGAGCGTGGATCAAGATTGTACGTCAGAAATGGCCGCTATGTTTGGATCTTCATTAGCATTATCTGTTTCTGATATTCCATTTGGAGGACCAATTGCTGGTGTTTATGTTGGAAGAATCGATGGAAAATTTGTCATCAATCCAACGGTTGAACAAGCAGAAAAAAGTGATATTAACCTTGCTGTGGCAGGTACAAAAGATGCAATCAATATGGTTGAAGCTGGTGCCGATGAAGTACCAGAAGAAGTAATGCTTGAAGCAATTATGTTTGGACATGATGAGATTAAACGCCTAATTGCATTCCAAGAAAAAATTGCAGCAGAGATTGGCAAAGAAAAAATGGAAGTTGTACTATACGAATTGAATAAAGACATCGAAGCAGATGTGCGTGCATTATGTGAAAGCGAAATGCTAGATGCTATTCGTGTACAAGAAAAGCATGCTCGCGAAGCAGCTATTAAAGAAGTAAAAGATTCTGTCATTGCAAAATATGAAGCAGAAGAAGCAGAAGAAGAAGATTTAAAACAAGTGAAAGCTATTTTAGATAAATTAGTGAAAAATGAAGTACGTCGTCTCATCACTGAAGATAAAGTTCGTCCAGATGGACGTGGCTTAGAAGAAATTCGCCCACTGTCTTCTGAAGTGCATTTATTACCGAGAACACACGGGTCAGGATTATTTACTCGTGGACAAACTCAAGCATTAAGTATTTGTACATTAGGTGCTTTAGGAGATGTGCAAATATTGGATGGCCTTGGGGTAGAAGAAGAAAAACGATTTATGCATCACTATAATTTCCCTAATTTCAGTGTTGGTGAAACTGGACCAATGCGTGGACCTGGACGAAGAGAAATCGGTCATGGTGCGCTAGGGGAAAGAGCATTAGAACCAATTATTCCTTCTGAAAAAGACTTCCCATATACAATTCGCCTTGTATCAGAAGTATTAGAATCCAATGGTTCCACTTCACAGGCTAGTATTTGTGCAAGTACCCTTGCTATGATGGATGCTGGTGTGCCAATTAAAGCACCAGTTGCTGGTATTGCAATGGGGCTGATTAAATCTGGTGAACATTATAGTATTTTAACAGATATTCAAGGGATGGAAGATCATCTAGGAGATATGGACTTTAAAGTAGCTGGTACTTCTAAAGGGGTAACGGCACTTCAAATGGATATAAAAATTGATGGATTATCACGTGAAATTTTAGAAGAAGCATTACAGCAAGCTAAGATTGGCCGTATGCAAATTCTTGAATCCATGTTGGCAACAATCAATACACCTAGAGAATCACTATCTTCTTATGCGCCAAAAATTTTAATGATGTCTATCAACCCAGACAAAATTCGCGATGTTATTGGACCAAGTGGTAAACAAATCAATAAAATTATCGAAGAAACTGGCGTTAAAATTGATATCGAGCAAGATGGTACTGTATTTATTTCTTCTGTTGATGATGAAATGAATAACAAAGCAAAACAAATTATCGAAGATATCGTTCGTGAAGTTGTTGTTGGACAAATGTATCTTGGTAAAGTAAAACGAATCGAGAAATTCGGTGCGTTCGTTGAAATTTTCAACGGAAAAGATGGACTTGTTCATATTTCAGAGCTTGCTGAAGAAAGAATTGGCAAGGTAGAAGATGTAGTAGCAATCGGTGATGAAATCCTTGTGAAAGTAACAGAAATTGATAAACAAGGAAGAGTAAATTTATCTCGTAAAGCTGTTTTGAAAGAACAAAAAGAACAAGCTGAGAATGCAAAAAACTAATAAAATTGAAATCAAGGGTACCCGCTAAAAAACTACTTATGTTTTTTAGCGGGTATTTTTTTGTGGAATGAAAAGGAACGTTTTGAACAAAATAATAGGAGAAAAGGATAAGTTAAGTCCGTCATTAAGCGTTCTACCTTGTCCTTTCCTATCATATGGTAGTAACTGGGGGGGAAAAGGTGATGAAGAAAACAGTTTCACTTATAGGAATACTAGCCATCTCTTGGTTTTTAGTTAATAATCCTTGGGCTGATACATATGTAAGTACTTTACAAGAAAACGCTGTCTCAGTGACAGCAACTAACTCTTTATATACGACGATAAGCGAGAAAGCGAAAGACTATGAAAAGAAGCCGATTGATGCCAAGCTTGATCCTGTATGGAAAGCTATTCCTGGATTAAATGGGGTGACAGTGGATATTGATGCTTCTTACAAGAATATGAAAAAAGAAAAGAAATTCAATGAACAAAGATTGGTTTTTAAGCAAGTGAAACCAAAAATTACACTAAATGATTTGCCACCTGCTCCTATTTATAAAGGGAATCCAGAAAAAGAAATGGTAAGCTTTATTATAAACGTAGCATGGGGAAATGAATTTTTACCTGACATACTATCAACCTTAAAAAAGCATCATGTCAAGGCGAGTTTTTTCTTGGAAGGCAGATGGGTTCAGAAAAACCCAGATCTTGCTAAAATGATTGCAGAAGCAGGGCATGAACTCGGAAATCATTCCTATACCCATCCAGATATGAGTAAAATTAGCAGTAGTAAAATTCATGAGGAAATCGTAAAAACAAATGATGTCATCGAAGCGACAACTGGTAAGCAAGTCACATTATTAGCGCCACCAAGTGGGTATTTTAATAATGAAGTAGTGAAAATTGCCGCTCAACAAAAGCTTAAAACAGTAATATGGTCTGTGGATACGATTGATTGGCAAAAACCAAGTCCTGATACATTGCTTAAAAGAGTTACAGGGAAGATCCATAATGGGGCTCTAATCCTTATGCATCCAACAGAAGTTACTACAAATAGCCTTGAACATTTAATTATCGAAATCAAAAATAAAGGATATAAAATCGATTCAGTTAGTGACATGCTTAGTGAAGAACGAGAAAGCATAAAAACAAAAAAATAGTAGTTCGATTCATCTTATAGTATTCTATAAAGAGAAAACGTTTTATTATAGTCTTGCTTCTTATAGAAGAAAAACAACATCTATAAGAAAGGACATGGCAAATGAAGCCAGTCTTCCTTTTAAAAGGGAACTAATCGCTATTCATTTTTAAAATGGATATATGTTATCATTATATTAAAACAATATTTTGGAAAAAATAAGAGGAATAAGATATACTAGCAGTCGCAGCTACTTTTTGCAACTTGGTAGAAGAACAGGAGGAACATAATTGATCAAAAGATATACTTGCCAAAATGGAGTAAGAATTGTATTGGAAAACATTCCAACAGTACGTTCCGTTGCTATTGGCGTATGGATTGGTACAGGATCTCGTAAAGAAGATGAAAAGAACAATGGGGTATCTCACTTTTTAGAGCATATGTTTTTTAAAGGAACAAAAACACGTAGTGCGAGAGAAATTGCAGAATCATTTGATAGTATTGGCGGCCAGGTAAATGCCTTTACTTCAAAAGAATATACCTGTTATTACGCAAAGGTTTTAGATACACATGCTGATATGGCGTTAGAAGTGTTAGCAGATATGTATTTTAACTCGACATTTGATGAGGAAGAATTAAAGAAAGAGAAAAATGTTGTCTGTGAAGAGATTAAAATGTATGATGATACACCTGATGATATTGTTCATGATTTATTGAGTCAGGCAATTTATGATAAACATCCACTTGGCTATCCGATTTTAGGAACTGAAGAGACACTGGCTACGTTTAATGGAGATACGCTAAGAGAGTATATGTTTAATCATTATACACCAGAGAATACGGTTATTTCGATCGCAGGAAACATTACCGAAGCATTTATTTCAGAAGTAGAAAAATATTTTGGGTCATTTGAAGCCGGTAAATCCGAAATAGAACTAGTAAAGCCTTCTTTCCATGCCAATAATTTTTCACGCAAAAAGGAAACAGAGCAAGCACATCTATGCTTAGGTTTTAATGGGTTACAGGTGGGACATGATAAAATGTATACACTTGTATCTTTAAATAATATTCTTGGTGGCAGTATGAGTAGTCGATTATTCCAAGATGTACGCGAAGAAAAGGGTTTAGCTTATTCGGTATTCTCTTATCACTCCGCATACCAAGACAGTGGAATAGTGACAATCTATGGTGGTACAGGAGCTAAGCAGTTAGATGAATTATTTGATACTATTCAAAATACGCTTGCCCTCTTGAAAAAAGAAGGAATTACCGAAAAGGAACTTCTAAATAGTAAAGAGCAGCTAAAAGGCAGCTTGATGCTAAGCTTAGAGAGCACAAATAGCCGTATGAGCAGAAATGGAAAAAATGAACTGTTATTAGGTAAACATCGCTCCTTAGATGATATCATTGCCGATATTGATCGTGTCACCAAAGAAGAAGTTGATCAAATGGCAAATGATATATTCACTGACACATTCTCGGTCTCTCTAATCAGCCCAGACGGACAATTACCAAAAGCACTTCAATAAAAAGCTACATATATAATAAAGAGCTAGGAAACAGAATTCCCTTCTGAATCCTAGTTTTTTTTGTTTGAGCACTTCTAAAAATATTTTCTTGCTTTCCCCTTTATAAAGGAGTTGCCATAACTCACTTCTGAAAAATCCCTGTCCACGAAGAGGAGACTTCAACCAAAACTTGTTCCGAGCATCGTTATTTATATTCTAGATAAGGAAAGAAACCATCTTTTTAAGGAAATGCAGTAAACAACTCACCTAATAATAGGTAATCACATAAGATGTTGAAGTAGCGAGCTATGAAAAACAGGATCTTTAAAAAAAGAAGGTGAAATATTCATGCTGAAAGGGATGGAAATCGCGATTATCGGCGGTGATGCAAGGCAGCTTGAAATTGTTCGTAAATTAACAGAACAACAAGCAATCCTTTCATTAATTGGCTTCGAGCAATTGGACCATGCATTCACTGGAGCTACAAAAGAAAAAATCGATAACGTAGATTTTTCGAAAATAGATGCTATTATCTTACCCGTTCGAGGAACAGACCTAAATGGGCAAGTTGATACAATCTTTTCGAATGAGAAGGTTTTTTTAACGAAAAAAATAGTAGAAAAAACCCCTGAGCATTGCATCATATATTCAGGAATAACGAATGATTATTTAAATTTGCTTATTAAAGAAACGAACCGATCATTAGTTCAATTATTTAACCGAGATGATGTAGCAATTTTAAATTCTATTCCAACTGTCGAAGGTACAATAATGATGGCAATTCAACATACAGACACAACGATTCATGGCTCAAATGTTATTGTGCTTGGGCTAGGTCGTGTAGGCATGAGTGTTGCACGTACTTTTCATGCCCTAGGAGCGAAAGTAAAGGTCGCAGCAAGTCAAAGTGAACATATTGCTCGCATTATCGAAATGGGATTAATCCCAGTACATTTAGATGATTTACAGATTGCAGTCGATGATATTGATATTTGTATAAATACAATTCCCCATCTTGTCGTAACTTCTGATGTCATTGAAAAAATGCCATTGCACACATTGGTAATTGATTTGGCATCTAAACCAGGCGGAACAGATTTTCAATACGCAGAAAAAAGAGGAGTTAAGGCATTGCTTGCGCCGAGTTTACCGGGGATTGTAGCTCCGAAAACAGCGGGAAATATATTGGCAGATGTCTTAGCACAATTACTAGATGAACAATAGCAGGCAATGAGAGGAGAATATGAATCATGAGTTTACAAGGAAAAAGAATAGGGTTTGGCATTTCAGGTTCTCACTGTACGTATGAGGAAGTGGTGCCACAAGTAGAAAAGTTAGTCGCACAGGGAGCGGAAGTTGTACCAGTTGTAACAGGAAATGTAAAAAATACGGATACTCGTTTTGGGAAGGGGAAAGATTGGGTTAGTAAAATAGAAGAAATAACAGGACAGAAAATAATCGATAGTATTGTAGCTGCAGAGCCGCTTGGACCGAAAGCACCTCTTGATTGTATGGTAATTGCCCCATTAACAGGAAATAGTATGAGTAAATTCGCAAATGCGATGACTGATAATGCAGTTTTGATGGCAGCAAAAGCGACATTAAGAAACCAAAAGCCTGTTGTATTGGGAATCTCTACTAATGATGCTTTAGGATTAAATGGGATTAATTTGATGCGTTTAATGGCAACAAAGAATATTTTCTTTATTCCATTCGGTCAAGATGATCCTGAGAAAAAGCCGAATTCTATGGTTGCAAGAATGTCTATGCTTGCAGAAACAATTGAAGCAGCATTAGAATATAAACAGATTCAACCAGTAATAGTGGAAAAATATTTAGATTAACAGGAAAGCACATGATTATTTAATAAGGCATATAAATCACGTTCTTTGAAAAAGAATGGTAGACTGATAAGAAAACGCACCGTAAAAAGGCGCTTGTCGACTTCCACAAGGAACTTTATAGCGCCATTCGGTGTTTTTTGAAAGAATCTGATAAAAGTTTCTTTTATTGCTGCTTGAATATGTTAAAATAGATAATATTATTTAAGGCGGAGCGTAACGCTTACCTATTATTATTAAGAGAAAGCCTTTGGAAGGAGAACCTTAAATGGAGCAATTAAAAGGATTTAACGTAGCAGTAGTTGGAGCAACAGGGGCTGTTGGTCAACAAATGATTAAAACATTAGAGAGCAGAGATTTTCCGATTTCGACTTTAACACTTTTGTCCTCTAAACGTTCAGCAGGAACAAAGGTTCAGTATAAAGATAAAGAAATTGTCGTACAAGAAGCAACTCCGGAGAGCTTTAAAGGAATTGATATCGCATTATTCAGCGCTGGCGGAGGTGTATCGAAAGAACTTGCACCACATGCAGTAAGACATGGAGCAATTGTTGTTGATAATACAAGCGCATTCCGTATGGACAAAGACGTGCCATTAGTAGTTCCGGAAGTAAACGAAGAAGATCTTCGTGAGCACAATGGAATTATTGCAAATCCAAACTGTTCCACTATTCAAATGGTGGTTGCTTTACAGCCATTAAAGGAGAAATTTGGTCTTTCGAAAGTATTAGTATCCACTTATCAAGCTGTATCTGGATCGGGTGCTGCAGCTGTAGAAGAGTTGAACAGTCAGACACAAGCAATTCTTAATAAAGAAGCATTTGAGCCGAAGATTCTACCAGTAAAGAGTGATAAAAAGCATTACCAAATCGCATTCAATGCAGTCCCGCAAATTGATGTATTTACTGATAATGGATTCACTTACGAAGAAATGAAAATGATCAATGAAACAAAGAAAATAATGCATGCAGATGACTTAAAGGTTGCAGCGACTTGTGTCCGCATTCCAGTAGCAACCGGTCATTCTGAATCTGTTTATTTTGAATTAGATAACGATCAAGTATCAGTGGAAGAAATTAAATCCTTGTTAGCTGATGCTCCTGGCATTGTGCTTCAAGACGATCCAAGTAATCAAGTTTACCCAATGCCTGCAGATTGCGTAGGAAGCAATGATGTATTTGTCGGCCGTATTCGCCAAGATTTAGATGTGAAAAACGGTTTCCATATGTGGGTCGTTTCCGATAATCTATTAAAAGGTGCAGCATGGAACTCTGTACAAATTGCTGAAAGTCTAATTAAATTAGGGCTAGTTTAATGGACTAGTGAAGAAAGGCAAGACTGTAGAGGTTTAGTATGCAGGAAAATTACCTGTAAGTAGATTTCTATTTTATTCTACATACAGGAAGTACAAGTTTGGACACAAGCCTAAATAATGGTGCCAAAATCTTGTCTTTCTTATTATGAAATGATTCCTTAAATAGAATCCTATTTAGGGAATCATTTAAATAAGTGTGCTCATTTTGGTTGGAAAAAATCATCAAAGTTAAAACAACAAGGGATCCTCCTAGTAAAATGATGAAAGGGGTAATCTTTTTAGAACTAGATTCCCCAAATTTGTTTTAGAAAAGGCACCCTTATATTACACTCTTTTAAGAAAGTGTTCAGAGGTGTTTATTGTGAAAATCATGGTTCAAAAATTTGGCGGAACATCTGTTAGAGATGAAAAAAGCCGAATTCAAGCAAAAGATCATATTAAAGATGCATTAAATGAAGGATATAAAGTAGTAGTAATTGTTTCTGCGATGGGACGAAAAGGAGAACCTTATGCAACAGATACATTGTTGTCTTTAGTCGGCGGATCAGAATCAAGTATCAGCAGAAGAGAAAACGACTTATTAATGTCATGTGGCGAAATTATTTCTAGTGTTGTGTTTACACAACTATTACTAGAAAATCAAATTTCAGCAACTGCATTAACAGGTGCTCAAGCTGGATTTAAGACAAATAATGATTTTACCAATGCCAGAATTATGGAAATGGATTGCAGTCGTGTTCTTGAGGAATTAAAAAATCACGATGTTGTTGTTGTAGCTGGTTTCCAAGGGGCAGCGCCAAATGGAGATACAACGACTTTAGGAAGAGGCGGAAGTGATACGTCTGCGGCTGCTTTAGGATCGGCACTTCAAGCAGAATATATTGACATTTTTACTGATGTAGAAGGTATTATGACGGCAGATCCAAGAATTGCAGAAAATGCTCGTCCGCTATCTGTTGTTACCTATTCAGAAGTTTGCAATATGGCTTATCAAGGAGCAAAAGTTATTCATCCACGAGCAGTGGAAATAGCAATGCAAGCAAAAGTACCGATTAGAATACGCTCAACGTATTCTAAGGGGACTGGTACACTTGTCACCTCGAGTAATGCGGAAAGTCGAGGCAGTGACATAAAAGAAAGACCTGTAACAGGAATTGCTCATGTAGCAAACGTAACTCAAATTAAAGTTTTTGCAAAAAAAGATCAGTACGACTTACAATCGCAAGTCTTTAAAGCGATGGCAAATGAAGAAATCAGTGTAGACTTTATCAATATTTCACCTAACAGTGTCGTATATACTGTAACAAATGAGATGACAAACAAAGCAATTGCCGTTCTTGAAAATATGGGATATGAACCAGTTATCGAAAAAGAATGTGCAAAAGTATCCGTGGTTGGTGCTGGAATGGCCGGTGTACCTGGGGTGACATTTAAAATTGTTACTGCACTCTCAAATAAAGGAATTCGTATCCTCCAATCAGCTGATAGCCATGCAACTATCTGGGTGCTGGTGAAACAGGATGATTTAGTAAGTGCAGTTAATGTATTACACGATGCGTTTGAGTTAGAAAAAGAAATAGAATAAAAAAATAGATACAACGAGATCGAAATGAGAATAGGAGTGGAACGATGGGTTTATTTGGTAGGGTGTCAACGGCCATGATTACACCATTTGATGCCAAGGGACATATAGATTTTCCAAAAACAACACAGTTAATTAATCATTTACTTGAAAACGGAACAGATTCTTTAGTAGTAGCTGGTACTACTGGAGAATCGCCCACATTATCCAAACAAGAGAAGATTGCTTTATTTAAACATGTGGTAAAGGTAGTGGAAAAGAGAGTTCCAATCATTGCAGGAACAGGTAGTTATAACACATATGAGTCCATCGAATTAACGAAACAAGCAGAACTTGCAGGTGTGGACGCTGTTATGGTAGTTGGACCATACTATAACAAGCCGAACCAAGAGGGGTTATATCAACATATTAAAGCAGTTGCAGAATCTACAAAACTACCCGTTATGATATATAATATTCCAGGTCGTTCTGTTGTTAATATTGAACCAGAAACTATTATTCGTTTGTCAGAAATTGATAATATTGTAGCTGTAAAAGAGGCTAGTGGAAATTTAAATAATATCACGAAAATTATTGCATCAACACCAGCTGATTTTTATGTATACAGTGGTGATGACAGCTTAACTTTACCACTTTTATCTGTAGGAGCAACAGGAGTGATTTCTGTAGCTTCGCATATTATTGGTAAAGAAATGAAAGAAATGGTGACTTCTTTCTTAGATGGAAAGGTTGAGGAAGCATCTAAAATGCATCAACAATTACTTCCTCTTATGTTAATTCTATTTAAAGCTCCAAACCCTGTTCCAGTAAAAACAGCATTACAATTAAGAGGATTTGACGTAGGTTCTGTTCGTTTACCTTTAGTGCCATTAACAGAGGAAGAACGAATCGAGTTAGCGAAATTTATTTAAGGAATTAGAAGGATATCGTATATCCACAAGGACTAATGATAACAGTTTATTTGCTTCTTTTTTGCTAGTTTTAATAAATGTTTACGTGTCAGAAGAGTTTAGCTATCTCTTATTACGACGGATAAACCAAAGCAAAAATGGTTTATTCGTCCTGAGATAACTAGCTCTTCTGTCTTTTTTATCTCACATCTTTACTAAGAAAAACTTGTTTCTAAACTAGTTTTTGATTATGATTGGATACATCATCATATTTTTAAATAGGGCAAACATAAGTTTCAACATATAAGAAACTAGAAGTTTTTGAAGGTAGATGAGTGTTTAGCTATATCGTCTTGCGAATTTTTTGTTTGGTGGAAGTTCACATTTGAAAAATGCAAACTGTCTTCCCAGTTTCTCAATCGAAAAATTGTGGTTTGGACAATGGTTAGTAAGACGCAAGAACATTTTGATAAGGTTAAATGTAAGGAGGAGAAGTCATGGCGAAAAATCAGCTGCAAAAAAACTTATTGCCAAGACATATAAGTTTAATGGCCATGGGAGGAGCTATTGGGACAGGGATATTTAAAGGTAGTGGAGAAACAGTTTCCATTGCAGGTCCAGGTGTTATTTTTACATACATATTTGCAGGACTTTTATTACTAGTAGTGATGGGCAGTATTGCGGAAATGGCTATTGTTTATCCAAATACAAACATGAAGGGCTTTATTGGGAAGGCTTTTGGGAACCAGACAGCATTCGTTATTGGCTGGATGTACTGCATTTTATGGCTTGCGGTATGTGTGATTGAAGTAGTTGTAGCAGGAAGCTTTCTGCAGTTTTGGCTACCAGATGTGCCATTATGGATATTAAGTATTCTGTGCGCAGTAGGTTTAATTGTCGTTAATACAATGAATGTGAAAAATTATGGAGAATTTGAATTTTGGTTTGCTGGTATTAAAATTGGCATGATTATTATATTTATTATATTAGGAGCCGCTGTTTTATTTGAACTTATTCCATCTGGGCAAACAAACTATCTACAAAATTACACAGAGCATGGCGGCTTTTTCCCAAATGGATGGACATCTGTCTTTTCTGCCTTATTAATTGTTATGTTTTCCTATGGTGGCTCCGAGCTCATTGGTGTATCGGTAACGGAAACGAAGAATGCAGAAAAAGTATTGCCAAAAGTTATTAAAAGCTTTATATTTCGTATTGTTTTATTTTATACATTGCCTATTTTAATTATTTGTGGACTAATTCCCTGGAATGAGTTAACAGAAGAATCCAGTCCTTTTGTCCAAGTACTTTCGATTTCTGGATTATCTGGAGCGGCACACATTATGAATTTTGTCTTAATTATTGCTGTGTTATCTGCTGCAAATTCGGGTATATATGGATGTACCAGAATGATGTACTCACTTTCAACGGAGGGTGAAGGACCAAAAGCCTTTAGTAGAGTAAACCACAATGGAGTGCCGATTTATAGTTTAATGGTTACAGGTATAATCTTAATTGCCGGATCAATGATTGCTTTATTTAAACAAGATCAAGTCTTTTCTTTACTTATGGCATTCCCTGGATTTGTCGTATCGGTTGTATGGATTATGATTTGTCTAGCACAGCTAAAGCTTAGAAAACAATATCCTCTTCAGCCAAGTTTTAAAATATGGGGGTATCCATATATTCCGATATTTACTGTAACCTGCTTAGGGATCATCAGCATTAGTTTCTTATTTGATGAGGCAAATCGAATTAGTATACTAGCATGTTTAATTTGCTTTTTTGCTGTAATAGCTATCTCTATATTTAAGTTTAAATCGAATAAACGGTAAAAATTTTTATTATAGGAAAAAAGGGTTGAAAAGCTAGGCAAACTAAAGAAAAATACCTCCTGATATCGTTATGAAATGGATCTGAAAAAGGAAGATTTCATAAAATTGGTTGTAAACATTTTTAAACATCAAGTATAATAATCATAACTGATCAATGGTCGGCTTAACTCAACATAGGAGGAAACAAAAATTGATGAAAAATGACAAAATAAAGCTTGTCGCACTCGGCGGAGTGGGCGAGAACGGTAAAAATATGTTTGTAGTCGAAGTAGACGAAGATATATTTGTAATTGATGCTGGTTTAATGTACCCGCAAAATGAAATGCTCGGGATCGATATTGTTATTCCAGATATCGCGTATTTAAAGCAAAATAAAGAAAAAGTAAAAGGAATTTTCTTAACACATGCACATGAAGATCATATCGGAGGTTTATCTTATATTTTAAGAGACTTAGATGTACCGGTTTATACGACTTTATTAACAGCTGAACTAACAAAGGAAAAGATGAAAGAGCAAGATTTCAAAGGACAAGCACAATTCGAAATTGTGACATCGAAATCCGTTCTAACATTTGCTTCCTCAAAAGTGTCCTTCTTTAAAACAAATCATAGTATCCCTGATAGCATTGGGATTGTTATTCATACATCAGAAGGTGCAATCGTACATACTGGCGACTTCAAATTCGATCAAACAGCCAGTGATCTTTACAAGCCAGATTATGGCGAGATGGCAAAAATCGGGGAAGAGGGAGTATTAGCGTTATTATCTGACAGTACGAATGCAGATAAACCAGGTTATTCTACAACAGATTTTGTTGTAACTCAAAGCTTAATTGAGGCGTTTTTACACACAAAGGGTCGGATTATTGCAGCATGTTTTGCAACTGACTTAAATAGAATTCAACATATTATTGATGCAGCTGAAAAAACAAATCGAAAAGTCGCGATTATCGGCAAGAATTTACAAAGAGTGTTGCAAATTGCGTTAAAACACAATTATTTAGATGTTGATGAAGAAACGATCGTTACCTATAACGAGCTTCAAGGATATACACAAGATCAAATGGTAATTATTACTACTGGTACAAAAGGCGAACCAATTGAAGCACTGCAAAAAATGGTCAAAAAAAATCATAAGCAAGTAAGCATCATGGAAGGAGATACCGTTTTATTCGCAGCATCTTCTTTCCTAGGCAGTGAAGTATTTGTTGGAAAAACAATTGATAAATTATACAGAGCAGGTGCAACACTTCTAGCAGGCTATAAAACCTTTAACAGCTCCAATCATGGCAGTCAAGAAGAATTAAAATTTATGATTAATATGATGAAGCCTAAATTCTTTTTGCCGATCCATGGCGAGTATCGCGTGTTAAAGGCACATGAAAAAATTGCGATTGAATGTGGCGTACCACCGCAAAATATCTACCTTCCAGAACAAGGAGAGGTGCTTGAATTTAAAGAAGATACCCTCCGTGTAGGCGGAAAAATTCCAGCTGGGAATGTATTAATTGATGGCAGCGGTGTTGGTGACGTTGGAAATATTGTTTTAAGAGACCGGAAGTTATTATCACAAGACGGAATTTTAACAGTTGTCGTAACATTAAATAAAGCGGAAAGAAAGATTTCTGCTGGTCCCGAAATCATTACAAGAGGTTTTGTATATGTTCGCGAGTCCGAGAAATTGCTAGAAGAAGCAGCTGACCGTGTAAGAGATATTGTAGAGAAAAGTATTAGTAAGGACAGCTTTGATTGGACTGGAATTAAGCAAGATATTAGAGATACGCTAAACCAGTTCTTATATGAAAAAACAAGACGTAGACCAATGATCTTGCCAATTATAATGGAAGTTAAGCCAGTTAGAAGATAAAAGTGAGAGCCTCCTTAAGATAAGGGGGCTTTTCGTTTGTTTGGGAAAAACTTCTGGAGCGTTGGAATTGATAAAGGAGAAGATTCCTTGGGATTTAGATGAACCGCAGGCTCTGTGGCTTAGCGTGAAAGCATGATTGGCAAGAAATTTTCCGAAATGTTTTCAATTTATTCTGGATGTAAAAGTGACTTATTGACTTTTCAATTTCGCCGCATGAAATAGTGTATCTCGCTTCATACTAAGATTATTATGGTTTTAGGAAGGGAGAACTATATGGTTTCAGTTAACAATAATAATCAGCCAGATGAAAAGCCGAATGAGGATAAACCATCAAGCTTAATGGAAAAAATTCAACAGCTGGGACAAACTAATGTACCTCAGCTCTCTCAAGATTCAAAAATACATTGTTTAACCATTGTTGGTCAAATCGAAGGCCATTTACAATTACCGCCTCAAAATAAAACAACGAAATATGAGCATCTGATTCCACAAATTGTAGCAATTGAACAAAATCCTAAGATTGAAGGGGTGCTTGTCATTTTGAATACAGTAGGAGGGGATGTAGAAGCAGGATTAGCTATTTCTGAAATGCTTGCTTCTCTGTCTAAACCAACTGTTTCCCTTGTTTTAGGAGGTGGACACTCAATTGGTGTTCCAATTGCTGTTTCCTGTGATTATTCCTATATTGCAGAAACAGCAACAATGACAATCCATCCTATTCGTTTAACAGGTCTGGTTATTGGAGTACCGCAGACCTTTGAATACTTAGATAAAATGCAAGAGCGAGTTGTTAATTTTGTGACCAAGCATTCTAAAATTACAGAAGAAAATTTTAAAGATCTGATGTTTGCAAAAGGAAATTTAACGAGAGATATTGGAACGAATGTAATTGGAAATGATGCCGTTACTTCTGGACTTATTGACTCTGTTGGCGGAGTCGGGGATGCGATGAAAAAGCTCAACGAGTTGATTGATGTCAATAAAGAACAGAATGAAGGGATTATCCAATGATTATGTATACAATGATGCCAGAAGAATTGATTTTTCCAATGAGCCAAGACATCTATGAAAAACACCAAGTTATTCATTATAATGGCATTCCTTTATTAGTTGCGAGAAATGAGTCAAATGAATATGAAGTCATAAGAATACTTAGCACCGATCCCAATCATTTTCTCCAGACAGATATGCAGCCAGGAGCAAAAATTCCAACCCTTTAATTGCTTTTTACTAAAAAAGTTGATAAAAGGGAATGATAAGGGAAAAAACTTGTCTAGTATTATGATTTTTAAGTTAGAGTTGGCGGCAAATCAGCCAAAGTAGGCAGGATATCAGCCAAATTGAGCGGAGAATCAGCCAAAGTAGGCAGGATATCAGCCAAATTGAGCGGCAAATCAGCCAAAGTAGGCAGGATATCAGCCAAATTGAGCGGAGAATCAGCCAAAGTAGGCAGGATATCAGCCAAACTGAGTGGAGAATCAGCCAAAGTAGGCAGGATATCAGCCAAATTGAGCGGAGAATCAGCCAAAGTAGGCAGGATATCAGCCAAACTGAGTGGAGAATCAGCCAAAGTAGGCAGGATATCAGCCAAACTGAGCGGAGAATCAGCCAAAGTAGGCAGGATATCAGCCAAACTGAGCGGAGAATCAGCCAAAGTAGGCAGGATATCAGCCAAACTGAGCGGAGAATCAGCCAAAGTAGGCAGGATATCATCCAAATTGAGTGGAGAATCAGCCAAAGGAGCCAAAGTAGGCAGGATATCAGCCAAACTGAGCGGAGAATCAGCCAAAGTAGACAGCAAATCAGCCAAACGAGCGAAATATCAGCCAAAGCACACAACAAATCAGCCAAACCAAAAAGCATACCTTTTTCTATAAAAACAGCAAAGGATAAAAAAACCTTCGGATAGAAGTTTCCCTTTATAAACTATGTTATAATATAGGAACAATAAAGAAGCAGCCTAAGGCTGCTTCTTTACTACAAAAGAGAAAGATAATTTTTAAATATTAGGTGATCAAATGGCAAAAAGGAAAAAAAGAAAAACAAGAAAAAAACAACATCTTAAATTAACGATACAATATGAACTTGTAGCTTTGCTCCTTATGGCATTGAGTTTTATCTCTATTTTACAACTCGGTGCGGTTGGGAAAACAATGGTTTCTTTTTTCCGGTTCTTTTTCGGAGAGTGGTATATGCTTTGCCTAATAGGCCTTATCGTATACAGTGGTTATTTAATGTGGAAAAGAGAAAAGCCTTATATGTTTCATACGAAATTGAATGGAATTTATTTAATTGTTAGTGCTATTTTATTACTTAGCCATGTAACACTATTTAAGTTGCTAGCAAGTCAAGGTGCTTTTCAAAACCCTAGTGTTATATTAAATACATGGGAATTATTTTGGATGGAAGTCAAGAAAGAGGCTACTAATGTTGATTTAGGCGGTGGCATGATTGGTGCCGTTTTATTTGCATTATTCCATTATTTATTCGATACGGTAGGTACACAGATTATCAGCTTTATCGTGATTATAATAGGCTTTATCTTGCTTACTGGTAAAACGTTAAGTGGTGCTTTTAAAAAAGTTATATCAAGTATCTGGAGTTTTTTCCAAGATCAATGGGAAGCGTTTAAGCAAGATATGAAAGATTGGAAAGAATCGATCCAAAAAAATAAAGAAAAGCGGAAGGCCGAAAAACAAGCAAGACGCGAAAATCAGCAGTCTGAGGAAAATACGAATGCTTCTATTATTGTGAACACTCCGCCTCAAGAGGACGAGCCATACATACAAGAGCCAATTATCAACACCTTTGCCGAAAGAGCCTATCAGGAGGAAGCCATTCAGGAAGACTTGATGGCAGATTCGCCAGAGGAACAAACCGATTTAGGTGATGTCGTGCCAATAACTTTTACAGAAGTAGAAAATAAGGATTATGAACTCCCACCTTTAAAGCTATTAAAGTTACCGAGAAAGGCAGATCAGAGTGGGGAATATGAGCAAATTCACGCAAACGCTGCTAAACTAGAACGAACTTTTCATAGCTTTGGCGTAAAAGCTAGAGTAACAGAGGTTCATTTAGGACCTGCGGTAACGAAGTATGAAGTTCATCCAAGTGAAGGAGTCAAAGTAAGTAAAATTGTTAATTTAAGCGACGATTTAGCTTTAGCTCTTGCAGCAAAGGATATTCGCATTGAAGCTCCTATTCCTGGGAAATCAGCAATCGGGATTGAAGTTCCAAACTCAGAAGTCGCTGTTGTGTCACTTAGAGAAGTATTGGAATCAAGTAAAAATGATAAGCCAGATTCGAAGCTGATGATTGCGTTTGGACGAGATATTACAGGGGAAGCAGTGTGCGCAGAATTAAATAAAATGCCCCATTTACTTGTTGCCGGAGCAACAGGTAGCGGAAAATCTGTCTGTATTAACGGGATTATTACAAGTATATTAATGAGAGCTAAGCCTCATGAAGTAAAGCTAATGATGATTGATCCAAAAATGGTTGAATTAAATGTATATAATGGTGTTCCTCATCTGCTTGCTCCAGTTGTCACAAATCCGAAAAAAGCATCACAGGCATTAATGAAGGTTGTTAGTGAAATGGAGAGAAGATACGATTTATTCTCCCATACAGGGACAAGAAATATAGAAGGGTATAATGAGTATATTAAACGAATAAATGCAGAGGAACAAGAGAAGCAGCCATTACTGCCATTTATCGTGGTGATTGTAGACGAGCTTGCTGACTTAATGATGGTGGCATCATCTGATGTAGAGGATGCCATTACACGCCTTGCACAAATGGCCCGTGCAGCCGGAATTCATCTAATTATTGCCACTCAGCGACCTTCTGTTGATGTTATTACAGGAGTCATTAAAGCAAATATTCCATCGCGAATTGCGTTCGCAGTTTCCTCTCAGACTGATTCTCGTACCATATTAGATATGGGAGGAGCAGAAAAGCTATTAGGAAGAGGAGATATGCTATTCTTCCCTTATGGGGCAAGCAAACCTGTGCGAGTACAAGGGGCGTTCTTGTCCGATGAAGAGGTAGAGGAAGTGGTTGATTTTGTTATTGGCCAGCAAAAAGCACAATACCAAGAGGAAATGATTCCAGATGAAATTGTGGAAGTTACTGGAGCTGTAGAAGACGAACTGTATCATGAAGCAGTTGAATTAATTGTCGAAATGCAAACAGCTTCCGTTAGTATGTTACAAAGAAGGTTCCGCATCGGTTATACGAGAGCAGCAAGATTAATCGATGAAATGGAAGCCCGCGGTGTGGTTGGACCATATGAGGGCAGCAAACCAAGAACAGTTCTTGTGCCAAAAGGTTCCGAAGAAATAAATATGCAGTAGTATGGTCAATAGTATGGATGAATCGATATCATCCGCCATAAAGGACACAAAACGATTCAGTTATGCGGAAAAATAATCAATTTTTTAAAAGAGGACTTGAAATAGTATAACCTATTTTAAGTCCTTTTTTAGCGTATATTCAAAACATTCATTCAGGGTGTATAAGAAAAATAGCAAAATTAAGTATTATTTTTACAATAATATACAAAAGAAAACGGTTGATTTCCGAACAATTACTCATTTCTGTATTTTTTCGACGAAATTCTTAAAAGTCTATTTATTTATTAGGAAAAAAGTGTTATAGTATTTTCGATTAGTAGGAATGATTGAACATCAGAGGTCTGATGTCTTAGAAATGTTTGGAGGAACATCATATGCTAATTAAATCGGATACGAGACATTTATATTTGCAAGTAGTAGATCGTCTAAAAAAAGATATTGAGTTAGGAATTTATAAAGAAAAAGAAAAATTCCCCTCAGAATTCGAACTTGCAAAAACTTTAGGTGTGAGTCGGGCCACTTTAAGAGAGGCACTACGCACATTGGAAGAAGAAAATGTCATTGTCAGAAGACACGGTGTTGGCACTTTTGTTAACTGTAAACCATTGTTTAATTCTGGCATAGAACAATTGAATAGTGTCACGAATATGATTAAGCAGGCAGGTATGAATCCAGGCACCATATTTCTAAGCTCAAATACGATGTTCGCTACTGAAGAAGACTCGACACGCTTCTCTGCATCACAAGGGGAGGAAATGCTTGTTATCGAAAGAGTTCGAACAGCTAATGGCGAACCGGTTGTATATTGTATGGATAAATTGCCACAGAAAATTTTGCCTGAACGATTTTCATACGATCAAGAATCAATTTTTCAATTCTTGGAATCGGATAGCCAAAGACATATTACATACGCTGTTGCACAAATCGAGCCGATAGGATATCACGATAAAGTATCTCCCATTCTGCAATGTGAACCAGAAACTGCACTGCTTGTTTTAAAACAGATGCATTATGATGAGAAGGATGAACCGATTCTTTATTCAGTAAATTATTTTCGATCCGATAAGTTTAGCTTTCAAGTTTTAAGAAAACGAATTTACTCGTAGAAGCTGAACAAACTAATCGTAAAAAGTTTAACTAAATAACAAAAAAGTCTAGGGGGTACAAGCTTTGAAGAAGCGTAAATTTGGCTTAGCACTATCTTTAGTACTAGCTGCTGGAACTGTATTAAGTGCTTGTGGAAGTAATGACAAGGATAACGATAAAGCAGCAGATGGAAATAAAGAGAAAGACTCATTTAAAGTTGCAATGGTAACAGATGTCGGTGGTGTTGATGATAAATCATTTAACCAATCAGCTTGGGAAGGTTTACAAGCATTTGGTAAAGAGAATGGCTTATCAAAAGGTAATGGTATTGATTACCAACAATCACAGTCAGATTCAGATTATGCTACTAATTTAAATAACTTATCTCGTCAAGGCTATAATTTGGTATTTGGAATCGGATTTTTAATGGAAGGTGCAATTTCAGAAATTTCTCAACAACAAAAAGATGCACATTTTGCAATTGTTGATGCTGTAGTTGACCAACCTAATGTAGCAAGCATTACTTTTAAAGAACAAGAAGCTTCTTTCTTAGCTGGTGTTGCAGCGGCTCATGCAACGGAATCTAAAAAAATTGGATTTATTGGCGGGGTTGAAGGAGATGTAATTGGACGCTTCGAAGCTGGATTTGTTGATGGTGTTAAAGCGGTAGACCCTAATATTAAGGTAGACGTACAATATGCTGGTGCATTTGATAAACCTGAACTTGGTAAAACAATTGCAAGCAAAATGTATTCTTCAGGCGCGGATGTAGTATTCCATGCTTCTGGTGGTACTGGTGCTGGATTATTCTCTGAAGCTCGTGATTTAAAAGAAAAAGACCCTTCAAAATATATTTGGGCAATCGGTGTTGACTCTGATCAGGTAGCAGAAGGTGTTGTAGGAGATCATAACATTGTGTTAACTTCTGCATTAAAAGGTGTTTCCACAGCGGTACAAGATATTTCTACTAAAGCAAAAGACGGTAAATTCCCAGGTGGAGAAACTACTGTTTATGGTTTAAAAGAAGATGGTGTAGGTCTTGCACCAATTAATGAAGAAGTTAAAAAGAAAGCAGAAATTGATGCAGCTGTTAAAGAATGGACTGCTAAAATTAAAAACGGTGAGTACACTGTTCCTGATACTGTTAAGTAAATAGCAATTGCTAATTTTCCAGGAATAAGTGGTTTGCATGGCAAACACTTATTCCTTTTTTACGACAAAAAATAGAATTTTAACTAAAGAGTAGAAGTTTATTCTAGTCTTTATTAAAAATTTTATATGTCGAAATTATCGTAATATAAAAATTACATAATTTCCTTTGTGGATTGTTTTAGAAAATAAATTTCTTTGACATCATACGTGTATTTTAAGCTTTAAAACATTTATCTTGTAAGGTAAGTAAGAAGGAGTGGATTAGATGGAATATGTAATCGAGATGTTAAATATTCGTAAAGAATTCCCTGGTATTGTTGCCAACAACAATATTACCCTTCAAGTAAAAAAAGGTGAGATTCACGCACTTTTAGGGGAAAATGGTGCAGGAAAATCTACGCTAATGAACGTTCTTTTTGGCTTATATCAGCCAGAAAAAGGGGAAATTCGTGCGCGTGGGAAGGTCGTAAATATTTCTAATCCAAATATTGCGAATGATTTAGGAATCGGAATGGTTCATCAGCATTTTATGTTAATTGATACCTTTACCGTGACAGAAAATATTATTTTGGGAAAAGAAACAGTCAGCAAAGGAAAAATTGATTTAAAAAAAGCAGAAAGAGAAGTACAGGAAATTTCAGAGCGTTATGGATTGGCAGTTGATCCGAAGGCGAAGATTGCAAATATTTCTGTTGGAATGCAACAGAGAGTAGAGATCTTAAAAACGTTATATCGCGGAGCGGAAATTTTGATTTTTGATGAGCCAACAGCTGTTTTAACTCCACAGGAAATTGCCGAATTAATTGGTATCTTCCGTAAGTTAATTCAAGAGGGCAAGTCCATTATCCTTATTACCCATAAATTAAAAGAAATTATGGAAGTATGTGATCGTGTTACGGTTATCAGAAAAGGGGAAGGTATTGGCACTTATAATGTAAAAGATACAAACCCAAATGAACTTGCGAACTTAATGGTTGGTCGTGAAGTTTCCTTTAAAACAGAAAAGAAAGCACCAAATCCGAAAGAAACAGTATTAAAAATTTCTGATTTAACTGTAAAAGATAGTCGTGGTGTCCATGTAGTCAACTCTCTTAACCTAGATGTTAAAGCAGGTGAAATTGTCGGGATTGCTGGGGTAGATGGCAATGGTCAATCAGAGCTGATTGAGGCGATTACTGGTTTAATGAAGAAAAACAGTGGAAGCATTACACTTAACGGCAAAGAAATCAGTGTTCTTTCTCCAAGAAAAATTACGGAAAGTGGGATTGGTCATATTCCGCAGGATCGCCATAAACACGGTTTAGTTCTTGACTTTTCGATTGGACAAAATATGGCTTTACAGACCTATTACAAAACCCCATTTTCTAAATATGGCTTTTTGAACCAAGGCGAAATTGAGAAAAAAGCGAGTAAATTAATCGAAGAATTTGATGTTCGAACACCAAGTATTCACACACCAGCGAGAGCTCTATCTGGGGGGAACCAGCAGAAGGCAATCATTGGTAGAGAAGTAGATCGTGACCCTGATTTGCTTATCGCAGCCCAGCCTACTAGGGGACTGGATGTAGGGGCGATTGAATTTATTCATCGACGATTAATCGAACAAAGAGATAAAGGAAAAGCGGTATTGTTGATTTCCTTTGAATTAGATGAAATTTTAAATGTTAGTGACCGCATTGCTGTTATTTTTGATGGAGAAATTATTGCAACAGTGGATCCAAAAACAACAACAGAACAAGAGCTAGGTTTATTAATGGCAGGATCGAAAGCTAAAAAAGTGGGTGTGGAGAATAATGTCTAATACAATAAAGAAAATTAGTATTCCAATTATTGCCGTATTATTAGGGGTTATTGTTGGGACGATTATCATGTTTGCAACAGGTTATAATCCTGCGGATGCATATACAGCCCTTTGGAATGGAGCATTTGGTGATATTTATTTTACTGGAGAAGTAGTACGCCAAATTACTCCGTTAATTCTTGCAGGTCTTGCAGTTGCCTTCGCTTTTCGTACTGGATTATTCAATATTGGGGTTGAAGGGCAATTAATTGTTGGCTGGCTTGCTGCAGTTTGGGTAGGGATTTCCTTTGATTTACCCAAAATTATTCATTTACCACTTGCTGTATTAGCTGCTGCTGCGGCTGGTGCGCTGTGGGCATTTGTACCAGGCTTTTTAAAGGCACGATTTAGAGTACATGAAGTTATCGTAAGTATTATGATGAACTATGTCGCATTACATGTATCCAACTATTTAATCCGAAATGTGCTTACAGATAAAGCAGACCGTACAGAAAATATTGCGCCCACTGCTAGTCTGCGTTCTGGGTTCTTAGAAAGCTTAACAGACTATTCCCGGATGCACTGGGGAATCTTAATCGCAATTGGATGCGCTATTCTTATGTGGATTATTTTAGAAAAAACAGTAAAAGGATATGAATTAAAGGCTGTTGGATTTAATCAGAATGCCTCCCAATATGCTGGTATGAATGTTAACCGTAATATTATTCTTTCCATGGTCATTTCTGGTGCTTTTGCGGGTCTTGCAGGAGCGATGGAAGGTTTAGGAACATTTGAATATGTGAGTAATAAAGGTGGATTTACAGGGGTTGGATTTGATGGGATTGCCGTTGCTTTACTTGGAGCAAATGGCCCAGTCGGAATCTTGCTTGCTGCATGCTTGTTCGGTTTCTTAAAAGTAGGGGCATTAAATATGCCGCTTGAAGCTGGAGTACCGAATGAGATGGTTGATATCATTATTGCTTTAATCGTATTCTTTGTTGCTTCAAGCTATATGATTCGCTTATTTTTAGAACGATTAAGTAAAAATAAAAGTAAAAAGGGGGAGAAGTAAATGGGATTAATGGACGTATTATTAATTGTCATACCTTCTTCGCTATTGTTTGCTGCTCCACTAATTTTTACTGCACTTGGCGGGAACTTTTCTGAAAGAGCAGGGGTAGTTAATATTGGATTAGAAGGTTTAATGGTAATGGGAGCTTTCTCCTCCATTGTTTTTAATTTAACATTTGCTGATAGTCTGGGCGCTTGGACACCTTGGGTTTCTTTACTTGTCGCAATGGTTGTGGGAGCTTTATTTTCCATCCTTCATGCGGTGGCAAGTATTACATTCCGTGCCGACCAAACGGTTTCTGGTGTAGCGATTAACCTACTAGCAGCTGGTCTTGCTATGTTCTTAGTGAAATTAATCTATGATGGAAAGGGACAAACAGGTACCATTCGTTATAGCTTTAAGAAAATTGATATTCCGCTATTAAAGGACATCCCTGTGATTGGAGACTTATTTTTCTCTAATACTTATTGGACTTCTTACTTAGCTATTGTTGTTGCTATTATTGTTTGGTTTGTTATGTATAAAACGCCATTCGGGTTACGCCTTCGTTCTGTTGGAGAACACCCGATGGCTGCAGATACAATGGGTATTAACGTAACTAAAATGCGGTATGTTGCAGTTATTCTCTCTGGTGCATTTGGTGGAATAGGCGGCGGTGTTTTTGCCCAGTCGATTACAAATGATTTTACCCATGCGACCATTAGCGGACAAGGGTTCATGGCACTTGCCGCCCTGATCTTCGGAAAATGGAATCCGCTTGGAGCAATGGGAGCTGCGATTTTCTTCGGTTTTGCTCAAAGCTTAAGTATTGTTGGAAGCAGCCTACCGTTCTTAGAAAACATTCCGAGCGTTTACTTGTTAATTGCCCCATATGTATTAACTATTGTTGCATTAACAGGCTTTATCGGTCGTGCAGATGCACCAAAAGCTTCTGGTGTTCCTTATATTAAAGGTAGCAGATAATCCTTTAGGAAATGAAAAAGAGACTTCAAGCTGATGTGCACCCCAAAAGTTAGACGAACCAATTCTGACTTTTTAGGGTGCAGCACAAGTGGAGTCTCTTTTTATTTATTCATTTCACTTAGTAATTTACCTGATGCTTCTTATTCTTCATGTGTATTAATTGCCTTGGTTTTAAATTCTTTATCTAATAATTCAATTGGAATATGTTTAGGAATCACATCTGCAGGAACTTCGCCATTCATATCTAAATAATAATGGCGCATAGGATTTAAAGAGTTATCATCTAATTCATATACTAATGGAATGCTTGTTGGAATGTTTAAAGACGCAATCCCATCTGGTGAAACGTTATCTAAATAATGAATAATAGCGCGAATTGTATTACCATGCGCTGCAATTATTATTTTTTTATTGTTGCGTAACATAGGTGCAATTTCTTGATCCCAGAAAGTTAAGACTCTTTTCTCCGTATCGGCAAGACTTTCCGTTAAAGGAAAGTCGCCTTCTTCGAGCTGTTGATACCTTGGATCGTCGATATTGTAACGGGGATCATCTTTATTTAAAGCTGGCGGTCTGATATCCATGGATCTTCTCCATTTTTGAACTTGGTCAAGCCCATATTGATCAGCTGTTTCTTTTTTATTGAGTCCTTGCAAAGCACCATAATGACGTTCATTTAATTTCCACGTTTTATGTATAGGAATCCACATACTGTCCATTTCATCGAGAATAATCCATAATGTCCGAATTGCTCTTTTTAAATAGGATGTATATGCAATATCAAATGTGTAGCCGTTATGATGGAGAATAATTCCAGCTTCCCTTGCTTCTGTTAACCCTTTTTCTGACAGTTCAATATCTGTCCAACCAGTAAAACGATTTTCCACATTCCAAAGACTTTCTCCATGGCGAATCAAAACAAGTTTTGGCATTGTGCACCTCTCCCTTTCTTCTTTTCTTTATTTTTTTCCTGTTTTCATGAGAAATAATCGTCTCTTTAAAGGAAAAAGTATAATCTGGAATTATTTTCTTGTTTTTTATTGAATAAGCTTCTTTTGAATGATATTTTGATAATAATGAGAATTTTTTATAAAGCCAGGAAAATAAATGAGCATAAAGAATCTATTAATTTTATTTAGTAGTGTATTGCTTATGCTTGTAATCGGACTATTATGGAATAATCGTCCTGTTTATGGCAATGATGAAGCTTCTATTACAAAGTTGATTATGAAAAGTGACTTATTGCAAGAGAAAACTAATATTAAAATTATTGATATTTTTGATATAGAAAAGACTAGAATCGCTGCTTTTACAAATGGGGAGGGACAGGGAATTATTAAGTTTGAAAAAGATTCCAAAGGGAACTATACCTATCTTATGGAGTTACTACCTACACTGTTCCGATAGAGGATGAGCGCACACCACTTTTTCTTTTCCTATCAGATGGGACAAGTGAAGTGTATGTTCGATTGACTTAATCATAAATAATGACTGGAAGGAGAGAAAAAAGGTATCTTTAAACAAATTTTCAATGGAAACGTTTGATGAAAGACTTTCAGAAATAGAGGCGAAATCCTATCAGTATGAGTTTAGGTTATACAATAAAGAAGGAATAGAAATAAGCAAAGGAGATGATGTAAGTTTAAAGGAAAATCACCTAATCTAGACTTTATGAGAATAACCTTATAAATAGAGTAAATACTAGTAAGTAGTGTATGATGAGTGTAAGTATATGAGGAGGTATGTTATGAGTGTAGCAACGGAAAAAATTACAAAATATAGCGGCTTTCAATTACATACAGTAAAGACAGAAAAATTTAAAACGAATACGATTGTGATGAAATGGCGAACCCCTATTACAAAAGAAAATTCAACACACAGGGCTCTTCTTCCTTATGTGATGCAAAATAGTACGAAGAAATTTCCGACAACGGCAAAGCTTCGTTCCTTTATAGAAGAATTGTATGGAGCTACTTTTTTTATCGATCTTGCTAAAAAAGGGGAATACCACATTGTTTCTTTCTCTTTAGAAATTGCAAACGAAAAGTTTCTCTCAGACCCAGCTCCTTTATTAAAAAAAGGGTTGGAATTTTTATCGGAGGTTATCTTTCAGCCAAATGTATCAGAAAGTGGTTTTGACCAGAATGTCATAGATAATGAAAAACGTGCATTAAAGCAAAGAATTCAATCCATCTATGATGATAAAATGCGATATTCGAATCAACGAGTAATTGATGTTATGTGTGAAAACGAGCCTTATGCACTAAGTGTTTACGGTGAAAAAGACGAGGTTGATAGCATTACCCCACAATCCCTTTACGACTATTATACAAAAGCGTTAGCAGAAGATCAGATTGATTTGTATATGGTCGGCGATATTAAAGAAGAAGAGGTAGGAGCCTATATTGAGGAATTATTTCCATTTAAAGAAAGAACGGCACAATCAATTGATCGTAGAAAATCATATGAAACTAAGAAAGTAAAAGAAGTTCGTGAAGTACAAGATATTAAACAGGGAAAACTAAATATGGGATTTCGCACAAATATTGTTTATGGAGATCCAGAATATTTTGCCCTTCAAGTACTCAATGGCATTTATGGCGGGTTCTCGCATTCCAAGCTATTTATTAATGTCAGGGAAAAAGAAAGCCTTGCCTATTATGCAGCAAGTCGTTTAGAAAGTCATAAAGGGTTGCTTTTAGTAATGTCAGGAATAGATAATAACAATTACGATAAGGCAGTTAAGATTATTAAGGAACAAATGGAGTTAATGAAAAAAGGCGAATTTTCCGATCAAGAAATAATGCAGACAAAAGCGGTGATTCATAATCAAATGCTGGAAACATTAGATACTTCCCGTGGCATGATTGAACTGTTCTACCATAATAGCGTAAGTGATAATTATGTAGAGATGGGCGATTGGCTTCAATATATGAGTAAAGTTTCCCGAGAGGAAATCATTGCTGCCGCTAAGAAGATCGAACTAGACACCATTTATTTCTTAACGGGATCGGAGGGGAATGCATAATGGAAAAAATAGAATTTGCTCAATTGCAAGAAGAACTATATTATGAAAAATTAGCAAATGGCTTAAAGGTATATATTTTGCCGAAAAAAGGGTTTAATAAGACGTTTTGTACATTCACAACAAATTATGGTTCTGTAGATAACACCTTTATTCCTCTTGAGGGATCTGAATTCACTCAAGTTCCTGATGGAATTGCTCATTTCTTAGAGCATAAGCTTTTTGAAAAAGAAGACGGTGATGTTTTTCAAGATTTTAGTAAACAGGGGGCAAGCGCTAACGCTTTTACGTCTTTTACAAGAACAGCCTATTTGTTCTCTAGTACCTCTAATGTAGCTAATAATCTGGAAACACTTATTAATTTTGTACAGGAACCATACTTTACGGAAAAAACGGTAGAAAAAGAAAAAGGAATTATCGGGCAAGAAATTACGATGTATGATGATAATCCAGATTGGCGTCTATATTTTGGACTAATTGAAAATATGTATGTCCATCATCCTGTGAAAATTGATATTGCTGGAACGATTGAATCCATCTCACATATCACAAAAGATATGTTATATGAGTGCTATAATACTTTCTACCACCCAAGCAATATGCTTCTTTTCATTGTGGGACCAGTTGATCCAGAAGAGTATATGGCTCAGATAAGAGAAAATCAAAGCAAAAAAGATTATACAAATCACAGTGAAATTCAACGCAAATTTAAAGAAGAACCTGCACATGTTAATAAGGACAAGCAAGTACTAAAAATGAATGTCCACACTTCTAAATGTCTTGTTGGAATAAAAGGAATCGATGTAGAGCATTCCGGAAAGGAAATGATGAAACAAGAGTGGAGCATCAATTTATTATTAGATTTCCTATTTAGTGAAAGCTCTGAAAACTACCAAAATCTTTTCCAAGAAGGCTTAATTGATGATACTTTTTCTTATGATTACACACAGGAACACGGATTTGGATTTGCGATGATTGGCGGAGATACGAGTGATCCTGATCGGTTAGAAACGGCAATTAAAGAAATTTTAATGAAAGCTAAAACAACCGATTTCGCCAGCGAGACGTTAGAAAGAACGAAGAAAAAGAAAATTGGCGCTTTCTTACGTGCGATTAATTCACCAGAATATATCGCTAACCAATTTACACGCTATGCTTTCAATGAAATGAATTTATTTGATGTGGTACCTGCAGTTGAAGAAATTACAGTTGAGGATATAAAAAATGCGGCTAATAAATTATTAGCAGAAGAAAGAATAACATCTTGCCAAGTAGTGCCGAAATAATGATAAGTAGACACAAAGAAATTTATTTCTTTGTGTCTGTTGCTGTTTAGGTTTATAGGTAAAAGTAAATGGAGTGAAAAAGACAATGGGGAAATGGATTTTAATTACCGGTGCATCTGGTGGAATTGGACAAGCGATTGCAAAACAATTAGCAAAAGAAGGCTATTCGCTTTACTTACACTATCATCAAAATGAAAAAGCAATAAAGGAACTGTTAGAAGTGCTAGCAGTGAATGGGGGAGAATACTTACCCATACAAGCAGAATTACAACAAGAAAATGACTACCAAAAAATTCTCGAAAGTATTTTCACAATAGATGGAATTGTTCACGCAAGTGGCATAAGTACATATGGTTTATTTACAGATATGGAAGAGGGAGAAATGAAAGCCCTATGGAATGTCCATATCCATTCATTAATGTGTATAACAAAAGCTTTATTACCAAAAATGCTTTCGAGACAATATGGTAATATTATTGTGATCACAAGTATATGGGGTCAAGTAGGAGCAGCAATGGAAGTTGCCTATTCTACTGTAAAGGGTGCCCAAATTAGCTTTGTGAAGGCCTTAAGTAAAGAGGTAGCCTTTAATGGTATTCGGGTGAATGCAGTAGCTCCTGGCGCTATTGAAACGAACATGCTTCAATCTTTTTCGCCTGAAGAAATGCAGCTGATGGCAGAGGAAATCCCAATGGGGAGATTGGGAAGTCCCCAAGAAGTAGCAGAAAGTGTAGCCTTTCTATTATCGGAAAAATCTTCTTATATGACAGGACAAGTCCTTTCTCTTAATGGGGGATGGTATGTATAGATAGCTTTTCCAAAAGATTTTCATGCATATTATTACATCGAACGAACCAAAATAATGATGTAATTCACTTAAGCAATGGAAGGAGTAATTCATGATGTCTATTTTAGAAAATTGGGATCAATGGAAAGACTTTTTAGCAGATCGTCTTCATCATGCCGAAAATGAAGGAATGAACCAAGAAGCAATAGGAGATCTTGCTTTTCAAATTGGAGATTATCTGTCTAATCAAGTTCAGCCTAAAAATGAACAAGAAAAGATTTTATCCGATTTATGGTCAGTTGCAGATGAAAAAGAACAACATGCGATTGCAAATATGATGGTAAAATTAGTGCATAATAACGGAACAAAATAATTATTAGTGGCAATCAAAGAAGCTCGATAAATAGAAAAGCTATTTATTGAGCTTCTTTCCTTTCGGAACAGAAAAATATTCCAAAATGTGATGACGTGCTTCGAAAAAGAGCATCTAGATAATAGAAGGGAAGCCTGTCTGTGACCAAAAGCAAGAAAGTGTAGAAGAAAAGAGGCGGATCAAACATAAGCAGCATGCAAATAAATCAAGTAAAAATAGCTTTGAAACAATGATTTTAGATTAAAATGAATGCTTTATTTTCCTAGAATGCACCCTTCTTATAAAAAGTCCATCTTTTTTTCTATTTTGACCCCTTTTTTCTTGATTATTTATACTATTCCTATATGATAGAAGTTAAAAGACTAGAAAATTTCACTTGCTAGTTGTAGGAGGATTTTTTTGGAACAGAAGGAATGGTATTTAGAATACGAAATTCAAAAAAACCGACCTGGCCTACTAGGGGAGATTTCCTCATTACTAGGAATGCTTTCAATTAATATTATCACCATTAATGGGGTAGACGATGGACGGCGCGGCTTATTAATGTTAGCGAAAAATAAGGAACAAATAAAAAGGTTAGAATCTATTCTCTATACAATGGACACAATAAAAGTAATCAAGCTTAGAGAACCTTCTTTAAGAGATAAACTTGCAGTAAGACATGGTCGTTATATTCAAAGAGATGCAGATGACAAAAAAACATTTCGCTTTGTTCGTTATGAGCTTGGATTGCTAGTAGATTTTATGGCGGAATTATTTAAGACAGAAGGCCATAAATTAATAGGTATTAGAGGGATGCCGCGGGTAGGCAAAACGGAGTCCATAGTGGCTGCAAGCGTTTGTGCAAATAAGAGATGGCTTTTAGTGAGTTCTACTTTGCTAAAGCAGACTATCCGCCATTCTTTAATGCAGGGAGAATATAATGAAAATAATTTATTTATCATTGATGGTATTGTTTCTTCCAAACAGATTAATGAGCGACATTGGGCGGTTGTTCGAGAAGTGATGCGCCTGCCATGTATAAAAGTAGTAGAACATCCCGATGCCTTTGTACATAATACAGAATACACTTTAGATGATTTTGATTATATTATTGAGCTAAGACATGAGCCAGACGAGGAGATTCTTTATGATGTTCATAAAAAGAATACTCTTGCCTTAGAAAGTGAATTCGAGGGTTTTGATTTTTAGTAAGTTGGAAGGTGTTATCTTGTGAGTGAATTAGGAAATCGATTAAAAGAAGCTAGAGAAGCTAAAGGACTAACGTTAGAAGAATTACAAGAGATTACCAAAATTCAAGTCCGTTATTTAGTTGGCATTGAAGAAGGTAATTATAGTATGATGCCAGGTAAATTTTATACACGGGCATTTATCAAACAATACGCAGAAGCGGTAGATTTGGTTCCAGAAGAAATATTTGAAGAGTATAAAGCTGAGGTACCAACAACGGTAAATGATGAGTTGCCGCAAAATTTATCGAGAGTGAATTCAAGAAGCGCAATAGACGGAGCCACTTCAAAGGTATTCGATATCTTGCCAACTATTCTTATTGCTATTCTTGTATTGGCTGTTGCTTTTCTGGTTTGGTATTTTGTGTATGCGAAAGATTCAAATCCAGAAAAACAGTCTAATAGCGGTGCGGAACAGAATTCTGTTTATATGAAATCAGATGCATTAAATAAAAAGGAAAAAGAAAAGGTAACTGATAAGGATGCTAATAAAGAGAAAGAACAAGTAGTAGAAGAAGAAGAGAAGAAAGTAGAAGAAGAGGCACCAAAACAAGAGATTACCAAAAAAGAAACAGTTGGAAAAAAGACAACATATGAAGTGAAAAATGCAGAGAAGTTTGTTGTTAAGCTTGTAGCAACAGGAAAAGTTTGGGTTGATATCCAAAATGGCAAAAACTATTCCTTTTTCCAAGGTATCCTTGAAAAAGATGGAACTGAATCACACGAAGAAGATTTATCAAAAGAGACAGAAGCACGTATTGTAATTGGAAACAGCCAAGTAGATGTTTTTGTCAACGATGAAAAAATAGACCTTGGTGATTCATCTTCTAGACAAGATCTTGTTATTAAAAATATAAAAGAAGAATAGTCATCGATTCGATGACTATTTTTCGCTATTATATCGTATTTAGGTTATAATACTAATGTTTTTAATTTATTTTTAATGAAAGTGGCGATTAACGTCATGGTAATGGAGGATGTAAGATGAATTTGCCAAATAAGATTACCGTAGCAAGAATTTTATTAATCCCCGTCTTTCTAGTCATCATGCTAGTGGACTTTCAATGGGGAGAACTAACATTTTTAGGTGTTACCTTACCGATGACACATTTTATCGGTGCCTTGATTTTTATCCTAGCATCGACAACGGATTGGATTGATGGACACTTTGCGAGAAAGTATAATCTAGTAACCGATTTAGGGAAGTTTTTAGATCCTTTAGCAGATAAATTATTAGTTTCATCTGCATTAATTGTTTTAGTAGGATTGCAGATGGCACCTGCGTGGATTACGATTGTTATTATTAGCAGAGAATTCGCAGTAACCGGTTTACGTTTAATATTAGCTGGCGGCGGAGAGGTAGTTGCAGCAAATATGCTTGGGAAAATTAAAACGTGGGCCCAAATAGTTGCGATTTCTGCGCTTTTATTACATAATATGATTTTTGAACTTATTTCACTGCCTTTTGATATCCTTGCCCTATGGGTTGCCTTGATCTTTACGATTTGGTCTGGCTGGGATTATTTTGCAAAAAATAAACAGGCTTTTGTTTCATCCAAATAAAATAGAGGAATAAAAATAAGGACATCTATTTATGACAAGCGTATATTGCTTTATAAAGAGACGTCCTTTCTTTATGAACAGACAAAAAGGGGGAGCATTATATGAATGCAGAGATTATTGCTGTTGGCTCAGAATTATTACTTGGACAAATTGCTAATACAAATGCTCAATTTATATCCAAGCATTTAGCCGACTTAGGAGTAAATGTTTATTATCATACAGTTGTTGGAGATAATGCAGCTCGCTTAGAGGAAGCAATAAAAGTCGCTGAAAGCCGAGCACAATTGCTTATTTTCTCCGGTGGATTAGGTCCAACAAAGGACGATTTAACGAAAGAAACGATTGCCAAGCATATAGGGAAAGAGTTGGTTTTTGATAAAACAGCTTTAGATTCCATTGAAGACTATTTTGTCAAAACGAAACGCACGATGACGGAAAATAATAAAAAGCAAGCATTAGTATTAGAAGGAAGCGACGTTCTTCCAAATGACCATGGTATGGCACCGGGGATGTTTTTAAAAAAAGACAGTCGCTTTTACATGCTTTTACCAGGACCACCGAAAGAAATTCAGCCAATGTTTGTTAAATATGGATTTCCTGCAATACAAAAGCAAATGACAAGCAAAGATGTCATTGTTTCACGCGTGCTTCGCTTCTTTGGCATTGGGGAGTCCCTGCTAGAAACAAAAATAGAAGATTTAATTGATGCCCAGACCAATCCGACTATTGCCCCGCTCGCAGGAGATGGAGAGGTAACATTACGTATCACATGTAAGCATGATTCTATAGAAGAAGCAGATAAATTGATTGTAAAAACAGAAGAAGAAATATTCGCACGTGTAGGAGAATTTTTCTATGGGTATGAGGACACTACTTTAATGAATGAGCTTTCTCATATTTTATTAAAGAAAAATTTAACATTAGCAGCCGCAGAGAGTCTGACAGGAGGACTGTTTCAGCAAGAGATAACAGGAATTCCAGGCGCTGGGAATATTTTTAAAGGCGGAATTGTTTGCTATACAAATGAAGTAAAGCATCAAATCTTGCAAGTAAAAGAGTCGACGATCAAAGAACATGGTGTCGTAAGCGAGCAATGTGCGAAAGAACTTGCGGAGAATGTTGCACGTCTATTAAAAGCTGACATTGGGATAAGCTTCACAGGAGTTGCAGGCCCAAATGAATTAGAAGGAAACCCAGTAGGTACCGTTTATATTGGGATTGCTAAAAGCGGTGAACCGACAAAAGTAGAGAAGTTAGCATTAAGTGGAACAAGAGCTGGTAATCGAGTTAGAAGTGTGAGATACGGTCAATATTTCTTATTGAAAATGTTAGAAGATAAATAATAGGATATCTTTTCCTTGAAAGGTTGCTTTCAGCTGGAAAATAAAAAAACGAATGAATGTTCGATTTTTTACTGTACAAATGAAAGGAAAAAAGGTATATTAAGTATATAATCTTTTAAACAACGAATGAATCATGATTGGTGAGATTCATTTTTTATATAAGGAGGAGAACGTATTTGAGTGATCGTCAAGCTGCATTAGAAATGGCGTTAAAACAAATAGAAAAGCAATTCGGTAAAGGTAGTATCATGAAGCTGGGAGAGCAAGCAGATAGAGTCATTTCTACTAGTCCAAGTGGATCTTTAGCTTTAGATGCAGCCCTAGGTGTTGGTGGATATCCAAGAGGTCGTATTGTAGAAATTTATGGTCCTGAAAGTTCAGGGAAAACAACAGTAGCGCTTCATGCTATTGCTGAGGTTCAGGCAAATGGCGGACAAGCAGCATTTATTGATGCAGAGCATGCATTGGATCCGGTTTATGCCCAAAAGCTTGGCGTTAATATTGATGAATTATTACTTTCTCAACCAGATACCGGAGAACAAGCGTTAGAAATCGCGGAAGCATTAGTACGAAGTGGTGCAGTTGATATTTTAGTTATTGACTCTGTAGCAGCACTTGTACCAAAAGCAGAAATTGAAGGCGAAATGGGAGATTCTCACGTTGGACTTCAAGCGCGTTTAATGTCACAGGCACTTCGCAAGTTATCTGGTGCTATTAATAAATCAAAAACGATTGCTATTTTCATTAACCAAATTCGTGAAAAAGTTGGAGTAATGTTCGGAAATCCTGAGACAACTCCTGGTGGACGTGCGCTAAAATTCTATTCATCTGTCCGACTAGAAGTTCGTCGTGCTGAAACGTTAAAACAAGGAACAGATATGGTAGGAAACAAAACAAAAATCAAAGTGGTAAAAAATAAAGTAGCACCACCTTTCAAAGTAGCAGAAGTCGATATCATGTATGGTGAAGGTATCTCAAAAGAAGGAGAGATCATTGACCTTGGTTCTGAACTTGATATTGTTCAAAAAAGTGGTGCTTGGTATTCTTACAATGACGAAAGATTAGGGCAAGGCCGTGAAAATGCGAAGCAATTCTTGAAAGAAAATCCAGAAATGCGCCTAGAAATTCAAAAGAAAATTCGCGATCATTACGGGCTGGATAAAGAAGTTACATTAAAGCCTGAAAATGATGAGAATGAACAATTTGAATTAATCGATTAATCGTTAAGAAAGATGGGAGACGGGTTTTTCCGTTTGCCATCTTTTTTGTTGCTATTCTATAAAAGTATTCGATAGCGTTCTTTGGGTGCTCCAAGCTGACTGATCCCAAAAAACGCAATTATTGTCCATCTAGTAATCTGGAAAGTAAAAAAATCTTCTCAATCCACTTAAGTATTTAAAAGAGGCTGTGGGATAAAGGACTTCCTAGGTTTAATAAGCTTAGTTTCTGACTATAATACGGATGATAGGTTAGGTTTAGCTTTAAATAAGGTGATATTTCATACATATATAGGAAGTAAAGAGCAATTGTTAGAGGAAGATGATAACGGAGATAGCCAATGAGAATTAGGTTAATCCTACTAGTTCAAAGCCTTGACAATAAATTGGTACAACTATACAATTAAATTGTATATTTTACATTTTTATAAGTATGAAAACCTAGAAAACATTTTATAAGACTAGGGAAATTTCGATTGAAAAAAGGAACATTTTAAGCCAATACTTTTAAAATCGTAACAAACACAATTTGATAGCAAGAGGAGGTGAAAATGATGGATTTAATAAAAATCATCTCCATTTTGCTTATTCTAATCGTTATTGCCGTTGTTGGCTTTGTTGTATATTTTATTCGAAAGTCCAATGCTAATGCAAAAATTAGCAATGCAACGTTGACTGCTGAACAAATTATGGAGAATGCAAAGCGTGAAGCAGACGCATTGAAAAAAGAAGCTTTGTTAGAAGCAAAGGATGAGATTCACAAGCTTCGTAGTGAAGCAGAACTAGAAGTTCGTGATCGAAGAAATGAACTACAAAAACAAGAAAATCGTTTATTGCAAAAAGAGGAAAATCTTGATCGCAAGGGAGAAGCGTTAGATAAACGTGAATCAGTGTTAGAAAAGAGGGACGATTCTCTTAATAAAAGACAACAGCATATGGAAGAGATGGAAAGCAAAGTGGACGAGATGGTTCGCAAGCAGCAAACAGAACTAGAGCGCATTTCTGGATTAACTCGAGAAGAGGCGAAATCCATCATTTTAGAGCGTACAGAGCAAGAAGTTGCTCATGATATTGCGATAATGATTAAAGAAAGTGACACTAGAGCGAAAGAAGAAGCAGATAAAAAGGCTAAAGAAATTTTGTCACTTGCAATCCAACGTTGTGCAGCTGATCATGTTGCAGAAACTACAGTTTCCGTTGTTAACCTTCCAAATGATGAAATGAAAGGGCGAATTATCGGCCGTGAGGGGCGAAATATTCGAACGCTTGAAACATTAACAGGAATTGACTTAATTATTGATGATACACCAGAAGCAGTAATTTTATCTGGTTTTGATCCAATAAGACGTGAAACTGCTAGACTTGCGTTAGATAAGCTCGTCCAGGATGGACGTATTCATCCAGCTCGTATTGAAGAAATGGTTGATAAAGCTCGTCGAGAAGTGGATGAACATATTCGTGAGATCGGAGAACAAACTACGTTTGAGGTCGGAGTTCATGGATTACATCCAGATTTAATTAAAATTCTCGGCCGTCTAAAATTCCGTACAAGCTATGGACAAAATGTATTAAAGCATAGTATGGAAGTGGCACAATTATCAGGAATTTTAGCTGCTGAACTTGGTGAGGATCAAACTCTTGCCCGCAGAGCTGGCTTACTTCATGATATAGGGAAAGCAATTGACCATGAAGTCGAAGGAAGCCATGTGGAAATTGGTGTCGAACTTGCTACCAAGTATAAAGAACATCCAGTTGTGATCAATAGTATCGCATCCCATCATGGTGATACAGAACCAACTTCAATTATCGCTGTACTAGTAGCCGCTGCTGACGCACTTTCAGCTGCAAGACCAGGAGCGCGAAGAGAAACATTAGAAAACTATATTCGCCGACTTGAGAAATTAGAAGAAATTTCAGAGTCTTATGATGGAGTAGAGAAATCATTCGCTATTCAAGCAGGTCGTGAGATTCGAATCATGGTGAAACCTGATCTTGTGGATGATTTAGAATCTCATCGATTAGCTCGTGATATTCGTAAGAAAATCGAAGAGGAATTAGATTATCCAGGTCATATCAAAGTAACCGTCATTCGTGAAACAAGAGCGGTTGAATATGCAAAATAAAAACGGTGCGTTTGCACCGTTTTTTTATGTTTGGCAACATTATCTTCCAAAAGTTTTTAGAAGGAAAATCGAGTTAGGAACGCAGGCAATTATATGTTACACTGTTACATAGTGAAGATTAGAAAGTAGGAAAAAAGACATGCATATTTTATTTGTTGGAGATGTCGTAGGCTCTATGGGTCGAGATATGATTAAAGAGTACGTACCAAAGCTAAAGGAGAAATACCGTCCGCAGATGACGATAATAAATGGCGAAAATGCTGCTGGCGGAAAAGGTATCACCGAAAAAATCTATCGAAGCTTTTTAGAAATTGGTGCTCAAGCAATAACAATGGGAAACCATACATGGGATAATCGCGAAATATTTGAATTCATCGATCAGGCAAAATACTTAGTACGACCTGCAAATTTTCCCGAAAATAATCCAGGAAAAGGCATGGTGTTTGTTAAAATTAATGATATAGAAGTAGCTGTCATCAATTTACAAGGGCGAACATTTATGAATCCGAGTGATGATCCATTTATTGTGATTGATGGCTTAGTGGAGGAAGCAAAAAAACGTACTGATATTATTTTTGTTGATTTCCACGGAGAGGCGACAAGTGAAAAGCAAGCAATGGGATGGTATTTAGATGGAAAAGTAACAGCTGTTGTGGGAACACATACGCATGTGCAAACAGCTGATAACCGTATCCTTCCAAATGGAACTGCCTTTATGGCCGATGTTGGGATGACAGGGCCATATGATGCGATTCTTGGAATGCAAAAGGAATTAGTATTGAATCGTTTCTTAACCAATTTGCCAACACGTTTCGAGCCGCCAAAAAGTGGGAGAGCACAATTAAGCGGCTGTTTAATTGAAGTAGATAAAAAGACTGGGAAAGCAAAGAAAATAGAACGTATATTAATCAATGATGATCATCCATTTTTCTCGTAATAAAAGGATAATTATTTGAGGATATAGCTATCTTGTATAAACAAATATTTTCTAATTTTTTATGTCCAAGCTGGAATATGTGTATGAAACTTGGAATATAGTAACATTGGAATGATATATATCCTGATATGTTCATTATTATTTAATGTAACATGCGGGGGGGTTAAACAAGGAGGAGCTAGAAATGGAGATATTAAAGGTTTCAGCAAAGTCTAGTCCCAATTCTGTAGCTGGTGCGCTTGCAGGTGTTCTACGTGAAAGAGGTGGAGCAGAAATCCAGGCTATTGGTGCAGGTGCATTAAATCAAGCGGTTAAAGCAGTTGCTATCGCAAGAGGGTTTGTAGCACCTAGCGGAGTGGATTTAATTTGTATTCCTGCCTTCACTGATATCGTCATTGACGGTGAGGAACGAACGGCCATCAAGCTCATTGTGGAGCCTAGATAAAGAGAAAACAAGATTTGATAAAAAGTAGAAAAGCATGTAATTACATGCTTTTCCATTTGTTTTGATCTTAATTGGACAGTATGGCGGTAGAACTTTTGGATATTTGTAGAAGCAGATGTGAAGTCAGCTGTCTGTATAGGACTGAATGATTAACTAAGATAAATGGAGAAGAAAAAAATCTTCTCTGACTTAGTTTCACTGTATTCCTTCTGAGATTGGTATGCTTGTTTGTGTTCCTTTGATCTTTTGGAAACTGAATAGAGCAAACCTTAAAAAAAGAAGGAGGATGTCTCCTCAATAGGTTTAGGTCCCACAGAAAAAATTAAGTTGGAGAATGAACTTTTCTCCCGCTATTAACTTGAAACTGTGGAGAATAAACCAAATGAGTGAGGCATCCTTTTTTTATAACTATAGTCAAGTGATATCTTGAGGGAGAGAAATAGCCACAAGATTTACATAAAAAACATATTTGTAGGGGAGTGAATGGTTTGAATTACTTCGATGGTCATTGTGATGTATTATATAAAATGTTTATAGATAAAACGATAAATTTTCAGAATAGTGATAAACTTCATGTCACTAAGAGTAATTTACAAAAAGGGGGGGCAAAGATTCAATGTTTTGCTATTTATGTTCCAGAATCTGTCCATCCTGATATACGGTTTGAAGCAGCTTTATCCATGGCAACTATCTTTTATGATAAAATCTTACAGCCGAATGCAGATTTAAAATTTATACGCTCACAAAAAGATATAAAGGAATTAAAAAATGGTGAAATTGGTGCACTCCTAACATTAGAAGGCTGTGATGCGATTGGAGGAGATTTGCTAAAATTAAAAACATTGCTTCGATTAGGTGTTTCAGCAGTAGGACTTACTTGGAACTATGCGAATGCTGTTGCGGATGGAGCACTAGAACCTAGAGGTGCTGGTTTATCTTTATTCGGAAGGGAAACAGTGAAGCTTTTGAATAAGCAAGCAATTTGGGTAGATGTTTCCCACTTATCGGAAAATGCCTTCTGGGATGTTATGGAGCATGCAGAGTATCCATATGCATCACACTCGAATACATATAATCTTTGTCCAAATCCTCGTAATTTACGCGACGACCAAATTAAAGCAATGATAGAAGCAGACAGTGTAATCGGCATTACTTTTGTGCCACAGTTTTTAAGTGGAACCAACACAGCAACTATTACAGATATTCTACGCCATCTTGATTATATATGTTCGCTTGGAGGTGAAGATCATGTCGGCTTTGGTTCTGATTTTGATGGAATCGACCAAACGGTAAAAGGTCTAGCTTCCGCTGTCGATTATCCTAATCTAATAAATGAGCTAACAAGATATTATACAAGTACGCAAGTAGAGAAATTCTTATATACGAATATGACAAAAAGGTTTCCGAAATAAAGAAGATCATCTATCTTCTTTCCTTTGCGGAAGAGGGAGAAAGTATCTTTTTAGTTAAACAACAAGAAAATAGTAGAATGATATCTTTAAGACGTTGCTATTGTTTTCAAAAGATGAAAGGCTTATACTAGAATAATGAAAATATGTCTATAAAGAATAGTACATATGAAAAAGCAGCTATTATATGGATGGATGTTTTTCTTGTCAAAGTAGTTTTTATCGGTTCAATTTGAATCGATGGTGGGGAGAAAACACCAATCTATAAGAAGCCTAAACATGTATATTAACAAACTTATGGATGAAACCAAAATCATCGATAAGAGAGGAGTAGTTGAAATGAACGAAAACCAACGTTTAGAAGGACAGCAAATCGGAAGCAATAATTCTTCGGACAAAAAATCCGAAAAGGATTATAGCAAATATTTCGAAACAGTATACAAAGCCCCTTCTTTAAAAGATGCCAAAAGACGAGGAAAAGAGGAAGTCCGCTATGAGAAGGATTTCTCCATTTCCGAGCAGTTCCGCGGAATGGGTGAAGGGCGTAAATTCTACATTCGTACATATGGCTGTCAAATGAATGAACATGACACAGAAGTAATGGCAGGGATTTTCTTAGCTTTAGGCTATGAGGCAACAGATTCAGTCGATGACGCCAATGTTATTCTTCTTAATACTTGTGCGATTCGTGAAAATGCAGAAAATAAAGTATTTGGTGAATTAGGACATTTAAAGCATTTAAAAACGGAAAAGCCAGACCTTTTAATAGGTGTTTGTGGATGTATGTCACAAGAAGAATCTGTCGTAAACAAAATCTTAAAAACATACACACAAGTAGATATGATTTTCGGTACACATAATATTCACCGTTTACCAAATATTCTTCACGAAGCATATATGTCAAAAGAAATGGTCGTAGAAGTTTGGTCTAAAGAAGGGGATGTGATCGAGAACCTTCCTAAAGTACGTAATGGAAAAATTAAAGCATGGGTAAACATTATGTATGGCTGTGATAAGTTTTGTACCTATTGTATTGTTCCATATACTCGCGGAAAAGAGCGAAGCCGCCGTCCAGAAGATATTATCCAAGAAGTGCGTCATTTAGCAGCACAAGGGTATAAAGAAATTACATTGCTTGGTCAAAACGTAAACGCCTATGGAAAAGACTTTACAGATATTGATTTCCGTTTCGGAGATTTAATGGAAGAAATGCGCAAAATTGATATTCCGCGTGTTCGTTTCACAACAAGTCACCCACGTGATTTCGATGATCATTTAATTGAGGTGCTTGCTAAAGGCGGTAACTTAGTGGAACATATCCATTTACCAGTTCAGTCGGGTTCATCTGATGTGTTGAAAATTATGGCACGTAAATATACAAGAGAGCAGTATTTAGAATTAGTTCGCAAAATGAAAGCGGCTATTCCTAATTTAACTCTTACAACAGATATTATTGTTGGTTATCCAAATGAAACAGATGAGCAATTTGAAGAAACATTATCTCTTTATAAAGAGGTTGGTTTTGAAGCTGCTTATACATTCATCTATTCTCCACGTGAAGGAACACCTGCAGCACGAATGAAAGATAATGTTCCGATGGAAGTCAAAAAGGAACGCTTACAGCGCCTAAATGCTTTAGTTAATGAGTATTCTGCTAATTCCATGAAGAATTATCAAGGCCAAACGGTAGAGGTTCTTGTAGAAGGAGAAAGCAAGAATAACCCAGATGTGCTTGCTGGTTATACACGTAAAAACAAGCTAGTAAACTTTGTCGGACCAAAATCGGCTATTGGCAAACTTGTTTCTGTGAAAATTACCGATGCAAAAACATGGTCATTAAACGGAGAAATGATTGAGGTATTAGAAGCAGAAGCTGTTGAGGCAAACTAATGGCGAAATTCACACGAGAAGAAATTATCGAACGAACAGAGCAGCTTGCCAAAATGATTCGTGAGACAGAAGAAGTGGAATTTTACCAACGAGCAGAAAAACAAATCAATCAAAACCAAAAAGTAAATGATCGAATTGCCCAGATTAAAAAGCTTCAAAAACAAGCAGTTAATCTTCAGCACTATGGCAAAATTGCTGCTTTAAAAGATACTGAAGCAAAAATTGATGCCTTACAAAAAGAAATCGATGAACTGCCAATTGTCAGTGAATTTAAAGAATCACAAGAAATTGTTAACGATATGCTGCAAATGGTAACAAAAACGATCGCAGACACAGTAGAAACAGAAATCCTTTCTTCCGTTGAGAAGAAGAAAGAACAATAAGAGGCTGAGATCCAAGAACGAGCGATCGTAAAGCTTCCTTGTGGTGTAATGCAATGGGTAGCATATTTTTTAAATAGAATGTAAACAAGTAAAAACCAAGCATATCTTTGCTTGGTTTTACTTGTTTTGATTGTTTAAAATATTGATCGCTCGTAAGAATGCTTTCCGATATTCCTGTTGTTCCTTCATAGCTGTTTGCAAGGTTGAAAGCAATGCTTTATTAAGCTGCTTTGTTTCTTTATCTTTGGCATTTCCGTTATTAACTGTTTGCAATAGAAATGTATAAACAAGAAATAAGACAGAGTAATTGTCTACATAAGTTAAGCTGACGGCACTTCCACCGTTTCCTCCTTCTGCATGGGTGTTAACAGAAGGACCTCCCGTTTCTAGAATTTTATCAATAAGCTCCTCTGGTACCCCAAGCTCTTTTAGTTTCTCAGCAGTTAACCCAATATTTTTATCTTTAGCCATTCTTTAGCCTCCTTCTATTAGGTATGTAAAAGAAAAGGGCAATCATCAAGAAGATGTTGCCCTTTATTATATGCTTATCACTTATAGGAGTGCTTATTTTAAAGGTGATTAACCTTCGTTCACCATTTCAGGGCTATTTTGGTTGAAAGATACAGCAGTAGCAGCACCAGCAACGTTAGCATTAACTAAAATACCACCAACAAAGAAGTTTAATAAGTTAACACCTACAGCAGCACCACCAGCAGCACCAGAAGCAGAAAATTGGTTAGCTAGGTTACCGTTACCTTGAGTAGCATTAGTAAATCCGCGAAGTTCTGCTCCTTTGTTTCCAATGCCTTTACCTTTAGCAGTAACATCAGTACCAGCAACGCCAGAACCGTTACCTTTGTGACAATCAGATGTGCATTTAGACAACATTTGACTTCACCTCCTTTCAAAGAAAAGATTGATTACTTATTTTTTGATAAAATCTGAAAGATCTAGTGAAAAAATAGGCTTGCCGTTAACATTTAATTTAAGGTTCCCATCATCATTTGAAGCATCAATGACAGGTAATTTCTCTTGTAGCTTGCTTAGGGTGTCTTCACTTACAATGCTTTTTAGCGTTTCAGGATTAAGATGTGGTTTTACTTTTTCTTTAATTGAATCTAAATCAACCGTACTTGCAACTTTCTCCTTCATTGCATCCATTGTAGTTCCAGCTACATTCTCAGAAACACCTTTGGTTAACTTTTGGACTAATCCACCCATCTCTGAAGATAATTTAGTAATTAATTCTTGTGCGTATTTAGCTCTGTCCTCGCCAGTAACCTCTTTACCATTAACATTGAATTTAAAATCAAACTGATCGTTTTTATTAAATAACCCTGCCAACTTCCTCACCCCCTTACCGTATACTACAGTATATAGAGATTAGAACAAGCTGTATCCGCGAATGTATTAATACAAACGCATATTTTTTTAAAAGCAAAAAAAAGAGCTGAATAGATAAGGTTTTTTTTATTAATAAAGAAATAAGGAAAGTGCTTTTTAGAATTGATAAAAAGAAGGATAGATGTCTAGAAAAATGGCTAATATCGGCACACTTACCCAAGTTTTACATACAATGAAGTAGATTTAAGCATTACTTATCGTCTTTAAAAATTGTCGCACACTAGACTCCTATCCCGCATAGGATGAAATGAAAATGAATGAGGAGGTTTCGCTCGAACATGGGAGAATATAGAGAGATTATTACAAAGGCAGTCGTAGCGAAAGGACGTAAATTTACAAAATCCAATCATACTATCTGCCCAGACAACAGCCCATCAAGTATCTTGGGCTGCTGGATTATCAACCATACGTATGAAGCAGAAAAGGTTGGTAAAACAGTAGAAATTTGTGGATACTTTGATATTAACGTTTGGTATTCTTATAATGATAATACACAAACGGAAGTAGTAACAGAGCGTGTGAAATATACAGATGTCATTAAATTAAAATATCGTGATCCTGACTGCTTAGAAGACCATGATGTTATTGCACGCGTTTTGCAACAACCAAACTGCATTGAAGCAGTGATTTCGCCAAATGGCAATAAAATCATTGTCCATGTAGAAAAAGAATTTATCGTGGAAGTTATCGGAGAAACAAAAATCTGTGTGGAGGTTTGCACAGACGAATGTGGCAAGGAAGATGACGATGCCTGGTTTAAAGATGAAGTAGAAGATGAAGAATTTGAGGAATTAAATCCAGACTTCCTTGTAGGCGGGGAAGAAGAGTAAAGGCTAGGAGCTTTTCCTAGTCTTTTTTTCTATTAATGATTCATTAATAATCAATAATAGAAAAGCCTTTTTCCAATTCGCATAAGAAAAAGGCAGGAAGATTATCTTTCACAAGCAATTCCGTCTTTATCACGGTCCTTTTTTTTGTTTGCGTTATATAAGGCTTTAGATACATACGGTTTGTACTTTGTTTTTCCACCCTTATTTTTGGTGCTTTTGGATTTAGCAACGCCACCCTTATAATCTTTGTTTAGGGCTGTACAATTTTTATACGTTTTAACCTTCGTTTTTGCTTCAGCACTTGAATGTGGCATAAAACTGACCATAAGAACAATTGTTAAAAGAATAGATAGAATACGTTTCAAGATAATTGCTCCTTTTCCTAAAATTAACTTTTATTGCAAGCTAAATTATAAAAGATTTGCCCGCGAATTACTAGTATTATTTTTAAAAATAATACTGGAATGGAGCACAATGGAATGAACTAGTTATCACATCTAACTTCATACAAAAAAGCAAGTGTTTTTTCAGAGATATTCATAGTCTTTTCCCAATACCACCCACTGAAATATTCTATTTCTTTATGTTATAATGGGAGAATAATAGATTTGGACAGGATTTTGGAGGAAGTTATGACAACATATACGCCCATGATACAACAATACTTACAAGTGAAGGCAGATTATCAGGATGCCTTTTTATTTTTTCGTTTAGGAGACTTTTATGAAATGTTCTTTGATGACGCCATCAAAGCATCACAGGAGCTTGAAATCACTTTAACAAGCAGAGAAGGCGGAGGAGCAGAGCGAATTCCCATGTGCGGTGTTCCGCATCATTCTGCTGCCAACTATATTGAACAGCTAGTCGAACGCGGCTATAAAGTGGCTATTTGTGAACAAACAGAAGACCCGAAACAAGCAAAGGGAGTTGTGAAAAGAGAGGTCGTTCAGCTGATTACCCCTGGAACGATGATGGAAGGAAAGAACCTTTCCGATAAAGAAAATAACTATATTGCCACTATCTCTTTATTTGCAGAAGAGCAATTTGGCTTTGCTTATAGCGATTTATCGACAGGAGAAAGCAAAGCAACTCTTCTTAAGGGAATAGACTCTCTATTAAATGAACTATCCTTATCGGGAGCAAAAGAAGTAGTAATTTCTGATGATTTCTCGAAAGAGTATCAGAAACGGTTACAGGAAAGAGGTACGTTAACTCTTTCGATTGAAAATGAGCTGGATGAAAAAGATGTGCATCTGCCATTATTGCAAGGTATTCAAGAACAGCAGTTAAGAAATACGGTTGTCCGCTTGTTTAATTATCTATATCGCACACAAAAGAGAAGCTTGGATCACTTACAACCGGTTTCGATCTATGTGATTGATCAATTTATGAAGATTGATTATTTTTCTAAGCGGAACTTAGAATTAACGGAAACGATTCGCTCAAAAGGAAAAAAAGGATCACTTCTTTGGTTATTGGATGAAACGAAAACCGCGATGGGCGGACGACTTTTAAAACAGTGGATTGATCGTCCACTCTTAAATAAGGAAGAGATTAAATATCGCCAAAATCTCGTCGAGACGATGATCGGACATTACTTTGAACGCCAAGATTTGCGGGAAAAATTAAAAGAAGTATATGATTTAGAACGTTTAGCAGGACGAGTTGCTTTTGGAAATGTTAATGCGAGAGATCTTGTCCAGCTAAAAAAATCGTTACAACAAGTACCGATTATTCAGCAAATTGTTGCATCGTTTGGTTCAAAGGAAGCTATAAAATTGGCTGAAGACCTAGATCCTTGTGAAGATATCACTGATTTACTGGAGCGAGCTATTGTTGAAAATCCACCGTTGTCTATTAAAGAAGGAAATATTATTTTAGACGGCTACCATCCTGAATTAGACAGTTACCGCGATGCAAGTCGAAACGGCAAAACATGGATTGCTCAGCTAGAAAGAGAAGAACGGGAAAAAACAGGCATTAAATCGCTGAAAATCGGCTATAATCGTGTATTCGGCTACTATATAGAAGTAACAAGAGCAAACGTCCATCTTTTACAAGAAGGACAGTATGAGCGTAAACAAACCCTTGCTAATGCGGAGCGTTATATCACGCCAGAATTAAAAGAAAAAGAAAGTCTAATTCTGCAAGCTGAAGAAAAAATGGTTGAATTAGAATACGAGATTTTTACAACCATCCGGGAGACCATTAAAGAGTATATTCCACGCTTACAAAACCTTGCAAAAACTGTAAGCACACTAGATGTGCTCCAATGTTTCGCAACAGTAAGTGAGGACCGCCGCTATGTGAAGCCTGTCTTTTCAAATGATCGTACGCTCTCTGTCAAAAATGGCCGACATCCTGTAGTAGAAAAGGTAATGAACGCGCAAAGCTATGTAGCAAATGACTGCACCATGCATAAAGATAGAGAATTGCTGTTAATTACTGGACCAAATATGTCTGGTAAAAGTACGTATATGCGCCAAATTGCCTTAACAAGCATTTTAGCGCAAATCGGCTGCTTTGTACCAGCAGATGATGCAGTGCTGCCGTTATTTGACCAAGTATTTACGAGAATAGGAGCGGCAGATGATCTTATTTCTGGCCAAAGTACGTTTATGGTGGAGATGCTGGAAGCAAGAAACGCACTCCTGCATGCTACTAATAATAGTTTAATTTTATTCGATGAAATTGGTCGGGGCACAAGCACATATGATGGAATGGCACTGGCCCAAGCGATTATCGAGTACATTCATCATGAAGTTGGCGCAAAGACTTTATTCTCTACTCACTATCATGAGCTGACTGTGCTTGCAGACGAACTTCCATCATTAAGCAATGTTCACGTCAGTGCAATGGAGCAAAACGGAAAAGTTGTTTTCCTGCATAAAATAAAAGAGGGCGCAGCAGACAAGAGTTACGGGATTCACGTTGCACAGCTTGCTGAATTGCCAGAAGCATTGATTGAACGAGCACAAGAGCTATTAACAAGCCTTGAGCAAAAGGATCAATTTGCTGGAGAAACAGCAGTGGCAGTAATCGAAAAACCGGTTGTGAAAGCTGAAATAGCCGAAGAAGAGGCACAATTATCCTTCTTTGAAACAGAAGAGAAAAAACCGCAAAAGGCGATTTCTACGAAAGAAAAGCAAATCGTCAATAAACTAAAAGACTTAGATATATTAGAAATGACGCCAATGCAGGCATTAAATACATTATATGAACTTCATAAAAAAGTCCGAAATGATCGATAAAGTGGGTTAGGGTGATAGAGTGTACAGTCAGTGGTATGAACGCATAGAAATGGAAATACGTTGGGGGAAAATGGTGTTCATAAGGAGAATGAAAGTCGAAAAATCTAGGAACATTGGAAAAAGTGGTGTTCATAAAGAGAGTGAAAGCCATGAAACCAAGGAACGTTGGAAAAAACGGTGTTCATAAGCAGGATGAAAGCCGAAACACCAAGAAGCGCTAGAAAAAACGGTGTTCATAGGCAAGAAGATAGCTACAAATTCGACCATTTCAGCTGATACACTGCCCAACACATGAAAACAGAAAAAAGTAAGAAAGAAAAGAGGAGAAAAAATGGCAAAGATTATTCAACTGGATGATGCACTTTCGAATAAAATTGCTGCAGGTGAAGTTGTTGAGCGGCCAGCCTCTGTTGTAAAAGAATTAGTAGAAAATAGTATCGATGCAAAAAGTACTTCAATTGAAATTTTTATCGAAGAAGCTGGTTTACAAAGCATTCGTATTCTTGATAATGGACAAGGAATTGACGAAGAGGATGTTTTAACTGCTTTTTCCAGACATGCAACAAGTAAAATAAAAGACGAAAATGACTTATTTCGAATCCGTACCCTTGGATTTAGAGGCGAGGCACTACCGAGTATTGCCTCTGTCTCTCAAGTCACCTTGACCACTTCTACCGGAGAAAAAGGGACAACAGTAGAGCTTAAAGGCGGACATTTAGTGAAACAGGAAGGAGCGCCGGGAAGAAGGGGAACAGAGATCATTGTCAGCGATTTGTTCTTCAATACGCCAGCAAGATTGAAATATATGAAATCGATTCATACAGAGCTAGGTAATATTACCGATATCGTCAACCGCCTTGCCCTTGCGCATCCTGATATTAGTTTTCGCTTAGTGCATAACGACCGCAAGCTCCTTCATACAAATGGTAATGGGGATGTAAGACAAGTACTTGCGGGTATTTATGGCTTAAATATAGCCAAAAAAATGATACCAATTTCAGCAAGTACTCTTGATTTTAAACTAAGCGGCTATATGGCGCTGCCAGAAATTACGCGGGCATCACGGAACTATATTTCCACAATGATTAATGGCCGCTTTATTAAGAACTATTCTCTTGTCCGCAGTATTCAGGAAGGCTATCATACGTTATTGCCTATTGGCAGATATCCGATTGTTCTTTTAAATGTTGAAATGGATCCAATCCTTGTTGATGTTAACGTTCATCCATCGAAAATGGAAGTGCGCTTTAGCAAAGAACAAGAATTATACGAACTTGTCAGTAATACGATTAAATCGGCATTTAAGAAAAAGGAGCTTATTCCAGCAGGACTTATCCGCGAGAAAAAGCCAGCTCCGAAAGAAGAGCAAGCGGCCTTTAGCTTTGATACGATTCGCGAATCGGCAATGCCAGTATCTGTTCCCAAAATGGAGCCTACTTTTTCCAATCCAACAACAGAACAGGTAGAAAAGCCGAGTTGGAGCGAACCTCTTGAAGACACACCAAGCAGTTGGCCATCTGGAGAAAGTGAAGAAGAATCAACCATAACAGATGGCACAGCCTTTTTCTTTGGACAGGAAGGGAATAGTAGTATCCCTCCTGCAACAGAAGAAGAGATAGAGGAAACATGGGAAGAGGAAGAAATAGCTGACGTGGCAGAGGGTCCGAGAGTTCCGCCCCTTTATCCAATTGGGCAAATGCATGGAACTTATATTTTTGCACAAAACGAAAGAGGCCTATATATTATCGACCAGCATGCAGCTCAAGAACGAATCAAATACGAATTTTTCCGGGAAAAGGTTGGCGAAGTCCATAAGGAATTACAAGAAATGCTTATCCCATTAACATTAGATTATTCCTTAGATGAATGGATGAAAATAGAAGAAAATAAAGCTGAGCTCGAAAAAGTCGGCGTATTTCTCGAACCATTTGGCCAGCAAAGCTACTTAGTACGCTCCCATCCACAATGGTTCCCTAAAGGAGAAGAAAAAGAAACAATCGAAGAAATGATTGAACAAGTACTCTCGATGCGAAAAGTAGATATCAAGCTTTTACGAGAAGAAGCTGCCATCATGATGAGCTGCAAGGGATCCATTAAAGCAAATCGCCATTTGCGAAATGATGAGATTCAAAGTTTATTGGACGAACTTCGAACAACATCCGATCCATTTACCTGTCCGCATGGTAGACCGATTATTGTGCATTATTCTACTTATGAAATGGAGAAAATGTTTAAGCGTGTGATGTAATTATTTTGTAGAGAGGTTACAATTAATTTGACCACATTTTGATCACTTTTACTTGTCTGAGCTAAATTTAAGGAATGTTTTTGTGAGGTTTTTAACTGAGTAGTCTTGCATATTAGGTGACAGAGATTTGTTATAATAATTAGTCTAACAAAATGTTTACCTCCAAATCTTATCTTTCAGAATAAGCTATACCAAAATCATTATCAGAAATTATAAAGCGAGAACAAATTAATAATACTATTACTGTCCCCCGCTCATTTAAGTGGGGGTTTTTTAATTTCTATGTGTATAAAATGAATAATTGTAAGTTAAACTATTCAAAAAAAGTGGTGATTGTTTTGAGCAAAATTATTGAAAATCTTGACATTCATGCTAAAGGGATTTGGGTTCCTATTGTTTGGGCAGTATTATTATTAATTATGGTATTATTTATGCCAAAGGAAAAAATGAATGGGCTACAAATTTATTGTACTTATGGCGTAATTAGTGCTATTACCTGGATTGCCAATAGTGTATTTGCAATATATTTAGATTGGGTAGATTTTGGGAGAGGGGAATCTACTGGAATTGGGGAGCTGCTAACATACGCACTTATTCCATCGTCATTAGCAATATGGTTTCTAAATAAATTGCACAGAGATAAACGTATGAAACGAACACTATTATTTGCATTATTGTCTTTGTTCATTGAGTGGACATGCCATATATCAGGATTCATGGAATATAAAGGATGGAATTTGCTTTATAGCATACCTGTATATATAATCATTTATTACTTTTTCTTACCTTTCCACTATAGGTTAATAAAAGATATAAAAGTCAGCTGAATCTAGTATTGTGATGATAAGCCCTATTCTTTGGAGTAGGGTATTATTATTTGTGGGTTCTTAAGTGGTTTCCGATGTTATTAAGGGTTCCCAAACTATAAGGGGACCTTTAGTTGAGAAAAAAAGGTGTTTAAGGCTAGGAAATATCTAAAGAATTTAATGTGATTGTTGCGGAATAATTATGAGAAATAGTTTTAACAGATTGCTTCATTGACAATAAGTATTTAATGGCACTACTCGTATTCTTCTTACAAAAGAGAAAAAACAGATGATATGCAATACGGTTCAAAATTCCTATAAAATGGTCAAACTTAAAGTCGAACCTTATTTTCACTTGTGCATAAACTACAGTGAATTTAAATGGGGAGGCTAATGCCGTGGAAAATAATAGAGATATAATGGAATCATCTTCAAGTCATCATGAACATCACCATCATCATCATAAAAAGGATCATGATCATTATAAACACAAATTTCATCCGAAATGTCACAAGCACTTATTTGAATTTATTCAAATAGAAACAAGAGATGGTGAAGTTCACCAAGGGATTCTCCATAGTTATGATGATGAAAACGTATACTTATTGGTAACGGGTCATAATCAAAGCGAAGATAGTCGATTAATATTTCCGTTCAGAAGATTTGGACTTTTTGCATTCCCATTCTTTGGAATAAGAAGATTCGGTCCATTTTTCCCTCTTTGGTGGTAAAATTGAGTTTATAACAAATAATTATGAATATGGAGATACAATAATTGCTCGTTATAAAGTGGGGAAGGAATGATCAGTTTCTTCCCTCACTTTCTCCCTGCTTATTGAGCAGGGCATTTTTATGCCAAATATTTCAGCTTTTCTAAATTATTTTAGGGTTTTATGTAAATATGAATCTTAAATTCTATTATGGTTAGCACTTCTTATTAAATGGTTAAACTAGAGTTGGAGTTTAGAAGGTTCAAAATAAGCCCAAAATATATCATCTTGGATTATTAGCTAAAAAACTACTTTTTCATCCTTAACAAAAATTTTCCTAACATAATGGAAAATCTTTGTACCCCAGCATTTGTGAAAACGCTTTATAATTAAATGAAGAATACTTATGAGGGGAGGAGAATCTATGAATGCGAGACAACAACAGATTTTAAAAGCGCTGATTTCAGAAAAGAAGCCAATTAGTGGTGAACAAATAGCCTCTATAATTCAAGTTAGCTCTCGAACAATTCGTAATGATTTAAGAGAAATTGACAATCAGTTAATGAATGCAGGAGCGAATATCGTTTCTGTTAGAAGCCGTGGTTATCAACTTGAGGTTTGTGATGAATGCAAATTCAAACAATTTATTTCTCAATTTATTGAGTTTGAAAAAAATGTCCCAGTTGAACCAGAAGATAGGGTTCACTATTTATTGAAAAAGTTTCTATTAAGACAAAATTATTTTAAAGTAGAGGATTTGGCAGATGAATTATTTGTTAGTAAATCAACATTAAAAAATGATTTAAAGGATGTAAAAGTTATTTTACAGCAATTCAATTTGAAGCTTGCTCAAAAAGCAAAGTATGGATTGAGACTTGCAGGTTCAGAAAGAAATATTAGATTTGCAATTTCAGAGCTATTATTCCGCAGACCTTCTATTATAGAAGAAAAGTTAAAAAGACAGTCATGGCTATTGCCAGAAGATAGTATGGAATTAATTCGAGAGACAGCGCTAAGAGAACTAAAAGCATTTGATCTTAACTTATCTGATATAGCCTTACATAATTTAGTAGTACATATTGCTATTGCCTGCCAACGAATAAAAAGTAAGCAGTACGTGGACAGTTTAAATGAAGTTGAAGAGAATATCCAAAATAAAAAGGAATATATCGTGTCAAAAAGAATTATCAAAAGCATGGAGAAAATGCTGAATCTGGAGTTTCCAAGAGGAGAAATAGTGTATGTAACTATGCACTTATTAGGAAACAGATTGTTATTAAATAAAAACCAGCCAGAACTATTAAATAGTTTTAATTACAATATCATAGAAACTGTTAAACGTATGATAAGCAATGTTGAGGAACAAATGAGTCTCAACATTGGCAATGATAAGGAGCTACTAGTTGCTATTAGCCTACATCTTAAGCCTGCACTTCATCGGGTTAAATATCAGATGAATATATATAATCCAATGTTAGAGGCAATAAAAGTTAACTATCCAATCGCATTTGAGGCTGCTATTATAGCAGGAAAGGTAATTGAGGAGGACTTCGATATTGTCATTAATGAAAATGAGATTGGTTACATTGCACTTCATTTTGGTGCAGCAATTGAAAGATCTAAATTAAAAATAAAACCAAAAAGATGTCTAATTGTTTGTACCACTGGACATGGTAGTTCGCAATTATTACTTTATAAGATGCGTGCAAAGTTTGGTAATAAAATATCAATAATTGGTACAACCGAATTATATAACCTTTCTATGTACGAAGAAGATGATATTGATTTTATAGTCAGTACTGTTCAATTGCCAAGCACCATCAAGATTCCTCACGTAGTAGTAAGTACACTCCTAGGGACTAGTGAACTAACAGAGGTTGAACAAATGATTGGGGATACTCAAGAATCAATTATAAATAAGTATTTAGTTGAAGAATTAATATACGCACATCTATCATGCAAAACACCTGAAGAAATAATAACCTATCTTGGAGAGGAACTTATTAAAAAAAAGATGACTGAGGAAGGGATTGTTGAAACGATAATGGACAGAGAACAGGTAGCTTCAACAAGCTATGGTAATCTGGTTGCAATTCCTCATCCATTAGAGGCAAAGTCCCCGCATACATTTTGGACAATCGCGACATTAGAAAAGCCAATTGATTGGGGAAAACATAAGGTGCAGTTGGTCTGTCTTCTTCATGTAGCGGATGATAACAAAGAAGAGTTGAAACCGATGTATGATACACTATTTCGATTTATTGACGATCGTGATATTGTTCAAAAAATTATCAATGCTCTAGATTCCTGCACCATAATGAAATTAATAAAAGAGATGTAACCAATTTAACTTGGTAGGATGATATTTAGTTTTGATTAATTATATATGATTAAAAGGCCAATTTCTTTCCACTAGTAATGGAAAAACATAAACTTTAATTGGAAGCGTTTTAAAATTATAGTTTAGTTAAGGAATTAAATATGAAAAAGAAGGTGACAACTTGGAAAATCAAGAGATTATTATGGGAATTATCATTTGCGGAGGAAATGCTAGAAGTTGTGCCATGAGGGCAATAGTAGAAGCTAAAAATGCCCATTTTGAAGAAGCAGAAAAATTAATGGAAGAAGCAAGGGAAGAGTTAAATAAAGCCCATAGAATCCAAACAGATTTAATTCAAGCAGAGGCAAGAGGAGAAAGCTCAGAGGTATCTTTGTTAATGGTTCATGCACAGGATCACTTAATGAATGCCATGACAGTTAGAGACTTATCAATTGAAATTATTGAACTAACTAAGAAAACGATAAACTTATAGAAAGGGGAGAAATTATGAAAAAAATCTTACTCGTCTGCGCAGCAGGAATGTCAACAAGCTTGCTTGTTAGAAAAATGGAACAAGCAGCTAAAGAAAAAAACGAAGAAATAATAATTTGTGCAACGGGACAAGGGGAGGTGAAAAAAAATATTAGAGATACTGATATTTTACTTTTAGGCCCCCAAGTCTCCTATAAAGAAGATAGTTTTATAAAAGAATATGGTGGTGTGAAAGGAATTCCTGTAAAAGTAATTAATACAGTAGACTATGGAATGATGGATGGAAAAAAAGTTTTAGAGTGGGCTTTAAGTCTGATTAATAAATAGTTATCTAAAGTTACGTTTGCTTAGATACTTTATGAGTTAAGTATATTTATTAAAAATATTTGGGGGATTATATATGAGAAAAATAATTTTACTATGTTCTGCAGGTATGTCAACAAGCATTTTAACTAGAAATATGCGACAAGAAGCAGAAAAAATGAATTATAAATGTACGATTGATGCATATGCATTGTCAGAAGCGGTTAATGTTGCAAACGATGCAGATTTTATCTTACTTGGTCCTCAAGTTCGTTATCAGCTTAATACTATCGTTCAAAAGTTTCAACACTGTCCAGTTGAAGCTATTAATGCGACTGATTATGGAATGGTTAATGGAAAGAAAATCATGGAATATGTCAAAAATGTGTTAGGAGATTAGGATTTTGATAAGTAAATAATATTAATTCGTAATCTCTTCATTGAAAAGAAGAATGATCTATTAGGGGGAGTAGTAGAATGAATAATTTAGAAAAAATACTTGGTCCTGCTTCTAACTGGATAAATAATAATAGAATTATCCAATCCATTTCTAAAGGCTTAATGAGCTTAATGAGTGTTTTGATATTAGGATCATTTGCAACTATATTTCAAAATTTACCTATTGAAGCATATCAATCATTTTTAACTACGAGTGGTTTAGGAGGAATTTTCACGACCTTATCAAATATTACTATTAATCTTCTTGCATTGTATGCTGCATTTAGTATCGCATATACTTATGTAGGTAATTTTTCGGATTATGACTCATTTACAGGAGGATTACTGGGATTATTAGCTTTTTTATTAGTAACACCATTAACCACGACTGGTGAAGGATTTATGGCTATAACAAATTTACCTTTAGAATGGTTGGGAGCAAAGGGAATTTTTGTAGCTATGTTTTGTGCAATAGTATCCGCCATTATTTATATAAAATTATCAGATAAAGGCTTAATCGTAAAATTACCAGACAGTGTTCCAGAATTTGTTGCAAAGTCGTTTAATGGCATTATACCTTCTGTTCTCATTGGTCTCCTTTTTGGGGCGATAACACTAGGACTTTCACATACTGAGTTTGAGAACTTTCATAATGCAGTTTATACTTTAATCGGTTCACCATTAAGTGTAATCGGTACAAGTATATGGGCTGGTATTATTATTTATGTGTTGACTGGGTTATGCTGGTTCTTAGGAATTCATGGCATTGCTGTTGTATCTGTCATAATGCCAGTTTGGATAGCAGCAGATGCCGAGAATATGGCAGCGGTTGCAGCAGGGCAGGTAGGACCTAATATTATCACATACAATTGGATTAATGCAGTTTCCTCCCCTGGTGGTGCAGGAGCTACAATCGGCTTAGTAATTTGTGTATTATTGTTTGCAAAATCGTCTCGTTATAAAATATTTGGTAAGGTTGCAACTATACCATCTCTTTTCAATATTAATGAACCTGTTGTTTTTGGATTTCCGATGATGTTAAACCCAATTTTATTCATACCGTTTGTATTTACCCCTGTTTTATTCATTATAATTGGGTATATACTTACCTCCATGGGAATTTTACCAATGCCTACCGGTGCAGGCGGTCCTGGAGGAACTCCGCTTATTATTCAAGGATTAATGATGGGCGGATGGAAATATGCAGTTTTTCAGTTGATTGCTACAATCGTGTCTACTTTAATTTACTTTCCATTCTTTAAGGTATTGGATAAAAAGGCGGTAGAGGAAGAAATGAAAAGTAATGATGTAAAAATTTCTGTTTGATAATAAGACTGAACATTATGAATATTAACATTTTTTTAGTGGGATACTAGGTAAATTACAATCAAATAAGAATAAGTAAGAGGAAGATGAGTAATCAAGTAGCTTGTGAGAAGAAGGGATACTTGGTTGCTCCTCCCTAATTAAAGTGGATATCACAGCTAAGTTGTATATTAGAAAGAAATGGTAGGGAGAGATAGTGATGAAGAGAGTGAAAGAGGTATTAGATAATAAAAATGATAATTACATATTACCTTTTTTTTGGCTTCACGGAGAAGATAATGACATTTTAAGAGATTATGTAAAAAAAATATATGAATCAGGGATTAAAGCATTCATTGTTGAATCTAGGCCACATCCTGATTTTCTTGGTGAGAGTTGGTGGGAAAACATGGATACACTGATGGAAGAAGCGAAAAAGCTGGGAATGAAGGTTTGGTTATTAGATGATTCTCATTTTCCTACAGGATATGCGAATGGAAGAGTGAAAAATGATTATCCTCAATATATAAAAAAATATTTAAAAATCCATCAGTTAGACTTTGTAGGACCATTAGAGGATGCCACTATATTAGTTAATCGTGGCAATACAAAACAGTTATTTTCAAAAGAGAAAGAATATATACCTGATAAGCTATTAAAAATAATAGCTGCAAAGAGAACAGGTAATAGTAGTTTTGATTCCACCAGTTTTATTGATATCACGAACTTTGAAATTAATGGAATTTTAAATTGGAGTATACCTGAGGGTCAATGGCGCATTTTTGTGTTGATGGAAACAATAGATGGGGGAGAGCCGCAAACAGAAGGGTATTTAAACCCATTGGAATCACAAGCTACTCAAATATTAATTGATGAGGTTTATCAACCTCATTACAAACGCTATAAATCAGAATTTGGCAAAACGTTTGCAGGTTTTTTTTCGGATGAACCGAGATTTGGTAACATGCATGGAGCGGAAGGATCTATTGGAAGAAAGGAGATGGTCTATCCTTGGAGAGAAGGTATGTTAGAAGAATTTTTCTTAGATGATTATGTATTTCTACCTTTACTGGAACCAATTGAGTCTGATGGTAAAGAAAAAGAAGTTCGGTTGAAGTATATGGATATTGTTTCTAAAGAATATAGTAATAATTTTACAGGAGTATTAGCGGAATGGTGTCAGAAAAGAAATGTGGAATATATTGGTCATTTAATAGAAGATAATAATTCACATGCACGACTAGGATATGGAGCTGGACACTTTTTTCGTGCGATTAAACCACAAGATATGTCTGGAATTGATGTTGTTCTTAATCAAATAATGCCAGGAATGGATAAAAATATTAATAAGTCCATAACAAAAATGGGGTGGGATGGTGAATTCTTTCATTATGCTCTAGCTAAAATGGGAGCCTCACTTGGTCAGCTTGATAGAAAAAAAGGGGGCAGAACGATATGTGAAGTGTTTGGAGCATATGGCTGGGCGGAAGGACTTTCATTAATGAAGTTTATTGTCGATCACATGCTAGTTAGAGGAGTTAATCACTTTATACCTCATGCATTTAGTCCTAAAACATTTCCTGATCCCGATTGTCCACCACATTTTTATGCTAATGGACATGATCCAGAATTTAGATATATGTATATTTTAAATAATTATATAAATAGGATAAGTCATTTGTTTAATGGTGGGAAACATATTGCGAAAGTAGGTATTCTTTATCATGCGGAAGCTGAGTGGCTTGGTAACTATATGCTGTTTCAAGAACCTGCTCGTGTATTGATGCAACATCAAATAGATTTTGACATTATTCCAATTGATTATGTTATGGAGAGTAAAATTACGAATAACGAATTCCTTATTAACAATAACGAATTTCATACATTGATTATTCCCTATGCAGAATCGTTACCTTTATCATTTATGGAGAAAGTAGAAGCGATGTCTAAGAATGGAATAAGTATATATTTTGTAAATAATTATCCATTATATAGCGAAAAAAACCAAAGGTTGGATGAAAGCTTTTTTAGTGGAACCAATAAGGTTAATTTAGAATCATTAGGAGAGGAATTGAAAATAAAAGGAACGGAACTGATAGTTAGTGAATACCAACCGTACTTAAGATATTACCATTATGAGCATATAGATGGGAACCTTTATATGTTTTTTAATGAAGATCCTTATCAAGAAATCAATACAGTAGCTGAACTTAATTCGGAGAAAGTACTCTTAAAATATGATGGATTTAATAACGAGTTATTGTCATATGATCAATTTAATAAAGAAGGAAAAAAACAAATACCGATACAGTTACAACCTAATGAATCATTGATACTTGTAGATAATAATAAGTTTGAGGGGATGATAACTAAAAATGTAAATCAATTGGAGGGAAAAGAGACTATCCTCCAATTAAAGTGGAAAGTTGAATTTTGTACCGCCTTAGAATACCCCACATTTGGTAATTTGCAGGAATTAAATAATTTGATTAATATAAATAAACTTCCTGGTTTGGAAAATTTTTCAGGTAATTTTAAGTATACTTCTACATTTAATAGTATCGATCTAACAGGTGATAGATTTATATTAGATTTAGGAATAGTAAATGAAATTGCTGAGGTAAAACTGAATGGAGAATTGGTTGGAATAAAAATATGTACTCCATATAGTTTTGAAATAACGGATTATCTACAGAAAGGAATAAATCATTTAGAAATCGTAGTGGTGGATAATTTAGGAAAGCAAGAACAGGACTTTTTTTCTCAATTTATACCTATGAAGCCATCAGGTTTATTAGGGCCTGTAAAAGTGATTGAGTATAAAGGTAATTATAGTTAGTAGAAAAGAAATTTAATAGCCTAATACAGGTATTATTTAGTTTGTTAGGCTGATTTAAAGATGATGATGCTTCTTTAAAGAAATGTCTGCTAACCCGCGGCCGCGGGATGGTACTCTTTCTATTACCGAAGGGCTACTAAACAGTGGAAAAGGTGAAATGATCGATAGGCGAGGACAAAAAAATCTTCTATGGTAATTAATTAATGGCTATTTCAGTTTTTCTATATCTGATGTAGCCATTTTATTTTGTTTTTAAAATTATTGGATTACAATTTTAAAACACAAAATCATAAATCTTTTAAAAGGTGATTAATGATGTTTGTATAGATAATTGAGAAAACTTTTCTTTATTATCTTTAAAAATAGTTCTATACCAAATCCAGCAAAATCAATTTTTAGTAAAGTCCTTTTCTTTTAATTGAAACTTTTTAATTATTCAAAACGTATTTCTCTAGAAAGGAGGGAGTTAATTCACTATATTTTTTCCGTAAATGCCTTTCTATTTTGTTAATTGCCATGGTGGCAATAATAGTTGGATGTTCGGCTGAAAGGGAACAAAATATAAAACATCTATGGATATAAAAATTACTTAAAGAGATTGTTCAATTAATAATAAAATAATTAGGAAAAGGCAGGTACAACCTTATGATTCAAACAAAAGTTATTTCGGAGAAAAATAAAAAATTCGAGAAACATTTAAATAAAGCGTTAAAGGAATTGGAAAATCATGAAGTAATGGATATTAAGTTCGCTGTGAACAATGACCCTATAACAGAAGAGGGAATTTATACAGCCGTTATATTATATAAAGCATAAGTTTACGAAGAATGCATCCTGTCTGGGATGCTTTTCTTGTCGGAGAAAAGTTGGGAAGTGTTATTCTGCCTTTTTAGCATCAATAATAATGCCTATATTTTATTTAATTTTCTTGTAAAAATAACCAAATTTAAAAGAGGACTTAAGAGGAATGTTTGGAGTGAAGAAGAGAGCCGCTATACGTTAAGTAATTTAACTAATAGAGATATAGAAGTGCAGAAAACCACTTCCAAGTGAAATTACCGAAAGCATAAATTATAATTCTAAAGAAGAACGGAGGAGAGTTGCAATACAATGCATTACCGCTATCCCTAAATCGAATGGAAAGGTGATGATAATATTTTAATAGAGCATCTATTAGGGATAATCTGTTACGCTTACGATGCCAACAGGAAATACAACTGTCAAAGAGGTAAAAGTGCTGGGTGAATCTGCCAAAGCAGTAACCTATTTAGAGCATTTTACTGATGATTTTTCAAGAGAATATAGATATTGAAGTGATTACGGAATAGAGAATACCAAAGAAGAGGAAAAGGAAGTTAATTAGAATTGGATGATCGCCTTGCACAAAAGCAATGTGAATGATTTAGAATACTTGCATAACAGGCCTGCTTAATAATTGCAAGGCTTTTTATTGTTTATTTTGCATAAGTGTTTATTTAAATAAATAAAAAATAGCTTTTAAAAGATGAGGATAATATGTTCCTATGTAATAATAGGCATTATTTTTATATGTAGGCCATTCCCTATATGCGTTAGCATTATTGATTCATACAGTGTACAGTGAACAACACACTCCCTAGTAAGATAAAAGAGAGCATGAGCATCGAGTAGAATAACTCTCTTTTTAATGAATCTTTTTTATATGAAAACTCGTATAAATGATTATCTTAAAAATCGAGTGAAATCAAATCTCGTCATTTCAATTCATTATGCATTTAAAAATAATTCGAAAAATGGGAGAAACAAATGGAATTGTTAAACAAAAATAAAGCAATGGAAAATCAAAAGCTGCTTAGAAAGAAATTAAAGAATATTGAAAAATGGGAGAAAAATCAAAAAGGTTTGTTCTTTTGGGAAAAAATCGGAAGACTTCCATTTGTGCTCTTGGATAAATTGACACCGACATACATCCAAGAGAAAATACATATACTATTAGATGAAATTGCCGTATATATTGATAATGGCGGACAGTATCTTGTGGATAATGAGAAAACATTGTATAAAGTTAAAAAAGAATTATCGTTAACGGAAGATGTGAAATTGGAAGATATAAAACATTTTCCGATTGATTCTATGGAACAGACAGCAGAAACCTTTATCAAAAATCGTGCGAAAAATGCCCGAATTCAAGGGGCTACAACTGGTTTTGGCGGTATTTTTACACTAGCTGTTGATATCCCCCTTATCTTTGGAATTACGTTGAAAACCATCCAAGAAGTAGCAGTAGCATATGGTTATGACCCTTCAAATAAGGAAGAGCGAATATTTATGATTAAATGTATGCAATTTACTTCTTCTGATATAGTTGGAAAAAGAGCCATTTTAAATGAATTGACCAATGCCTCTAAGGAGGAAGGTTTCGCACAGCTACAAGGGTGGAGAGAGGTATTTGCTTCTTATCGAGATAATTTCGGATGGAAAAAACTTTTTCAAATGATACCAGTAGCGGGAATGATTTTTGGTGCCTATATGAATAAAGCAGCCATAAAAGAGGTAGGGGAAGTTGCTAATATGCTTTATCAAAAACGAAGAATATTGGAAAGAATTGGATAAATAGTTGAACAGTTAGAAATCCAACCATATGATAAGGGAGGAAAGGGCAAAAGAAGAGCCCCCTTGATGGAACTAGAGGGCAGCTTTTAAATTATTTTCTTTTCGATTCCTGGATGGATACATGCTTTGGCCTTTTTGGATAGGATGCTTTTCCTGAACCATCTGGACCAGTAAGATCATTTCGCTGATCGAGAACTTTTTCCGTAAACTCAACTGGAATTTCTTTTTTCATCTTTACCACCTCCATTTAATAGGATGGGTAAAAATAAAAATCCAATCACAGGTAAATTTTCCATTTCCGATTTTAGCAGTAATCTCGATAGCGAGGGGGACATAGAAGTATTGCTACTATTCACTTAATCTATTATTACAGGAAAAAAAGAAACTAGCTTCAGTATGGTTTAAATACATGCTGGAGCTAGTCCTTTTTCAACTATTGTACCTTTACTTTTTTCCGTTTAGTAAACAGAAAAATAATAATAAATATTGCGATAGGGATTAATAAATAGTTCGTATATTGACCAAATACTTCGCCCGCTTTTTTCCATTGAGGTCCTAATTTATAACCTAAATAGACATACATCGCTGTAATGGGAAGCATGGCTAAATAAGTATAAATGATAAATTTCCATATATTCATTTTGGCCATTCCACAAGGAATCGAAATAGCCGTTCGGACTAACGGAATGAATCGTCCTAAAAAGGCGATACTTCCACCATATTTTTCAAAAAATTGATCTGATTTAGTAATATGCTCATCCTTTAAAAGAAAAAAATTTTTGAACTTCATAATGGCAGCTCTTCCGCCATAGCGGCCTAATGCATATAAAGTGAGTGGTCCCAATACACCGCCGATCGAACCCGCAAAAATAGCCATATATAAATTCATATCTCCTTCATATACCCAATAGCCAGCTAACGGTAGTACCAGTTCTGCTGGAACAAATTCAAAAGTTAATGCAAGCATAATACCAAAATAAGAAAGTCCTTTAAAGGCCTCTATCATTTGTAAAATCAAGTCTTCTATGGAAATCTCCTCCTATTATTTTTGTTAACGCAGAATTCAGACTACATCTTTATATGTAAGGTGAAAGAAAGTCCTTTACGTTATAGGTTAAGTATTATTGCTTTAATACCAATAAAGGAAAATTATACTATACAATTGTAAACCTGTCGAATAGGATTTAGCATAGCAAAGAAGAGTGAGGAACAGTTATCTCAAAATTGCTATTGTTATATGTCGAAAAATATAGTTTTGACGAAAGGTCTCGAAGACAGAAGTATGGTGAAAGGAAAGATTTACAGCAAAATACGTCATTAAGAAAGGGGATTTATATTAGCGATAGCCTGTTCAGGAGCATAGATTTGGAATGGAAAAGATGATGTAAATGAAGTATTAAAAAGCCTCCTTTTTAATGGTTAATAATACAAATATGGCTCATATTAAATAGATAACATACCTAATAAAAGGAGCTAGATGGATGCAAAGTATAAGAGCAAATCTAATCAAGTTTTTTACGCAACTGCCTATATTTTTACAAGCATTATTGAATAGCTGTTTGTTTCTTATAGGGATAACATTGAGTTTTCTTCTTATAAAAGAAACATGGTTTATCTTTTCATATGTCGCTTTTGTAACAGAGGATGAAAGAGATTATTATTTATTTACTGAGGAACTGCTAACTTTCTTCTTATACTTTGAATTTATAGCTTTAATAATCAAGTATTTTGATTCGCATTTTCATTTTCCATTACGCTATCTCATTTATATTGGTATTACAGCTATAGTAAGATTAATTATTGTGGAGCATGATGCGCCCATTAATGCCTTCTGGTGGGCATTGGCTATTCTTATTTTGATTATTTCATTATTATTAACGAATTTAAGAATTCTCAAGAGGGATTATTAGTAATACTTTTGAAAGAAGAAAAGAAGAGATCTTTTACCAATAAATAGTGATGGATATAGATAGGCTAAGCCTTTTTGAACCACAATACCTTTGCAAAAAGGTTAGGGTCAGCATTTTTACTCATAAATAGGAGAGAACACTATCTGAAGTTATTTATAAGAATATCCATAGAATAGAAGTTAGGATTGATGGGAAACTCTCTCTATCCTAACTACAAGATAGGATAGAGAGAGGAATAGTTATTTTCCTTCGTGGTACTTTTTTAAATATTCTTTTACTTTATCAGCATCAGCGTTTAACTCATTGCCAGTCTCTACTAATGGACTTACGGTCGAAACTGCTTTAATTTTATTGCCTTGATAATAGTTAATAAAGTCGTCTTGATTAATAGAATACAATACTGCTTTTCTTAAATCATCACTATTCGCTACTTCTCTATTTTTCGTATTGAATAATAAGTAGGTTACAGCGTTACTTTCTTGACGTTGCAGAGTAAGCTTGCTATCTTCTTCCACTAAATTATATTTCGTTTCAGGTACTCCATTGAAAAGGTGAATTTCACCATTTCGTAAAGAAGAAAGGGCGCTATCAGCATCTGCTATAAAGCGTACTTGAACAGTAGAAATTTTCGGCTCAACATCGGTACCTTTTTGGTATGCTGGATTCTTTAAGAATACTGCTTCGTAATCATTTTTATAAGAAAGAATATAGGGGCCGCTAGCAAATAATGTATTATTATATTTGTCGCCTTCAGTTACTGTATTTTGATCCCCATAAGGAATGTCTTTATTGATGTCAAAGGAAGCTACATCATACGTATTAATGCTTTCTACTTGTTTCTTAGAAACGATACCTGCCGATTGATGGGCTAAATAATTTAAAACTTGTGGGAATGGCTCAGTAGTAATGACTTTAACTACTTGATACTTGCCTTCCTTATTATTTGCATCTTTTTTATCAGAGACTAATTCTGTAATTTCCTTGTCAAGATTTTTTTCTAGTGCGGCTTTTATGGTTGTGCCGCTTCCAGCTTCTTTCGCATTTAATTCTGCTAAATCTGTCACAAGCTCCGTTGTTTTAATATGTTCATGAAGGCTGTAAGTACGGTGATCCGGAACAGAATTTTTGTCCTTGGCGCGGTCAAGCGAGAAGATAACATCGTCTGCACCAACTCTTTCTCCAGTATCAACAGCTTTCTTGTCTTTGATTTGTGCAAAATTAATATCATCTCTTAGTAAGAAGTAATATTCAGAATTTCCATCAGCGATACTGTAATTATGAGAAAGAGATCCTTCCGCAGTGACTTGGTCATCATCTGTTAAATTAATTAAACGGACATACATATTTGTATTTAATGTATTAATAGATCCATCATTTCCTTTAATCGGATCAAGAGAAGTTAGTGTAGAAATAGCTTGTTGAACAATTAATGGATCTGTATTTCTTTTGGAAGTATCTTTAAAGTCAATTGTTTCCCAAGCGATTGCTCTAGATTTTGCAAGTCGAACAGTTGCTGGATTCAAGACTTCTTTATTTACTCCTTGGGCTTTATAAGAAATGTATAAAGGAGCGATATAAGCTTTATCAAATACTAGTTTTTGTTCTAATTCCTTATATGTTTCTTTATATTCATCCGATGATTGCGTACTTGCCTTATCAATTAAAGTATCAATTTCTTCATCTGCTAAAATACTATAATCTCCGCCTGTTTTAAAGAGGGAGCGTACTGCATAATCTGGGTTACCTGTTACAGTCGTCCAGCTAGATACCGCAACATCATAATTTCCAGCATCTTGTTGTGCTTTGAAGCTCGCATAGTCTGGTTGAAGATTTAATTTAACGTCAAATCCATTTTTTATTAATTGATCTCTTAAAATATTGATGTCAGACTCACTTGTGCTGCTGCCCAAGATTTCAATAGTAGGTTTGGCACTTGTTTTCCCATCATTCCCTTTGTCTTCCTCAACACTTGATTTCGTATTGACACATCCTGCCGCGACTAAAACAAAGACAAGCAAAAAGGCTAATAAACTCTTTTTCATGCAAAATTCCCCCTAAATAATATGTTTTAATTAATCTAACTTAGGATCTAATGCATCTCGAAGACCGTCTCCCAAAAAATTGAAGGAAAGGACTAAGGCTATGATGCATAATCCAGGATAAATGGCAAGATAGGAATGGGATTCAAGATAGGCACTTCCGATTTTTAGAATATTCCCCCATTCTGGAATATGCGGTTCAACCCCTAATCCAAGATAGCTTAAACTGCTTGTAGCTATCACAGCACTGCCGATAGTAAGAGTTGACTTAACAATCATCGGTGCAAGCGAGTTTGGAACTGCGTGCCTAAACAAGATGGTAAAATTATTTGCTCCCAATGCTCTTGCAGATTCAATATATTCGAGATTCGTAATCATGAGAATATTTGCTCTCATCGTTCGCGCATATGTTGGGATAGAGCCAACACTTAAAGCGATAATGAGGGTGATTGTATTCGAACCGAATGCGGCAATAATGACAATTGCAAGTAAAATACCAGGAATAGCATACAATATATCCAATAGCCTCATGATTACGTTATCTGCTCGATTACCATAATAACCAGCTAAGGCACCTAAGAACCCACCGATAAATAATGGAATAATAGTAGAAAGAAACCCTACAGTTAATGAAATTCTTGCTCCGAAAATAATTCTAGAAAAAAGGTCTCTACCAAAATCATCTGTACCTAAAGGATAGGCAAGACTGGGTGTCTGAAGGATGGCAGCGTAATTATTCTCCATTGCCATATCTTTATCGAATGTTAGATAACTGCATATAGATAAGGCAAACAGAAAAATAATAAAGAATAGGCCAAGCATGGCAGAAGCATTGTTGGTTATTTTCCTCCACGTTGTATTCCATCCAGCTTTCCCAGACAGTTTTTCTTTTCTTAAATCACGCAAGAAATTTATTCCTAAAAAAAGGGCAAATAAGTTCCCTGATAGTCCAGTAAGGAACAAGATTATTGAAAGTACGATAATTTTTGTAGCGTTTAAAGTACTTCTGTCTTTTTTGGATAGAAAATAAAAGACGTAAAGATAAAAAAAAGAAATCGCAATGAGAATATACATGCCTAGTAAAAACGTGTCTGCTACATATGGTTTAAACAAATTTAAAGCAGAAACAGCAATCACGAAAAACTGTGTTAATAGCATGTAAACAGCAAATATATAGTCAATTGATTTTTTTTCTTTAATCAGTAAAAGTCCAGATGAAGCAGTAAATACATTTCCAAACAGTACACTTAATAACTGAATATATCCCCATTTTCTTGTTGATTTTTGAATAGAGCCAAACTGCTTCAGGTTTTGTTTAATCTTCCATGTAATCAATACCTGTATAATCGATACGAATAGATAGGCAGCAAATGCACTAAAGAAAAATGGCTTAATCGCAGCCGATGAATAATCAAAGCCATTGATTAAGAAAATGACGGTCAGAATAAGAGAAACGATTAAGGAAAAAACTGCTTGTGAATATTCTAAAGATACTTTCTGTGCTTGTTTTCTTCGGTAATGTGGTGTATCTACCGTATTATTGGACATCGTAACACCTGCTTTAATATTGTTTCATTTTCGTACGTATACGTGGGTCAAAGAATGCATACAATACGTCAATTAATAAATTTACTAGGGAAATCGTTATGGCAATATAAACCACTCCCCCCAAAATGCTCGGAATATCAGGTATAAATTGCTTGTCAACAATAAAGCTTCCTATTCCGTTAATATTAAAAACTTTCTCTGTCACAGCTGCTCCACCAAGCATTCCGCCAAACAATAGACCGATAACAGTAATGACGGGAATCATGGCATTAGTGACAGCGTGCCTCCATATTACAGTTGACTTACTTAAGCCCTTTGCCTTTGCCGTAATAATGTAATCTTCATTAATGATTTCAAGTGTAGAAGAACGCATCATCCTGGCAATAGAAGCAGTAAGACCTGTTCCAAGAACGACTGCAGGCATGATAATGGAAATCCAATTATCAGGTACGTATGTAGCTGGAAACCATTTTAATTTAATCGAAAAATTAAGAATAAAGATTAACCCTTGCCAAAAATTTGGAATAGATAAACCGATTAAAGCAATAAACATAAAACTATAATCAAAAATAGAGTTAGGTTTAGTTGCTGAAATAATGCCTATAGGAATCGCAATAAGGATTGCCATAATAAGCGATATAAAAGCAAGTGTAAATGTGATTGGAAACTTTCTTGCAATACTGTTTACGACTTCCTCATTTCCTGTGTAGGAATTACCTAAATCAAAGGTGAAAATTCCTTTAAAGGCTTGTATCAATTGGTGAAAATAAGACTGATCAAGACCATAGATATGATTAAAGTTGGCAATCTGATCTTTCGTTGCTGTTTCCCCAAGGATATTAACTGCCGGATCAAATGGTGAAAAATATAAAATAGTAAAGACAAGAAGTGTTACGCCAAAAATGACGAAAATGCTCATTATTAATCGCTCTAGGATGAACTTTAGATAGGGATTGATACAGATCAGCAAAAATACATACATCAGTAAACCAGGTAAAAACAAAAGGGAAATTATCTTTTTGTTTGTAATGAAAGCTAGGAAGGTTTCTGAAAAGGTTACCTTCTTGTTTCCTAACGCAAGCATTTTTTCCTTGCTTCTTTCCATTATGTCCGTTTGAAATTGCTCATTTGCCCATTTTCTCGCTTCTTTATCTAGTTTAGAGGGTGTATGTGCTTGATTGAAAAATTGTATCTTCTTTTCTAGTTGTAAGCGAAATTTTTTATGTAAGCTTTCCCAATGCCCCTCTTTACGTAATTGCTCTTCTATTTCTTCTATAAATTTTTTTGAAGGATCATTCTGTTTCTTGAACAAATACAGGAACAAGGCGAAGAGTGTGACAGGCAAGCCCAAAATATAGATTGCCCAGCGATAAACAGGTCTTTTTTCAAGCTTAATAAAGCTTTCTTGTACACGAGTACGGACTGATCTAGTACGATTTTTGACTTTGCTGCTTTTTACATGAACAGGTTCCAAAATATTGTTTCCCCCCTTTTTCTTTAAATTGCATTATTCCGACCTGTATAGTATATTTTATTTGTAGATATCAGAAAAATCAATACATAGTTTGAAAGAAAAAGAGAAATAAGAAAAAAGATAGTGGGGGAGATTATGGAAGTAGTATTAAAGGTTGATAATCTGAGAGTCTCATTTACTTCAAATGAACAAGAGCTTGAAGCGGTAAGGGGAGTTAGTTTTGATATTAAAAAAGGAGAGACATTAGGTATAGTTGGGGAGTCCGGTAGTGGAAAGAGCGTAACAGCTCGTTCTATTATGCGACTACTACCATCCCCGTCATCTCACTTGAAAAGTGGCGATATAACATTTTTGGGAGAAAATCTAGCAGAAAAAACGGAAAAGGAAATGGAAGGAATTCGCGGGAAGGATATTGGAATGATATTTCAAGATCCAATGACTTCTTTAAATCCTACGATTAAAGTTGGGAAGCAAATTGCAGAAGGGATTTCTAAGCATCAACGTCTGTCAAAATCAGAAGCGAAAAATCAGGCGATGGAATTACTGCGGCTTGTTGGCATAAGGCATCCCGAAGAAAGATTTAATCAGTATCCACATGAATTTTCAGGTGGAATGAGGCAAAGAGTAGTAATCGCAATGGCATTGGCTTGCCGTCCAACTTTACTTATTGCAGATGAGCCAACTACGGCATTAGATGTTACTATTCAGGCTCAAATTCTTGCTTTAATGAAGGAGATGCAGCAACGATTTGGCACTTCTATCATTCTAATTACACACGATCTCGGTGTAGTGGCAGGAATGTGTGATCGTGTAGTAGTGATGAAAGAAGGAGAAATAGTAGAGACTGGCACAACAGAGGACATATTTGAGCAGCCAAAGCATGTCTATACAAAAAAGCTGTTAAATGCTTTACCAAGACTTGATGAGAAAAAGAAGGTGAAACGAAAAGTCAGTATAACTTCAGAAGCCCTTGTTCACCCAATCCTTGAGGTTAATTCATTAAACAAGCATTTTGATCTTGGCAAGGGGAAGATAGTAAAAGCAGTAGATGACATTAGTTTTCATATCCAGGCTGGTGAAACATTAGGGCTTGTAGGAGAATCAGGATCTGGTAAATCAACGACAGGAAGATCGATTTTACGCTTGCATGAGCCAACTAGCGGCGAAACCCTATTTCAGGGAATTCCTGTTAATCGACTAACTAAGAAAGAGTTGAAAATGCTTCGACGTCATATGCAAATTATTTTTCAAGATCCTTATGCAAGTCTTAATCCAAGGTTTAAAGTGCTTGATATTATTGGCCAGGCGCTAGATATCCATCAGCTATATAAAGATCCTCATCTCCGTTTAAAAAGGGTAGAAGAGTTATTAGAACTGGTAGGATTGGAAGCAAGTCACGCTTACCGTTATCCACATGAATTTTCAGGCGGACAAAGGCAAAGAATTGGCATTGCAAGAGCACTGGCAGTGGAGCCATCTTTCATCGTTTGTGATGAACCGTTATCTGCGTTGGATGTATCTATTCAAGCACAGATAGTAAAGCTTCTAGAAGAACTGCAACAAAAACTGGGTCTTACGTATTTATTTATTGCTCATGACTTAGCTATGGTGAAACATATTTGTGACAGAGTTGCCGTCATGTATGCGGGGAAAATAGTAGAAATTGCCGAAAGCGAAGAACTTTATTCCAATCCTTTACACGATTATACAAAGGCATTACTTTCCGCCATCCCAATCCCTGACCCTAAGATAGAGAAAAATAAGAAGATAATGAATCCAATAGATAATCCACAAATAAAATATGAGGTGGAGAATACACAACTTAAAGAGGTCTCAACTGGACATTGGGTAGCGATGCCTGTTTAGCATTGCTGCTCTGATAGGAAAATTCATAATATTATACACTTGAGGTACTCCTAATTCATTAGATAGCTTTCATAATTTTGATTAAAAAAAATAATCCATAAAGGTAATAGACGTTTTTGTTACATTATAATTTCGCAAACTCTTCTAACTATAAAGGACAGTTTACCTAAACAAAAGATAGAACTTAAAAACATTTAGAAAAAATGGTATTCTTAATAAGTGATATAAATTCTTTAGAAGAAGGTTGAAAAGTAGTGAGAATAGGATTTTTTGATTCTGGGATTGGTGGAATGAGTGTTCTTCACCAAGCAGTGCGGTTGCTTCCAAATGAAGATTACATATTTTATGCAGATACCTTACATGTTCCGTATGGTGAAAAATCAAAAGAAGAAGTACGAGATTATATTTTTAGTGCAGCAGATTTTTTAGCTGATCAAGGTATTAAAGCATTAGTGATTGCCTGTAATACGGCAACTAGTATCGCTGTAGACGATCTTCGCCAGAAATATGATTTTCCTATTTTGGGAATTGAACCTGCAGTAAAACCAGCAATTCAAAGCTGTGAAGGGAAACAAAAAAAGGTATTAGTATTGGCAACTAATTTGACTCTAAAGGAAGAAAAGTTTCATAATCTTGTCAGAAGTTTGGACCAGCATGATATTGTGGATAGTTTAGCTCTTCCAGGTCTTGTCCAATTTGCTGAGAACTTTGAATTCAGGGAAGAGAAAGTAATCCCTTATTTAGAAGAACAATTGGCTTCGTTTGATCTTAGGAAATATGGAACAATAGTGCTTGGATGTACCCATTTCCCATATTTCGAAAACAGCCTAAGAGCAATATTCCCTGGGAATACGAATATCATTTCTGGAAGTATTGGAACGGCAAAGAACCTGAAAAGAACTCTTGAAGAAAAGAATCTAATTAATATAGAGGGAACTGGCGATATTACATTTTTCCAATCAGATATTAAGATAGAAGCTCAAGAAACATTAGCAAAGTATAAAAAATTATTAGGAATATTAGATAAAGTAATATCTTGATGCATTTCGAAGGTTGTCTTTATTAATTTAGTCAACATAATAGGGTAAGGTAAATAGAGAGGTAAGCCTGTTTATTCGGCTTACCTTTAATCTTGTAGTTATTTTTGCTAGTTTTCTTTTTGCGTAATTTTATTAGGTTCAGGGAGGAATATGTTTAAGATGGCTGCTCCTACTAGGATTATAATGGAAAAATAAAAAGAAATAGTATAACTACCTGTTTCATTATAAAAGAAGCCTGGTAAATAAGCGCCCAATGCTGATCCTATTTGATGACTAAGAAATAGCCACCCTAAAATGAATCCAATGGAATATTCCTCAAAATACTGCGTTGCCAGCAATTGCGTTGGAGCAACAGTAGCAAAGTCGACCAATCCAAAGATTACTGCAAAAATAAGTAATAAAGTGGAATTGTGACTAGACAAGAGAATCGCAATAGATAATGCCCTTATTCCATATAAAAGGAATAACATTTTGCGACTGCTCCAGCGGTCAGCAATTATACCTGATAGTAAGATACCAATAATATTAAACCCAGCCAGTATACTTACGGCAGCACTAGTAACACTTGTTGAAAAACCATGATCATGCGAAAATGGTATAAGATGTGTATCCATTAATCCTGTGGTAGTAAAACCACAGATCGCAAAAGGTAAAATTAAAAACCAAAACTGTCTTCTTAGAAAGACATTCCATATGGAAGTGTTTGTATCTAGAGTCTTTTTTGGAACTGAATCGTCTTCGGCAATTTCGCCGCCAATAGGAACTAACCCTTTCTCTTTAGGATGATTTCGTAAAAATAAAAGGACGATAGGAAAGACAAAAAGCACTAAAAAGGCGCCTAAGATAACAACGGTCATTTTCCAATTTAGTAAGTGGATCAGCAAAAGGGATCCAGGGACGAGAAGCATTTGTCCCGCACCAAAGCCAGCCTCCATAATTCCAAACGCTAGTCCACGTTTTTCATTAAACCAATTGGTTACAACTACTGTTGCAGCTACATTAGAGGCTCCTCCCACACCGAGAGAAACCATAATTCCATAGAGAAAGAATAACTGCCAGGGATGTGTTACAAAAGCCGTGAGAAAAATACTTATACCTACTAAGAAAGTGCTAAAAGATAAAATGAGCCGAGCCCCCAATTTATCTACTAGTCTCCCAATAAGTGGTTGAGACAGTCCATAGATGACAAAACTCAACGTGGAGATAAGTGAAATGGTTCCTCTATTCATGGAAAATTCTGTTTCCCACGGCTCAACAAAAGCTCCAAATGAAAGACGAACACCTTGGACGGCTAGAAAAGTCAAAAATGTAACAAAAACAATAATCCATGCGTAATGAAATGTTCTTTTCATATTTACCCCTCAAATAATAGTAATTAGCTTTTTCTTAGATCTAAATCCCAGCGTTCTTCTATTAAATCGGCTCCCCACAAAGATTTTTCCTCTTGTATTTCCGTTATTTCAAACCCAAATTTTTTATATAGTGGTCTAGCTGTAACCATTTCACTAACAGTCCAAAGAAAAATTTGCTCATAATCATGTTCTTTACAATATTGGATAAGAGCGTTAATAAGTTGAGTACCGATTCCTTTTTTGTGAAAGGATGGATTTACTAAGAACCATCTTAACTGTCCTATGTTATTGCCATCATTCACTAAGCCAATACAGCCTGCAAATTCGCGATTTATTTCTGCAATCCAGATTCTTTCGATATCAGCACGAAATGTCTCCTCCAGATAGGCTAAAAAACTGTTATCCCATTTATGGAGTTGATTATAAAATAACCATTGATGTTTAATCATGTTGTTAATATCTTCTAAAGTATAATAACTTCTAATAGAAACGGTCTCCTCGTTTTTTTCGTTAAATGAGGCAGAAAGAATTTCTTGGATTGTACACATGGAGGCTATTAGCTTTTGCTGCTGCTCAGAATTCAAAGATTCACGTATGTATTCTACTTGCTGATTAGCTTTTTTCTCCAACTCTTTGTAAATCAATTCCCCATGACTGGTAACATATAAAAGATGATTACGGCCATCATCTTTACACTTTTGCTTATAAACCATTTTCTCTTTTTCGAATTTTTTGATAATTCTACTTACATAACCGCCATCTAAATCTAATCTTTCTTGAATATTTTTGGCTGTACAATTTTCTGTGTTATAAATTTCAAAGAGAATACGAGTTTCTGTTAATGAAAAAGGGCTATTATAAATATGTTCATTTAGAAAGCCCAACACATCTGTGTAAAACCTATTGAATTTTCTGAATTCAAACCCAAACTTACTCTGCACATCTATCATTTTTAACACCTCAATTAATAGTATAATGTCATTATTTTCTTATTCTAGTCAAAATACTTGCTGAAGTCAACTATTTATTGAGCGTTATTTTTTAAAAGATAAATAGGTTAGTTTGCATGTAAAGTAGGAAAAAACGTTCCTGCTGGGATAGGAACGTTTTTGTTAAAGGGAGACTAATAAGTTTTCGATCAGCCGTCAAGTTCTTTCGACTTTCATTTTTCACTTTTCATGCTATTACTTATGCTGCTCAGTGATAGATTAGTATGGTGAATGTTATTTTTATAGGTGGCATTGGTATTTTCCACGTGATGGTAGTACTTTAAAACATCCGTGTCTTTGAGAATATTTCCAGTCAGAATACATAAGGCGGATTCTTCTTTATCAATTACCTGTTTAGAAACTAAATTGCGCAGTCCGGCAATGGTTGCTGCTGAAGCAGGCTCACAGCCAATTCCGCTTTTATCAATCATAGCTTTAGCATCAAGAATTTCCTCATCTGTTACAGATATAGTAACTCCCTGTGTTTGGAATAGAGTATGCAATGCTTTTTTCCAGCTTGGTGGATTACCGATATTCAACGCAGAAGCGCGAGTGTATGGAACAGGCTCAGGAATAAGTTCCTTTTTTTGTTGGGATACCATTTTATGAAATGGGCTAGCGCCTTCTGCTTGAACAACTGCCACTCGCGGCATTTTCTTAATTAATCCCAGCGTATATAAATCAGATAAGCCTTTTCCTAATGCTGTTGCATTGCTTAAAGCACCACCAGGAACGATTATCCATTCAGGTAATTCCCAGTTTAAATACTGTGCGATTTCATAAATAATACTCTTTTGTCCTTCAATTCTAAATGGATTGATAGAATTACAAACATATAATTCAAGCTCACGGCTATATTTTTCTAAAAATTGAATGCCGTCGTCATAAGTCCCTGGAAAACTAAACACTTTTGCACCATAAGAAACTGTCTGCAGGACTTTATTTAAAGAGATATCTTTATCTGGGACGAACACATAAGAATCTGCGCTAGCAATGGATGCGTACATCGCTAAAGAAGAAGAAGTATTTCCGGTCGACGTACAAGTGAACTTCTTATACCCTAAGGAGTTTCCATGAGAAACAGCAACAGTCATGCCGTTATCCTTAAATGAACCACTAGGGTTCTCACTTTGTGCCTTGACAAAAACTTGTTTAAGCCCTGTATAAGTTTGTAGTAATTCTGAAGCATATAATCCTGTATTCCCTTCATATTTTGTGACAATAAAGTTATCAGGCAACTCAGGAAAGATTAACTCTTTGTATCTCCATACTCCACTCGCATAAGGTGTCATCCGTTCTGAAAGTCGTTCTTTAAATAAGTGCTTTAAAAAATCAGCATCGTAATGTTGGAAATCATGCACGATATCAAGTAGACCTCCGCATGAACAATGATAGGAAAATTCACTTGAAGTAAATTCTTTCTTACAGTCAATACATATAAATTTCATCATTTTGGGTATCTTCTAGATCCCATTCACCTCTTTAAAAGAAAATTTTTATTGCGAATTAGTTTTTGTAATTTTAGAATAAAAGGAAATAATAAATAAATCTAATATATATTTATTTGACATTGATAACTTTTATCTATGAATCTAGAGGTGTAATATGAATCTTCACGCATTGAAGCTATTTCACATCGTGGCTGAAAAAGGAAATGTTACTCGCGCTGCAGAGGAGCTGAATATAAGTCAACCCGCTGTAACAGCGCAAATAAAAAAATTAGAACAAGAGATAGGGATGACTTTATTAGCACCGAAAGGAAGAGGGATTTTATTAACGGAAGTAGGAATAGAACTTGCCAAACACACTAAAAGAGTATTTTCCCTTGAAGGAGAAATGGAAGCATATCTTGACCAATATAAAAATGGTTCGATTGGAAAGCTGCGTATTGTTGCAACCTATCTTCCAGCAAATTTCCTGTTGCCTAAATGGCTTGCAAAATATAAGCGAAGATATCCTGAGGTTGAAGTAGAATTAACTACTACTAATTCGCTTAAAGCGATGGATCAAATAATTAATTATCAGGCAGAAATAGCTTTCATTGGTGGGAAAAGAGAGTCCCATCCATTTCTAAACACAAGCGAATTATTTGAGGATGAAATGTGGTTTGTAGTGCACAAACACCATAAGTTTGCTGCAAAAAAGGTTACATTAGGACAAGTTATGTGCGAGCCATTTATATTTAGAGAAAAGGGCAGTTCTGCGCGGGAAAAGTTGGTTTCGCTATGTACAATAAACAGCATTAATCAACCAACCGTCGGCTTACAAATTAATGGATTAAATGAAGCGATTAGGGTTGTCATGGAAGGTTATGGGATTACTTTTGTCTCATCTCTAGAAGTTAAAGAATATATTGCTCGTGGAGATTTAGCAAAAGTGAATGTAGAAGGGGTTGAGTTAAAAAACCCTATCTCTATCTGCAGGAGAAGAGAAGATGAACTTTCAATGCCTGCCCATCATTTCATTGAAATGGTTATGAATGACGAGAATAATTAACTCGTAGTTAGAGAGGAATAATGGTAAAAAAGCTGGGTGAGGTTGTGTTATTAATACAAGGGAGAGAGAAAAAGAATGAAAAAAAGCAAAAGCAATGCGGAACATTACCTATGGGGAGATAATTGTGATGGATGGCATTTAGTGAAGAGCCAAGATTTGAGTATAATTCATGAACGTATGCCTGCTCATACATCAGAAGTAAGACATTATCATCAACACGCACGCCAGTTTTTCTACGTCTTATCAGGAATAGCTATGATTGAAGTAGATGGCAAAGAAATAGCTTTGAATCCACAAGAGGGAATAGAGGTTCCACCTTTAGTTCCACACCAAATGTTTAATAAATCAAATAATGAAGTAGAGTTTTTGGTGACTTCTCAACCAACAAGTAAAGGGGATAGGGTTTTAGTGGATTAAAAAAGCCTATGAATGAATTTAAGAAGAAGTCATGTTATTTTGTTAGAGTAGGATTGCTAAAAAATAGTAATCAGGAAAAATATGCTTTTGTAACAGGGGGAACTGAATTATATGGAGAATAACTCATTAAAAATAAAACAGATAGAAGAAGCTCTGTATAAATCTTGGTCTTTAGAATCAAGTTCAAAATGGAGTGCGGACAATCCAGCAAAGGGACATTGTGGTGTAACCACATTAGTAGTAAATGATATATTAGGTGGAGAAATTAAAAAAACTAAACTTCCTGATGGATGGCATTTTTATAATGTTTTGAATGGAAAACGATGCGATTTTACAGCATCTCAATTTAGAGAAGCTATCGTATACATGGATTTTCCTTCAAACAGAGAAGAAGCATATATGGATACAAATGAGAAACAGTATAATTATTTAAAACAAAGAGTTTTGAAAAACTTGGATATTACTTGAATTAATGATGCTTTCCTTTAGAGTTTGGATAGCATTTTCTTATGGTGTACAACGAAGTATGTCAGTTTCATAGGAAAAATTTTATAGGAAATATAATTGTGGATTATATTGGTAAATGAAGAGGGGAATTAATATGCTATTAGATTTAAAGGGCGATTCGCAAATGGATCCAATTGTCGGAATGCTATATTCCATGGTAGAAAATAATTATCAAAGACTCAAATCGATTGTGGCTGGTATGGATCAAGAGGAGCTAGAATACAAAGGTCCTAGTAAAAATGACAATAGTACGGCGCAATTACTGAGACATTTAATGTATGTTGACTTAAATTGGGTCTACCGAATAAGAGGAAAGCTAATTCCCAAAGAACTTGAAGATAGATATGGACCAATGTTAGATAAAAATAATCAATTACCGCAAGTTACAGATATTTCATTAGATGAACTTCTAAACGAATATGATTATGTTTTATCATTGCTTAAATCTTTATGCTGCCAGCTAACGGATAAAGATTTACTTCAAACAGTGGAATATGAGGATGGAAACGATGCAACTATTCAATGGGGAATTTGGCATCTGGCAGATCATAACAGATATCATCAAGCTCATATTAATCAATTGCGCAAATGGTTTAGTACATACAATTAAAAGGTTTATGTTCCATAAAGAGATAATAATAGTGGATGTCAATAGAATAGGGTGGAAAACAAAATGGATAATGGGTAAAGAAAACAAACTCTAATTTAGTAGTGAAACAAATTCGTTTCGATATTCCTATATTTTTCCAACCTTTAAACATTGTTATTAGGAAAAATGGAGCAGACAGAATACACATGGATTCATTGGAAGCTTTTTTAGAGCCTGCAGGTGAAGGGAGACCGTGTCTTAAAACTTTAAAACCTATAAAAGCGAAGTGTATCCAATCTGCAGGGATTACCACCAGCTTTCTTTCTTAAAATAAAATAACCGAACAGTTATGCGAAAATTCTTCGTATAATTGTTCTTTTTTTATTTGGTTGGAATATTACTCCCAAGAACCTTACAGTTACTTGTTCCCTTTTTCTTATTCGACTTGAAACCAGTATAATAGGAACAATCGTTTAATTATAAACCAACTTATCCACAAGAGAAAATCTCTACCGGATTAAAACATAATAAAGCTAGCAAATAATATCAAAAAATATAATCGGCTATCCTCTAATATTATAAGTGAGGTGAGTAAGGTGTATCGCAAAGTAGCTCAAGATGTAATTTGTTTTCTAGAAGACTATTTGTTAGAAGATTGGCATTTAGAGGATTATGCATCAAAAATCGGTTATTCAAAATTTCATTTATCACGGATCTTTAAAGAGGAAACTGGATTGACGATAAGTGAATATATTCGAAAACGAAGACTGGCAACTGCAGCAATGCAATTATTATATTCAGATGATTCACTAATTGACATTGCGTTTAAATTACATTTTCAGTCACAAGAAGCTTTCACACGTTCTTTTAAAGAGCTATATACAATGCCGCCAGGAAAATACCGCAGAGTAATGCGAATACTTCAAGGAATGGAGGAAAAAGTGATGAGTGATCATACAATAATTAAAGGATGGAATTTAAGCGGTTCAAACCCAGCATTATATGAAATGAGAACAGATGAACAAGTATTTCATACAGGTACGAAATCAGGCTTGTTAATTTCAAAAGCAGATATAGGAGAAGCACAATTTGGAACAATGATGCAAAGTTTTTCTGCAGATAATTGGAAAGGAAAACGTATTAAAATGTCTTGCTTTATAAAGACAGAAGAAGTTAGAAAGTGTGGAGTTTGGTGTCGAGTAGATAATGCTTTAAGCGATGTAATCCAATTTGATAATATGGACGATCGATCGATAGAAGGTACAACAGATTGGAATTTTTATACGATAGTTTTAGATGTTCCAAAAGAAAGTAAATCGATCCATTTCGGAGTCTTGCTAACAGGAACAGGTAAAGTATGGGCTGATGGTTTTAAATTTGAAGAAGTAAATCTTTCTGTGCCATCGACTAATATGCTGATACGAGATACTTTACCACTAGAGCCAATTAATTTAGATTTTAATGAAGGCTGATGATTTTTTCTATTAGTTATTGATTTACTGCTATTTTCTACGTTACGGCTGATCGGCCTATTATTACTGGAAAGATTGTATTAACTCATCTTAATGAGTTCCCTGATTACTACAAAAAATTAAAGGCACTGGAAGAGGAAGCGAAAGCATTTGGAATAAAGGATAAAGCCGGGGCTTATATTGCAGAACGAAATAGCCAAATTGTAAAGATGAAAAATCGTTCATAAAATTAATTAGTTCAAAAAAATAAAGCATCTTGAAGACAAGATTCCTATTGGTATCAGGGCAACAGCGTGAACTACACGAGGGTTTAGCATTGATTTAGTAGTAAGATAAGTGTATTCACGCTGTTGGTATTAGAAATAAACTTTCTTGAAACCGCCTTGAAAAATCTGAAAGATTATGAGAATCCTTCTTTAGTCTTTCGTTGAAATAATTTAGAAGCTAAAATAATTATGTCCTAATCTCTCAATATCTGAATATATTATTTAGCTCACTGCGTGTCTTTTTGAATGGAGCGAATTGTTTCGGCTAAACCTACTTCAAATGAAGTTTGGATTAAGGAACCAATTGTCTTTTGATACTTGCTGCCATCTAAGTAAACAGGAGTTTCTGTTAAATAAGACATTTCAACCATCTCTTTCATGACGGGGCTGAATATTCCAATCAGTTTTAACATGTATCTTGTTAAGGGGATTACCGGAGCTGATTTTCCTGCTGAAGATTGGGCTATCTGGATGAGTCTTTTTCCGGTTATAATCTTTCCTGGGATATTCCAGTTTTGACCATATGCATCATTATTCATAGCAAGTTCTATAATCATTTTTGCTGCATCGGGTAGATATACATACTCCCTTGGAATAGAAAGAGAACCAATATAAGCAGATATTTTTCCTTTTGCTATATTTACCAACGTCATCCCCAAATAGGAGTTGAAATTTGCTGTAGGTCCATAATAATCTGGAAGTCTAATAATCATTGGTTCGGCCTTTGTCCACTCATTACTGAAAATTAGTTTTTCTAATTCAAGTTTAATTTTCCCCTTCTTTGTATGGGGATTTTTTGGATGTTCCTCATCGACTAACGGGGTTATTGCTTTTCCATAGGGATATATTCCATCAATAAATACGATTTTTTTGCTAAGTTTATTTGCAGCAGTCATGACACCTTCTCCTAAAGGAATTTGAGAACGATGCATTTCCTCATATGGAACAGCTGCACATTGAAAAATTACGTCAACATCTTTAGCAGCCTCATAAATACTGTTATAGTCAAAGGCATTTCCTGCTTTCAATGTCAATAAATTGCTATTACTCAATTTTTCTTTTAAGCTACGAAGTTTTTCCATCGATCTACCAAAAGCTATTGTTTTAATTCCTCTATTTAGTAATTCCTCTGTAATGGCAGCTCCAGTACCGCCAGTTGCACCTAATACAATAACATTTTTCATAATAAGTTCCAGCCTCTCTATTTTATTTAGTGATTGATCAATAACTAAATTTTAATAAAATAGACGATAGTTAGTCGTCTATTTCCATTAATTTTGGCAAATTTAAAGCTAGTGATATGTTACACAACATTCCACGGGCTAAAAATAATAAAGTTTTTTCAGAGGGGTTAGAGACAGCAGCTGTTTGAAAGGCCGTATATACGATAGAATGTACCTTTAAAAACTCCTCTTGCATAAGTGTAACTATATTAGTTTCTCTTATTGTTTGAGCCTGCATTTGTAGCAAGATTTCATTTTCATAATTCCTCATAATTCCTTCATAAGCCTGAATAAGTTCCTTTTCTAGATTTTCTGCAGAAGCAGCTTGAATAACTTGTGTAAAAGCAGCTTGAATTCTAGACCATGATAATTTTAAAGCTTCTTCTAGTAATAGTTCTTTTGAAGAAAAAAAACGGAATATATAAGGCTGAGAAATCTCCGCTTTATTAGCAACCTTCATTGTTGTTGCCCGATAATATCCTTCTTGTGCAAACACTTCGATGGCAGCAGATAAAATTTCATCTCGGCGATTACTTCTATTTTGTTTTTCTTTCAATAAATTCCCATCCTTTTATTTAGTGATTGATCAATTACTAAATAAAATATAATGTATAGTTGGAAAAAAATCAAGCATAAACAGTAAAGATATAAAATCAGTTAGACATGACCTATTCTTAGTTGAAAAAATCAACTTTAAGAGGGGGTGTGTCAGGCAATAAAAAGAAATAAAAAACAGTACATTATAACTGTGACCTACAGAAACCTTTCCCAGCTAATAGGGGAAGCCGATATTTACTTATCAAGGTCTATAAAGTATTGTTTTCTCATAAAATATTTTGGAGGTGAAAAAATGGCAAGAATAGCATACAGGGATGCAGATATTGATTTAATGGCAAGAATGATGAGAGCAGAAGCGGAAGGTGAAGGAAACCAAGGAATGCTCTATGTCGGAAATGTGATTGTTAACCGTGTTGTTGGAGATTGTTTAGATTTTAAAGATTTACGGACCGTTGAACAAGTCATTTTTCATGTTCAAGGAGGTAATTACTCTTTTGAAGCCGTTCAAAAAGGAAATGTCTTTTATCAAAGAGCAAGAGAATCAGAAAGACGGTTAGCGCTTCAAAATGTGAAATACTGGAGAGATCATCCAGCAAAATTTGCTTTATGGTACTTTAATCCATCTGGTCCATGTCCAACTACATGGTATGATCAGCCGTTTACTGGTCAATTTAAACAACATTGTTTTTATGAACCAAAGGCCGGAACTTGTGAAAGTGTTTATAGAGGATGAATATTTACAAATAAGCTGAAAACATGCATGTTATTTGCATATTTTTGGCTTTTTTTATAGAGGAAAATAAAAATATACCCCATATTTTAAGCTGGCAAACTAGTAATTGAAGAAAATGGGCAGTCATTTATACAACGGATAAGCTACCTATAAATCAGGAAAACATACAATACTTTAGACATTGATAAAATATAAGGTGGTTATGTTTGTATGTATAATCAAGAAGTATACCCTACTACAAATGCTTATCAACAATCAGAGAGACTGAATTTTCTATTCCCAATAGCTCCAGGACCTATTGGAACTCCAGGTATACCAGGGCCTGGAGTTGGAGGTCAAGGAGGAATACCTGGTTTCCCAGGACCAGGATTCGGAGGACCAACAGGTATCCCTGGATTACAACCTTCACAAGCTCCAACAGCACCTCCTCCACCATTTATTCCGCAGCAAGCAATGGCTTCACCATTTGCGATTGATCCAGGTGCTATTAGATTATGTATGTTTCGAAATACTTTTATATGGCTAAGTAATGGAGATGGCTTTTGGTTCTTCCCAGTTTTCACAGGACCAAGATCTGTAGCTGGTTTTAGATGGAACGGTAGATTTTGGATGATTTTTGGTATTGATACAAGGAGAATTGTTTCGTTTACATGTTTTTAAATAATTTTTTTTAGGGCGATGCTTCCAAGCATTGCCTTTTGTTTTGTTTAATCATATATTGCTATCTATACTTTGAGATTGCTAACAGCAAAAAAATAGGGAAGAAAAATAGCTGGCAGTTATTTGCTTCAAATAGCCAATGAGAATTAAGTACATTTTTAAGAGGAAAGGAGAATATCTTAAATTATACCCAGTAAGAAAAAGTAGTGAATGGAGGAGCAAATGATACAAATAGCAGGAACAACCTTTCAGCTTCAAGAAAATTGGCCATTGGATCAAATCGAAAGAAGTATTTTGCAGTACATGCAAGATGATCATAACATCTATTCATATTCTTCTTTAGCGGAATTGCAATTCGAATTGACAATGCGCAAAAATATCATTAATAGTGCAAGAGCAATGAATGAAACGGAGGCACAGTTTACTGTTTTCGAGCAATCTCGGTGCAACCCTGCTTACTGGCAACTAACATCGGCTGGGGGGTTCTTACTGAGACCGGATGTGATGCCTTCTGATGCCATTATGGATATTTATTCGAACAGTTCGCTGTATGCATTTGAATGTGCAACTGCTGCTGTTATTATCATTTACCATGCTACACTACAGACGATTGGAAAACGTGCATTCGATACTCATTTTCGAAATCTTTATCTATACAGCTGGCATGTTGACACAGACCTCGGCCTTGTTACGTTCAATTCTAATAGTTTTTTGCCAGGTGACATTGTCTACTTTGAAAATCCCGATTTTGACTTGGCGGCACCATGGTTTAGAGGGCTAAATGCTATACTTCTGGATGATGGGAGATTTTTCGGACATGGCTTTTCCATAAGAACTGATCAGGAAATTATTCAAAATCTTAATGAAATAAGAATACCAGCAAGTAATCGATCTGCCTTTCTGTCAAGTTTGGTAACGAGACCATCATTTACCCATTTATCCAGATTGACACAGCAGCAGACAAGAAGCACTACGTTCAAACGACAACTACCTGTTGTTCATCATAACCGCAGTTCTATTTCAACTCTAAGGTATCAGAACTATCTAGTGCAGCTTGGATATATGTACAAAGGATAATTTGTTTTTATTCTGCATGGTGGCTGGGTACATACCCATTTTTCAATAGACGGGCTCCATTTTCATTTTTGAGAGTATGATGTAGGGATAGCCTTACTCAAAGAAAGGATGAATGAAAATGTACGCAAACGTAAATGCACCTCCAACTTTTGGTGCAAATGCTGCACCTCAGCCGAATGTATCACCTGAATTTTTTCCGAGTGCGCCATCTTTCCCTACCTATACAGCACCAGCTTTTACAGCACCCGCCTACGGTTATTGCGCACCAGATTGTCCAAAGAATGACTTTGTTTTAATTGTTGTATTGTTTATCCTATTGATTATTGTAGGAGCATTTATTTGCTTCTAATTACCATGGCGCTAATTTTATAAGCTATAGTAAAGCATTTCCCTAAAAAGTAAGGTAGTGACACTTACTTGATAAGCGGTGCTGATTAATGGTAACAATCGTCTTTGTTCCTTGCCATTAAGGAGAAGAACTGCTAAATCGAAAGAGACAAGGGCAGGAGCACTTGGCCAGACCCAAAAAACAGAACATATATATGAAGTGGTGTGCATTCCTTCTTACAAATAAGGAGTGCTTTTTTTGTTCCTTTCAACCTCAGTAGAATAATGATATAGTAAAGCCGTAATTGGAGGTGCTCATGTGAATGAATTAGAAGGGGTTTTAGAAAGAACTGAATTTAGGTATGAAATCGTCCATCATCAAAAACCGATTCTTTCTAGAGAAGATGGCATGAATTATTTTGGGATTGAGGCAGGACAGACTGCTCCCACGTTCATTTTGAAAACAGATAAAGGATACTTTGTTTTTATCGTGTCGGGTAAGCGTGACAAACTTGATTTGAAAAAATAGCAATTCTATTAGACTGTAGCAAAGTAAAATTAGCATCTCCAAAGGAAGTTAAAACGGTGACGGGATTTGAGGTTGGTAGTGTTCCGATGGTCGGTTTAGATTTGCCTTGTGTCCTTGATAAGAGTCATTTTAAATATGATTTTGTCTATGGAGGTACAGGAAAAGCTACATGCACATTAAAAATCGAACCCCAAGCCTTGCAGGAATTAAATCATGTAGTGGCAATATTAGAATCATGAAAAATGAATGATTGACTAACACCTTAGGGGTTAGCTTAAGCTTTAGTTGAGAGGTGGTAGTATGTTAATAAGTGAAGCAAGTCAGATAACAAATTTAACGAAAAAAGCGATTGAGTATTACATCGAACAAAAATTAATCATTCCAAATACGTTAGAAAATGGCTATCGGGATTTTAGCGAAAAGGATATTGAATGTTTAAAGAAAATTTATGTTCTTCGGAAACTGGGGCTGAGTACAGAAGAAATTAGGTCCGTGCTTGTTGATAAGACAAACAACACATTACAGAGGATATCCATCCAAAAAGAATTGACGTTACAGAGAGAACAAGAGAAAAAATCCTTACTGAACGAACTCCGCATTTGTAAAGATTATACAGTAATAAGTAAGAAGCTGAGAATGATAGAACAGCATGAAACTGTAACGGAAAAGATATTAGAGGCTTTTCCAGATTACTACGGTCGATTTATTTGTCTGCATTTTGCACGATTTTTAAAAGAGCCTATTACTACTGCCGTGCAGCAAGCGGCATATGAAGAGATCATTGCGTTTTTAGATAATGTTCCGCCACCTCAGTTAGCGGAGGACTTACAATTATTCTTAATGGAAAGTACAAACAATATGGACACAGAAAGTATGCAGGATATGCTCGCACAAACAAAACAGTCTATTGAAAACCCTGATAAGTTTTTAACGGAAAGAAAGGAATTTATAGAGCGATACTTAGAGTACAAACAATCTGAGGAATATAAAAATTCTCCGATTTATAAGATTCAACAAATTTTTAAAGCGTTTAATCATACAAGTGGTTATGATGATGTATTCATTCCTGCTATGAAAAAGCTGAGTGCTTCTTATGCAGCATATTGTAAGCAACTGGAATCAGCAAATGAAAAATTATTGTTACAGTATCCAGCATTAGATAGCTTGAAAGAATAAAAAGAGCGAATTTGCTCCTTAGCACATAGTGGATATTATTTTTTCTGCTTCTGCCATTATGTTTTTGGATTAATATTTTTGCAGATTGTTGTTTAGCTAATCTTGGGCTTTGACCAGCCCAAAGTGACATAAATTCTTTGTTATTTTTAGAGATTTCTAATAGCGCGAGGGGGAGAGAAAGTGTACAGGGTTTTTGGAGAAAAAGTTGATGGACTTGATTATCAAATAAGAAAGGGTGTGTATGCTGTTATTTTTAATGACGCGAGGGATAAGATATTAACTGTGCAGAATTCCAGAGGGCATTATTTTTTACCTGGTTGCGGAATAGAAAATGATGAAAGTTATCAAGAATGTCTAGAAAGAGAAATGCTGGAAGAAACGGGATATAGAATATCCATAGGTACTTTTATCGGTGATGCAAAGAGATATTTTCAATCGAGTAAGAATGAACCATTAATAAACGAAGGATATTTTTACATGGCGAAACTGTTAGAAACAATACAAGAATCTATCGAAAATGACCACTTTATTAAGTGGATAGATATTGGTAGTGTGAAAGGCCAGCTTTTTCACGAACATCGTTATTGGGCAGTGTATCAGGCCTTAAGCAGAGTTGGTTAATCTCTTTCGGCTGAATTAAAGGATTTTTTTCAGTCTATATATTAATAAAAAAAGGGTGGGACAAAGCAAAATAAATAATGGATAAAGACGAACAATCTCTAATTTAGTGGGGAATCCAATTCGTTCCATTGCGTTACAGACACTCCCTTTCCGCGGGGAGCAACCTAAGCCTCCTCGGCAAGAACGAGGAGGCTTGGCGCTCGCCCCATGGAAAGCGAAGTGTATTCAGGCTGCGGGTGATTACCACATACCTTCTTTCTTAAAATAATAAAAAAACACAAACAATTATACGAATTTTTTTTAGTGTGTACGTATAATTGTTCGGGGTTAGATTTGGTTGAAATACTTATGTCCCACTCTCTTGTAGCTTGAATAGGGACAATTTTGCTATTTTATTTTTTTAAATGATAAGGTACGGTTGTTATTACAACATTTCTTCGGTACAATAAAAATGTTCTAATCAATAAACTAGATTGATTATGAAGGATATTGTGCCAGCCTTTCTTCGGTATAAATTGCGGAATCACCACTGTTACCTGATAGTTTCCTTCTTTTGCTTTATGTTCAATTGTATCAACAAATTTTCTAAGCGGGTTAATAATACTTCGATAATATGAATGAAGTGTCACAAGCCTAATTTCGGGCTGCCATTTATTCCATTTCGCTTCGAATACTTTTTCTTCTTCTCTCTCAAAAGAAACATAAACAGCAATAATTTGTTCGGGTTTAAGTGATTTAACGTAATTTAACGTATTTTCCACGACATGTGTCATTCCTGCTATTGGTACAATCATCACATTTCCCTGAATAGTCAGTGGCGGTTCAGAAGTAGTAAGTCTAAGCTGATCACCAACTGCTAAATAGTGCTTATTTATTTTATAAAAGATAAACACGATGATAGGCAAGAAAATTAAAATCGACCATATTTGCGAGAATTTTGTTATAAAGAATACCATTGTAACGATGAAACTGATCGCTGCACCAATGGTATTAATAATAAATTTCGGTACCCAGCCTTTTGGTTTTTCTCTAAGCCATTTAACCATCATACCACTTTGAGACAAAGTGAATGGGAGGAAAACACCTACAGCATAGAGTGGAATTAAATGCTCTGTTTTTGCGTTAAATACTAATATTAATAGGATGGAAGCTAGACCAAGAATGATTATCCCATTGGAATAACCTAGACGGTCTCCTCTAATGAGAAACATCCTAGGAACAAATTTATCTTTTGCAAGATTAACTGCAAGTAAAGGAAAAGCAGAATATCCAGTATTAGCAGCAAGAATTAAAATCAAGGCTGTAGTTACTTGAATAAAGAAATACATAAAATTACGCCCAAAGACTCCCTCAGCAATTTGAGAAACAACGGTCACTTCTGCTTTCGGTGTGATTCCGTAAAAATAGGCGAGAGTAACAATCCCTGCAAATAATACCGCTAGTAAAGCTCCCATCATGACTAGTGTTTTAGCAGCATTGTTAGGCGCTGGTTTTTTGAAATTAGGAATCGCATTTGAAATTGCTTCGACTCCTGTTAAAGCAGAGCTTCCTGAAGCAAATGCTTTTAATATAATAAATAAGCTGATTCCCGCTACAGGAGTACCGATTGGCGTATGCAATTCAGATGAAACATTTCCGGTTAATATATTATAGATACCAACACCAATTAGAATAAATAATGCTAAGACAAATAAATAAACGGGATAGGCTAATATAGAAGCAGATTCCGTCACTCCTCTCAAATTCAAAACAGTGAGAAGAAGTACAAATGCAATGGCAATCTCTGCGTTATAACCATGTAAAGCAGGAAAAGCAGATGTAATGGCATCTGTACCAGCGGAGACACTTACTGCAACCGTTAAGATATAATCTACTAACAAGGAACCTCCAGCAATTAAACCAGGAGTTACCCCTAAATTGCTTTTGGACACCATGTAAGCACCGCCGCCATTTGGGTAGGCAAAGATGATTTGTCTATAGGATAAGATAAGGGCGCTTAAAAGAATTAATACTCCTATCGCGATCGGTATAGAATACCAAAAAGCAGTCGCACTTATTGTTATTAAAACGATTAAAATTTGTTCAGGACCATATGCAACCGAAGATAACGCATCGGAAGATAAAATCGCTAAAGCTTTTGTTTTGTTGAGTTTTTGTTCACCTAGTTCATAGGATTTCAATGGACGTCCAATTAATAATCTTTTAATGGAACCTAACAAGGGAATTCACCGCCTGAGTGTATATGTTATTAATGTTTACTTTGAATAATGTCGCTGCACATCTATTTATTTTTAAAACAAAAAGCCTACAAGCCATTATTAATAGACTTGTAGGCACGTTAATTTTCTTGTGTCACAAGTTCCACCTTCCTTCTCATATTAACGCTTACGAGGTTAGCTGTCGGATTCGGGCCTTGAGTAGCCCTACCTAAAAAAGGATTCACCCCATGGTCATAATAAACGCCCAGTAAAGAATGGTTCCCCCGTACCGTATGGTTTCAGCGATCTAGAAATTTGAAACAACGATATTATCTTACTCTCGTACTTGGGAAATGTAAATAGTTATTTTGTGTAATAATTGTGAAGTTGGAAAAGCTAATTAATAAAGGAGCAATTTTATGAACAAAGAAAACAAATTTATTATTTCAGATGAATTTTTAGATCAATTAGCAAAAGAAATTAATCGACTTAATGGAGATCCGGAAGAGGAAGAAAGTAAAGATGATGAGTCGGAGGGGTAATGGCTTTAAAAAGAAATAAAAGGTATTACAGACTTTTTTACTAAAAGGATGATTTGAATTATTTTATAGGAAAAACATCAAGAAAAAATCACCTGTATATTTGAGAAATAAGGAAAAGAATAATAATAAGCGCGTATCCGGCAAAAAATTTACGAACAAAGTCTGGTTCAACACCGTATCCATATCAGTAAATTAGTTGTTTTCTATCGCGCTTATGTCGGAATGAATAATTTTTTAATACTTACAAACTTTAATTCTCTAAAACTAGCTTGTTTCTGTTTTTCTATATTTACCATAGATATCAAATAACAATATAAAAAAACGGAATATTAATCCCAAATTTGCGGTCGTTCAATCCCCATTGTCCTCATATAACCCAATAACTGTCCTGTATGTACCGATTCATGATAAGCAATACGCAAGAGCATATCCTCAAGTGTTCTAATATAACCAATATCTGAACGGTCAATCATTCCATTTTCCAGCTCGTAATTACTAATTGATTCAATATATGTCAAAAATTCCTCACGATAGGGTTGGGAGAATTTTAATTCTTCCTCAACGGTTGTGAATTCCTTTTGATCGAACGGATTGTGAAAAAAATTAGATTCGATACTGCCTTTGTTAATAAGCATTTGATGATAAAGATACTCTCCTTCAACAACATGTCTAATCATTTCTGCACAAGAAAGGGCTTTTTCATCTGGCTTCCAATTTAGCAGCTGAGGAGGTATTGCTTTCCAAACTTTTATACTTCTACGACGTACCTCTTTAAAATTTAAGATTAATAAATCTGTTTTACCCATTATTTGAATCTCCTTTCAAATTGATATTTAAAATAGTAGCATATAAAAACTTCGGTTATAATCGAACTATCGATGTAAAGGGAGGATGGTCATGGCTATTAGCCCGGATTTTTCATATGTTGCAAAACTAATGGCTGATTCTTCAAGAGCGGCTATGTTGGAGGCCCTTCTTGGACTTGATGGACTTCCAGCAAATGAACTAGCAAGAAAGGCAAACGTTACCTTACAAACAGCAAGTAGCCATCTTTCTAAAATGGTTGAAGGAAAACTGATCCGTGTAGAAAAACATGGCAGACACCGTTATTATAGTCTGGCAAACACCGATGTTGCTAAAGCAATAGAGACATTGATCGTTATAGCTCCACCTGTGCGCATTCGTTCATTAAAAGATTCGTCACGAGCAGAAAAGATTAAAATCGCTCGAACTTGTTATGATCATTTGGCAGGGAGACTTGGTGTAAAGTTAACGGAAGCCTTTATTGTAAAAGGATATATGATCGAGGATCAGGATAATTTTAGTATAACGGAAGAGGGAGAAACGTTTTTTCGTGATTTTGGAATTGATCTTGACACTTTGAGAAATAGAAGAAGACATTTCGCTAGAAAGTGTCTGGACTGGAGCGAAAGGCGTTATCATCTAGCAGGGGCATTAGGTCATGCAGTTTTATTAAAGTTATTAGAACTTAATTGGATTGAAAAGCTGCCTGATCGAGCAGTGAAAATTACCATTGAAGGAAAAGAAAAATTATATAGCATCCTAGGTATCGAAATATAATTTATCTAGCCTTTTTTGTTTGGTGATATATACAAATAAAGTAGTTATGGAGCATTTAGATGATTTCTAATAGATACAATAAGGCGGAAAGAAAGGATAAAAGCTCTGCTTAAAAAAATGGTAGAATTCTTTTATTTTCATACCATTTGTAGGATCACAATTGAAACTAAAAGTATAAAAAGTGATTCGTTTAAATTAAAAAGCCTCTCATTAATGTTAATGGGAGACTTTTGCTGTATCCATGAAATAACAGCATGAAGGGAATGGATAGAAGTTTACCGCTGTTTATTCAGCTTGAGCTGTTTTCTATTTTCAAAATAATATTGAAGAAAATATAACAATGGTGCTTTTACAAAGAAATACATAAAAAATTGAGCATGATTAAATCGAACCAATGAATAATATTTTATGTTCTTTGCGAGTGATGAGAAAGGGAATGCAAACAAGGCGTTTACAATTGCATTGATTAAAAGATATTTTTTGAAATTCCCATATGCCAGCTTAAGCGTCCACAAAGAGATAAAGATAAATGGCCCTAAATTGAATGGAAATTCGTTAAACTTGTATGAATTTGGTTTATTATAGAAAACCCACCACCTACGTTTTTTCCCAATTCGTGCTGTTAAAATTTCGATGACACCGATTAGTAGTGTTGCTGGAAAAAATCTTTTTATATCTCGAAAGCCTATAAGCGTTAACGAGAACCATGACAGAACAAGCATTAAGATATTGAATAACCGTTGTAGTTGTATTGACATCCGAGAATCCTCCCTGTTTTTTATAGGATTCTTTTTAAGATTATTTATTATTCATAAAAATATCCCTATATTTCTAATGAGATTTCTACAATTAATAAAGTGCATTCTCTAGCTTTTATAAATGTTTCAACTGATAAGATAAGGATTTACGAGAAGAACGAAAATAATTCTAATAAATCACTAACTAACTATAGACTGTTCTTAAAGAAAAGGAGAGTGGATATTGAAGTGTTATTCGTTAGAGGATGATTGAGAAACATTATGGAGATTCAAAGGCGAGGAACGTAAAAAAAATCGATTGATTGTTACACCAATCGAAGAAGATATCTGGAATTAGCTATTTACCCATACGAATATTCTTTACAGTCTTCTTTTCAATGCTCAAGTTTTCATAAATTCTCATTCCGCCACTTCCTAAGGGAGCTTGTGCTAATAGTCCGACCTTTACAATCTCATCAACAGGCAAGCTGAAAAATCTCATCATATAATAATTTTCCCCATCTATGGAATAATGGAATGCAAAAGAATGTCCACTTCTACAAACTTGTAGCCATACAGCATTACCATCAATATTGCAACCGTTCGCATCATCTGACTCTTCCTTCGTTACAACGCTTACAACTGCATGGGTATCAAAATCAGTTAATTCAAAACATGCCTTTGCCCAATAAGTCATATCCTTCATCACCATTATGGAAGCAGAATCATAAGTGTCCTTAAAATCATGAGAAACTTTTACTTTCATGATAAAATCTCCTGCTACCTCTGTATAATAAAATGGCGCGTTGCACAATGATTGAGGTGTGATACCTTCTGCTCCAATTGCGCCATTGTTACAGAAAAAATCAGTTTCTTGTGGAGCGTATATTTTTATTCTGCCGTCTTCTTCCACGATAGTGCTTTCGTTAATCCAGGTGAAATTTAACATGTTTTCCCTCCTTTAAAAATAGAGCTATTTGTAATCCATCATATTACCTCCTCGTCTAATATTATAGACTAAAAGTGACTTCCAATAAATAACAACATTTTTACATAGAGGTCCTATTGGATAAAAAATGTATTTCATAACAGTCCAAAAAGAGCATAAAAAGACAGGAAATTATCTTTCCTTTTAAGTATAGTCAGATTTAGAAACAAGAATGGAGAGGATTTCATGATTAATTTTGAGGTGGATATAATTCAAATTAGGGATCGTTCTTTTCATATTGGTTTAAAAACAGCAGAGAGAATATTGGATCGTTCTATTGTTAAGATGTGGAGTGAGGTTTTCGAACAGGACATTGATTATAAAAATATGCACTCCATCTATTCCGCTTATGCTCCACATCTTTTAGAAGAATTAGAAGGGTTGGCACAGGGGCTGGGGATTTCGTCTATCAGAGCTGCATCTATGTTCAGCGGTTATCAAGTTCCCAAGATAGATGCGATGGGATGCACGGCTATTCTTACAGATGAAACATATGTTCGCAACTACGATTTTTCCCCTGATCTATACGATGGTATTTTTAGTTGTATCCAAGCGGAGGATGCGCTGGCCACCGCAGGATATAATTTGCAAATTTTAGGGAGACATGATGGAGTAAATGAGGAAGGGCTAGTAATGGGGTTTCATTTTGTAAGTTATAGTGGCTATAAAAAGGGTGTTTCCCCATGGGCTGCATTACGGATGGCCTTGGATACTTGTTCTTCGGTCGATGATGCATCTGCTCTGCTAAAAGAAATCCCTCATTCAGCCTGCTATAATTTTTCGGTGGGAGATAAAAAAGGAAACATCGCGGTGATAGAAGCTACTCCAGAAAAAGTGTGCATTAGAAAGGATGAGAAGCTCTTATCATGTGTTAATCATTTTCAAACTTCGGAACTCCAAGATAAAAACAGATTAGCTATTGATGGTTCCGTCAAAAGAAATAATTATTTACAATCATTTCAAGGGAAGAAACGGACACAGCAAGAGATGTTTAGCATTTTTGCAAAGAAAAGTTCTCCTTTATTTTTTCGGAATTATGACCAACTATTCGGAACACTACACACATTTTCCTACTCTTTCCAAGAATCAAGAATTCTTACTTCTCTAGCGCAAGGAAGGGACGTTCTCGATTTTAATTTTCATAATTGGACAAATGGAGAAGATCTTGTCAGCAAAAAGATGACAGGTTATATCGAGACCATTAATTAGTTTAATTACTTTTATTAATAAACGTCTAAAACATTGGTATATAAGGGATTAGACGTTTTTAGGATTAACTTTTATTTAGAAGTTACGATTGTTCTATTTTAAAAAAAGAAAGTGGTCTTATATAACTATCGGGGCAGTTTATGTATTGAATGAAAGGGAGCATAAAGATAAAGTTTGACCGAAAACACAACATAAAACGATTTCACCTTAAAATCAAAAGAAGCCATTGTGAATAGAGATTAAATAAGATGGCTTCTTTCTTTGGAAAAACTTATCTATTTTAACATACTTTAATAATAATCATCAGTTGCTATCCCGTTATATGTCCAATTAACGAGGTTCTTACCATAGATAGTAAAGAGCCATAATATCAAGCATTCTCCTAGTTTGAATACTTGATATTATGATTTAAAGGTAATGAATTATAGTATTTCTACATATCCTTCTGTCCCATTCACCCTGATCCTTTGTCCGTCTTTTATTAGTTTCGTGGCATTTTCTACTCCAACCACAGCTGGTAATCCGTACTCCCGTGCAATAACGGCTCCATGCGTCATAAGTCCACCAACTTCGGTGATGAGACCCTTTATTGATACAAACAATGGTGTCCAGCTAGGATCAGTAAAGGTGGTGACTAGTATATCTCCATCTTCTAAATCTGCGTCTTCCAAGTTTAAGATAACGCGAGCGCGGCCCTCCATAATTCCTGAAGAAACAGGTAGACCTGCAATTGCTTCTTCTGGCAGATTTTCACGTTTATACTTACCTTCAATGATTTCGCCATCAGATGTTATCACACGTGGGGGAGACAGCTTTTCATATATGTTGTAATCTTCTTTTCTCTTGCTGATAATTTGATAATCCAGCTTATTTGTGCGTACTACATTATGGAGTTCTTCGAATGTGAGATAGAATATATCTTCTTTTTCATGAATAACTCCCGCTTGCACGAGCTGGGTAGCTTCATTCAATATAGCCTGCTTGTAAATGAAGTAACGGCTGATCATACCGAATTTCGGATATTCACGATAACCGATGAAATTTCGGATTAGGTCAATCATCTGTTTTGTTTCGTTTGCTTTTTGTTCACCATCCGGTAATTGTTTTAAACGCTCCAATAACTCTTTTTCTTTTTGCATAGCTTCATGAAGCCCTTGTTCAAATAACTGCTGACTAGCATGGGGTTCAAAGTTTTTGATATTACCAAGAATCATGGGAATAAGTGTAAGTGGTTTTTCACTCCAACGTGGTCTCGTAATATCAATTTCTCCAGCACATCGCATTCCGTATTTGTTGAGAAATGCCCTTATGGCATCGCTTGCTTCCTGACCACCATGTAACTTGAGCATTTCATTCAAAAAGTTATCATCTTTTACACTTTGCAAATAATCAATTACTTTTGGAAAAGGTCGAATCACATCTGCGACATCCAAGAGAGCTAAACCCATTTCTGAAGTAATATTATTCGAGACAGATTGGGAAATGGTGTCCGCCGCGTTTTTTTCTCCCAGCCATTCGTTCATCTTCTCATTGAGCCATGTTGCTGCATTCATAGCAGCCATAAATACAGCAGTGCTTTGCGGATCAAATAATATCCTCTTTAATTCCTGAATATCTTCCAGAATAAAATCAAATAACGCTGATCCTGATTTAGTTTTAATGTTATGTTTTAACTCTTCAATGGATATTTGGCTACGCTTTATGAAATAAGCAACGATGGATGGATTATTATTTTCTAATTGTGCCTGCCTAGCCGTACTGCCTCTTCTCTGACTCGGAGCTTGATCATTATCAGGTAATCGCTCTATAAAATCTTCCCGCTCCAAGATGGTCATGAGTGCATCTTTTAGGAGTGGATCGTGCTGTCCCATGCCATTTAATAACATGTTTCTGCTAGCAGGTGAAGCAAGCTGCTGGGTGACATCAACAAACAACCTTCCACCCGCTTTACGCATAGGTGCGTTTGTCGTTAACAGAAAAAAAGACAATCCAAGTGGTTTAATTGCATCAGTCATCATTTGCTGATGACCGACAGAGATATAGACATGGTTTTCTTGATCATTTGCCTCCGGAATTGGGAAAAGCGTGGTAATGGGACGACTCTGAACCATATAAAATTTATCATCAACTAAACACCACTCAATATCTTGAGGACAGCCAAAATAATCTTCAATCTTTCTTCCGATGCGTGCCAGTTGCAAGATTTGCTTATCAGTCAGTGATTGTGTCTTTTGCTGCTCAGGATTAATCGCTTGCGACTTTGTTCCGCCGTCTTTAACAGCAGTTACAGCCAACTTTTTGGCAGCGATCTTTTTATGGACAATTTCATTTTCTTGAATCTTATAATTATCGGCTGATACCAAGCCAGAGACTAGCGCTTCTCCAAGTCCAAAACTGGCATCAATCGATAGTGTTTTTCGGTTGGAGGTAAGGGGATCAGCTGTAAATAAAACCCCAGAAGCCTGTGGAAAAACCATCCTTTGAATAATGACAGATAAATAAACTTGCTGATGGTCGAAGCTATTTTGCATTCGGTAGATTACAGCGCGATCTGTAAATAGAGAAGCCCAACATTTCTTAATATGCTCCAAGATGGCTTCTTTGCCGATGATATTTAAATAAGTGTCTTGCTGGCCGGCAAAAGAAGCATGCGGCAAATCCTCAGCAGTTGCACTAGAACGTACTGCATATGCATGTTTCTCGCCAAAACGGGCGAGATAGGTGACAACTTCACTAACAACATCGGAGGGAATATCCGTTGCCATGATGATTTGCCGAATTTTCCTAGAAATCTCACTTATTTGCTTTTGATTTTCTATTTTTAAGCATGTAAGATTTTCTACTAATGTTTGAAATGTTTCGTTATGTTCGATGCTTTTTTGATAGCCTGCTGTTGTAACACAAAATCCATCCGGTACTTGTATTCCATGAATTTTTGATAATTCTCCTAAATTAACTCCCTTTCCACCAACGAGCATATATTCTGTTTTTCCAACTTCTTTCAGATCGAGGACCAAAGAACTCATTCGCATCTCTCCTAACCATTAATGTTCTATTGATTTTAGCAGTAATAAAGGAGAATAAATAGTCTATAATAACCATTTTTTGTATGGTATAATTAATATAGAGGGTACTATAAAAATAAAATCTAGCTTTACAATAACTAATTCATGTCATTTCTTATTTAACTTATGTTCTAATATTTAATAGGAGATATTAAGCCTTTATCATACACACTGTGCGATACTTAATAATGAAGTATCGTATTTTAATTGAACAATAGGTGTATGAAAAAACGCTATCTCATGATATATAATGGACAAGAAATAAGGAGGAGATTCATAATGCTAAGCAATAAATTTTGTAGAATCGGTATTTTGGCGGGGATGGGTCCACGTTCTACTGCTCCATTTATTGAGTCGGTTTTAGATGAATGCGAACGACAATATGGTGCAAAAAATGACATTGATTTTCCCCATATGATTATTTATTCATTACCTACACCCTTTCATCCAAAAGAACCTATTATTAAAGAAGATATGGTGAAAACTTTACAAATAGGAATACAATCTTTAACAGAAGCTAATTGCGATTTTATTGCTGTTCCTTGTAATGTAGTCCATCAATTTTATGAAGATATGACAAAGATGACCAATGTACCTATTCTTAATATTATCCAAGAAACAATAAACGCTATTGGTGTCCAAAGTTCAAAAGTTGGTTTAATTGGTACCAGAAGTACAGTAGAAAATCAGCTATACCAGCCTTACCTACATAATAATAATAAAGATATTTATTGGACAGAACGTATTCAAAGCCAGGTTGATCAATTAATTTATGATGTTAAACAGAATCGCAAAATGGAAGAGCTTATTCAACAATGGAAAAATATAGAACTGGATCTTACGGAAAATGGTGTAACAGATGTAGTTTGTGTATGTACTGATCTATATTTTTGTGGATCTTATACTTCTTTAAATTTCTTCGATTCATCAAAAATTCTTGCTAAAAGTTTAGTAGAAAGATATTTAGCCTTTAAATAGGTGATATTCGTGTTCAACTATAGGGTGGTTTATTTAGAGGATAAATAGTTGCACGGAGGGGAGTATAGGAAGTTCTATTAAATAGACATCTTTATTTTATGATCATAAATAGAGTGCGTTTATATAATACATATTAATGTAATGCTTCAAAGATTTATAATAAAAAACGTCTAAAACCTGATATATAAGGAATTAGACGTTTTTTATTTCAGTTTAAAAAGGAATAACATGTACTTCATGTAAAAAGAAGAAGACTCCTGTGTAACTTCGTGAGCATTCCTTTAGTAAGTAAAACCTTACTTTTGATAGAAGGTGCAGTTTAGTAGAAGTGGTTTCTTAAATAAATAGCACTTAAAGGCCTGTTTTGTTATTAATTTGAGTGTATTACGTCCATAATTCTTTCTGGGTGGTGGAAGTGCCGTTAATTAGAATAAAAAAAATGCTTTTTAGTAAATAATATAATGGTTAAACCATTTTATTTAAGGGGGGGACATCTATGCCACACCATCGAAAAGCAGAACTTCAAAATGATACATACGAAGAAAAAGAGATGATTTCAGATAATTCACAAAGTCTACCTCGTCACATGCAAATGGAGCTGCCGCATGAATTATCGGTAAATCCTTTATTTGCCCGTGAAGGGGAATCGGACGTTCCGCGTTTCCACATGGCTGATAAAGGCATGTTACCAGAAATAGCCTATCAAATCGTCCATGATGAAATTGCACTTGATGGCAATGCTCGCTTAAATCTTGCCACATTTGTTAGCACATGGATGGAACCAGCTGCAGAGCACTTATATACTAAATCATTCGATAAGAATATGATTGACAAAGATGAATATCCACAGACAGCCGAAATTGAGGAGCGATGTGTCCGCATTTTAGCCAACCTCTGGCATTCGCCCAACCCACTTACGACGATGGGTGTTTCTACAACTGGTTCATCGGAAGCCTGTATGCTCGCAGGGCTTGCGTTAAAGAGACGCTGGCAGAACATACGCAAAAGCAAAGGGAAATCGGTGGAGCGTCCCAATATTGTATTTAGTTCTGCTGTTCAAGTTGTTTGGGAAAAATTCGCGAACTATTGGGAGGTTGAACCACGTTATGTGAAGGTTAACCCTGATCATCCCTTATTAGATCCTCAAGGGGTCCTCGCCGCAGTGGATGAAAATACAATTGGTGTGGTTCCAATCCTCGGTGAGACCTATAGAGGGCTTTACGAACCGGTTGCTGCTATTGCAAAAGCGTTGGATGATTTACAAAAAAGAACGGGTATTGACATTCCCATTCATGTAGATGCGGCTTCTGGAGGATTTATAGCGCCGTTTCTTCAACCAGATTTAGTTTGGGATTTTCAATTGCCAAGAGTGAAATCAATCAATGTATCTGGACATAAATATGGGTTAGTATACCCTGGGCTTGGCTGGATAATTTGGCGGGAAGCTGCAGATCTCCCTGAGGATCTCATCTTTCGTGTCTCTTATTTAGGTGGGAACATGCCGACTTTCGCCTTAAATTTCTCTCGTCCTGGCGCACAGGTGCTCCTTCAATATTATAATTACCTGCGTTTAGGGAAAAGTGGCTACTATGAAGTTCAAAGGGCTTCTCAGAAAGTCGCTCTTTTTCTAAGTGAGGCTATTCAAAAGATGGGACCGTTCGAACTTTTATCTGATGGTTCGGATATTCCAGTTTTTGCTTGGCGACTCAAAGATGGTTATACATTGAACTGGAATCTTTATGATTTATCGCGACAATTACGCGTGTTCGGCTGGCAAGTACCCGCCTATCCATTGCCTCCAGATATGGAAGAAGTGACGATAATGCGCATTGTGGTTCGCAATGGATTTTCCATGGATCTCGCGCATTTGTTTATGATGAATCTCAAACAAGCTGTTGCTTTTTTAGATTCTCTAGACGGACCCATGCCACATGATTCAAAGTCTAATAATGGGTTTCATCACTAAAAGGGAATAGGTCCCATTGTTCTTAAGTTCAGCTAACTATTAATGAAATTAATATACTTAGATAGATCCCTCCAAGCAGAAGTTTATTGGAGGGATTTTTTATGGAGATTACGTCAATCAGGGGAATATGCATTTGACAGCTTATAAAACATAAACATAGATGATTCACTTGGAAAGAAAGGTTTCTAATCGACCCTTATAGTATATCTTAATAACCAAATAGTTTATGATAGTAATAATTACAATGAAATATTAGTTAATAAAAATATTGAAAGAAAGGAGTGTTAAAAAATGCTCGAAAATAGAAAAGTTATAATAACAGGTGCAGCCTCTGGGATTGGAAAGGAAAGCGTCAGAAAATGTTTAAATGAAGGTGCTTCCGTCATTGCTTGCGATATTAATAAACACTCCTTGCATAGCTTGAAACAGTCAATGGGTGACTGCTATGATCTACATACGTATCATTTGGATATAAGTAACTATGAAGAGGTTCATAAATTTTTTGTATATATTGATAAAGAGCATTCTGATATAGATGGTTTGGTCAATAATGCAGGAATTTATTTAGCTAAAAATATCTTGGATTATCAAGTAAATGAAATTGATAAAGTTTTAGATGTAAATGTAAAGGGATTTATTTATTTTTCGCAAATGTTTGGTAAGAAATTGATGGAAAGCAAGTCAAATGGAGTAATCGTAAATATGTCTTCCGTGTCAGGCATGGAAGGCAGTTCAGATGCAATTTACGGGCTCTCCAAAGCTGCCATAATAGGGTTAACTAAAAGCTGTGCCATGAATTTCTCACCGTATATTCGAGTTAATGCCGTTGCACCCACGATGGTAGATACATCTATGATGGATACAATACCGAATTGGAGAAAAGAGGCATATCTAAGCCACCAGCTTATTGATAAGCCTGTCTTACCGGAAGATGTGGCTAATACGGTTGTTTTTTTATTATCAGATAAAGCTAAACATTATACTGGTGCCACATTTGATATTAATAATGGAGGATATTTAAGATAAAATATAATATTATGCTTTTGTAGTCTTTGCTAAACAAATAAGGGAATGGCAGTTATAGGAGTATTGTAAGTTATAGGCAAAAGAGAACCTAATATAGTTAAGAATTAATAAAATTTGATTTATGTAATTATAAGATTCGATTTTATTTAGGAGGGGAATCATTGAAGCATAAAAATTGGATATTATATGAGGATTTTGCAGATAAGAGTTTGAATGAAAATCTGGAGTGGCGTTGTGAACCAAAGAAATGGTTTATAGACACGAAATCTTCCCAACTTGTTTTAGAAACAGATCAAGAAACCGATTATTGGCAAAAAACTCACTACGGTTTTGAAGTAGATAATGGCCATTTTCTCTTTACCAAAACTAACAAGAATTTCAGAATGACAACAAGAGTTAAAGCTATTCCAAAATCTAAATATGACCAAGCTGGACTGATGATTCGATTTTCGGAAGAGGTATGGGTGAAAACTTCTCTAGAGTACATTCCAGATGGGTTAAGCAAGCTGGGTGCAGTTGTCACTAATAAGGGCTATTCCGATTGGTCTACTCAATATGTAGACTGTGAAGAAGTTCAAATATATTACCGTATATCCAAAATTGGACAAAATTGTTATGTGGATTTTTCATGGGACGGGGAAGTATGGAACCAAATTAGAATTGCCCACTTAGATGTGGCAGAAAATTCAACTATTTTAGCAGGAGTCTATGCTTGCAGTCCTCAAGGAAGAGAACAAGAAGTTCGTTTTGATTTTATAACAATTGAAGAGCTAAATAATGACCCAGCAACGGCATATTTGTAAGTCAACGATATTTACTATAAAGTATAAGTGTTTTATTTAGATTAGATAAAAGAATTACTATGGCGCATTAATCCAATAAGGGATAATGCTTCTTTTTTGTTCTTGTACGAACGGGGTGTAGTATAGCGCAAGAAGGATGATTTAAAGCAATCTAGAATAGTAAAACGGAGTTATTGTAGGATAGAAAAGAGAAATTCTTCTTGAAAATAGATAAAACCAATGCGGCTTTACATCAACAAGTGGATACTGAGCTTAAAGAGCTAAATGTCGTTTAAATGCTGTCCATGTGGATGAACAGACTTAATTCCTTTCAAATAATAAGCATACAGCTAACGAAAATTTTATAGATTAAAGTACTTTAATCATTTGAAGAGTCATGTTATAGTAAATACTACAAATGTAAAAGATGGGAAGTGATGAATGTAATTTTAAAAAATCTAAATATAGAAAATAAGCTAATTATAGAATTTTATGATCATTAAATGACTAACGAATTATTTTAAATAATTTTTTTAGTTTTAAAAACTACAAATGTAGTATTTAGAGAAAAGAGAATCTATATCCAATATGGAAGAACAAATGTCAAAATACGTATATTCATTGTTATGAAAGGGAGGCTGCCGTTGAAGAAAAAAAAAGAGAGGACAAAGCCATTTGTTTCCTCCTTCCGAATAAATATATTATTTTTAATTGTTTTTTTGCTGTTCTCGCTTCTTATTTTAAGGCTTGGAATTGTGCAAATAGTAAATGGAGAGGACTATAAGCGGGAAGTTGACAGAAAGGAGAATGTAACTGTAAAAATTGCTATGCCGCGTGGGGAAATATTAGATCGAAATGGGAAGTTAATTGTAGGGAATAAGCCGTCTAACGCCATAACGTTCACAAGAGCACAAAATAGTAAAACTGAAGAAATGTTAAAAATTGCAGAAAAGCTAGCGATATTTATTAAAAAGGATTCTAAAGAGGATTTAAAAGCAATAACAGAAAGAGATAAAAAAGATTACTGGATGATAAAACACCCAAATGAAGCAGAAGCGAAAATTACTGTAGCTGACAAGAAAAAGCTTAAACATGATGAACATTACGATACAAAAATTTATCAGCTAACCTTAGACCGTATAACAAGTAAAGAAGTAAACTCATTTACTAAGCAAGAACTAGAAGTATTAGCTATTTATCGTGAAATGAGTAGCGGATATCCGTTAACACCACAGATTATCAAAAAAGATGCTACAACTAAAGAAGTTGCAATGATTAGTGAAAATTTAGATTCCCTGCCTGGTGTTGATACAACGATAGATTGGGATCGCTATAATCTTTATAAAGATACAGAAGGGAATGAAACTTTAGACTCAGTCATTGGTAAAGTCTCCTCTTCTAAAGAAGGCTTGCCTAAAGATTCTATTGATTATTATTTAGCAAGAGGCTATAGCAGAAATGATCGAGTAGGAAAAAGTTATATTGAAAATCAATATGAGGATGTATTGCAAGGGCAGAAAGAAAAAATCAAAAACATAATCGATAAAAACGGAAATATATTAGAGTCTGAAGTTGTGCAAGAAGGAAAACGAGGTGATGATTTAATCCTTTCAATTGATATCGATTTACAGCGGGAGATTGAAAAGATAATTGCAGAAAAAATAGGTAAAGCTAGAATTGGTGAGCCTTATCTCGATCGAACATTTGTTACTGTTATGAATCCGTATTCCGGTGAAGTTCTTTCCATGGCGGGAAAACAATTTGAGCAAAATAAAAAAACAGGTAAAACGGAAGTAAATGATTTTGCATTAGGAAATATAACGACCTCATATGAAATGGGATCAGTTGTGAAAGGAGCTACTGTATTAACGGGTTATCAAACAGGTGCAATTGTTCCAGGTGAGGTACTTAATGATCGACCTTTAAAATTTTTAGGAACGAATGCAAAAAAATCTTGGAATAAGACAGGATTCGGTCCAATTAATGATCTTTATGCATTGAAACGATCTTCTAATGGATATATGTTTTTAACGGCCATGAAATTAGGTGGACAGCAAACCTATATTCCCAATGGACTATTAAGTATTGATAAAGTGTCTGCGATTGAAACATTCAGATACAATTTCTCTCAATTTGGGCTAGGAGTAAGAACAGGAATTGATTTACCTGGTGAACACAGTGGTTATGGTGGCGGTCAAATTCCTCCTGAATCCGGAAAAGTATTAGACTATGCGATTGGGCAGTACGATACATATACTCCATTGCAAATTGTCCAATATATTTCCACTATTGCAAATGGGGGATATCGAATCCAGCCGCATATTGCCAAGGAAGTACGTGAACCTAACCAAGCAAATGAATTGGGACCTATTATTCAGGAAATGGAACCAAAGGTGTACAATAAAATTGACATGAAGGAAGAGTGGATTAAACGTGTGCAGCTTGGCTTTAAGCAAGTAGTGAATGAGCCACTTGGAACCGGATATGGAATAAAGAACAAAGAATATAAGATTGCTGGGAAAACAGGGACTGCACAGGCGTTATATAATGGCCCGTTACCACATAGCCAAGGCCTAATGCTCTGGAATATTACATTTGGAGGGTATGCACCTTATGATCACCCGGAAATTGCTGTTTCTGTCACTGTCCCTTGGTTACGAACAGACCAATCACATGTTAATTTAGAAATAGCGAATGATGTGTTTAAAGCTTACTTTGAACTAAAGGAAAAGCGGTATGATTCTGAATAATTATTGTGTTTAATTTACCTTAATTACTACAAATGTAGTAATTAAGTGCAAGGAAATGAGGGGAAGAGAGTTGAGTAGCAGAGTAGAAAGAAAAAAGAGAAGAATCAGACCCTATATCATATTGATATTGATCTCTTTAGCTGGGATTATCAGTTTAAGTCTATATATGATTACGAATAATAGTGAGAATAGCCAAGGACAAAAAGCTGCTAATGCCTTTATTCAAATATTAGTGAACAAAGAGTATGAAAAATTAGGAGAAGTTCTCGAAAAAGACTCATACGACTCATTAGGTTATACGTTGAAGGAAGTGATCGACAAATATGATCATATATTTAATGGAATTAATATTGATGGGATTCACGCATCCAATATGGACCTAAAAAGAATTAATCGCAATGAGCAAGAGTTAACCTATCAATTAAGCTTAACAACTCCTTTAGGTAGATTAGATAAAATTAATTACCAAGCAAGGATTATCAAATCAGGAGATCAGTATTTGATAAAATGGGACCCTTCATTAATTTTTCCTAATATGGAGGGAAAAGATAAGGTAGCTTTTCATCAATGGAGAGCAGAACGTGGAGAAATTAAAGATCGCCTTGGCAATGGCATTGCCGTGAATGAAAACTTTAAGGAGGCAGGGATTGTTCCGAAAGACTTACTCAAAGGAAATGAAAAAACGAAGCGACTGCAAAACATTAGCAAACAATTAAATATATCTATAGAAGAGATTCAACAAAAACTGAAACAAGGATGGGTAAAGGATAACCTATTTGTTCCTCTTAAAATTATCGAAGCCAATAATGCGGAAGTCATACCTGGGATTTCCTATCAAAATACGAACCTCCGTTATTACCCTTTAAAAGAAGCTGCGGCACATTTAATTGGTTATATCGGAGAAGTAACAAGGGAAGATTTAGATAAAAATTCTGATTTGAAAGAAGGAGACATGATAGGGAAAGCCGGATTAGAAAGAGCTCTTGATAAAGAGCTGCGTGGGATAGATGGTGGAGAAATTCTGATTGTCGATGAAAATGGCAAAACCAAGCAAACAATTCAAAAAGCTGAAAAAATAGATGGAAAAGATATTAAACTAACCATTGATGCTTATATTCAAATGGAGGCATACAATCATTTGAAAGAAAATCCAGGTTCTACTGTAGTCATGAATCCGAAAGAAGGTGGTCTTTATGCTGTAGTTAGCTCTCCTTCATACGATCCGAACAAAATGGTTCGTGGCATATCACAGAATGAATATGATAAATATGCTAAGGATGAAAACAAGCCATTTCTTTCAAGGTTTGCTTCAGCTTATGCTCCAGGCTCCACTTTTAAAACGATTACAGCTAGTATCGGGATTGATGCGGGTGTGACATATCCAGAAAAGCGAAGAATAATAAATGGGTTTAGTTGGCAAAAGGATAAATCTTGGGGAGGGTATTCCGTTACTCGTGTTTCTAATGTACAACATGTCGATATGAGAAAGGCACTTATTTATTCCGATAATATTTATTTTGCTCAAGAAACGTTAGAACTGGGAGAAAAAACGTTTCGAAATGGGCTGGATAAATTTATCTTTGGCGAGGAATTAGATTTACCAATCGCAATGAATCCAGCGCAAATTTCAAATCACAGGACATTTAATTCAGATATCCTTCTTGCTGATACAGGATATGGACAAGGAGAATTATTACTTTCACCTATTCAACAAGCTGCCATGTATTCTGTTTTCCAAAACGAAGGAAAAATCGTTTATCCGAGATTGCTAGAAGACAATAGCAGGCCAAAAACTAAATCAGCGATTACCCCTTCAACAGCAAATGAAATGAGAACCTTTTTAGAAGCTGTTGTGAGCAACCCAAATGGAACGGCTCATCTACTCTATAATCAACAGTATCAGTTAGCAGCCAAAACGGGTACCGCTGAATTAAAGATGAACCAAGGAGAGAAAGGGGATGAAAATAGCTTTTTACTAGCTTTTGATACAGGGAATGATCAGTTTCTTTTACTTTCATTAGTGGAACACTATTCAAAAGGTGGTTCGGCTACTCAATTAAATAAATCATTCATTGATGAGTTGTATGAATATTTTCAGTCCTTCTGATGCTTTAATAATTTGGGTCAACCTGCTATAATAAATACTACAAATGTAAAAGCAGGAGGGTCATGATGAAGGAAATTCCGCAAATTTCTGAAGCTGAATATGAAGTGATGAAGGTAGTCTGGAACTATGAACCGATTTCCACTCCTGAAATCGTGGAGAAAGTATTAAAAAATAGCGATTGGAAGCCGAATACAATTCATACAATGCTTGTACGTCTAGTGAAGAAAAAAGTATTACAAACAAGAAAAGATGGCAGAGCATTTATTTATACATCACTTGTTAAAGAGAACGAATATGTGGAACAGAAAAGTAAATCTTTCCTGAAACAATTTTTTGGTGGTACATTAAACTCAATGGTATTAAATTTTATTGAAAATGAACAGCTATCAAAGGAAGACATTTCAGAACTAAAGAGCATCTTAGCTGAGAGGGATAAGAAAGAAGGGGAAAAATAATGGTTGTAACCCGGTTATTATTAAGTACGCTTGTTGTATCCCTCCTTATTTTAATAATTCTGTTAAGCAAAAGAGTATTTTACAACCAGTTATCCCAGCAATCACATTATAAAATTTGGTATTTTCTTTTTGCTCCAATAATTACTTGCGTGATTCCATGGGATTTTTTACGGTTTCAAGAAATATTTCAATATATGCAAAACTTACTATTCAACGAGAAAGAGATAACTAGGGGCAATCAAACGTTCAGTGGTTTGGACATTTCACAGACATCCAATCATGATTTTTTGAATGATTTCTCTATTTCTGTGAATAAAACAAATACAGAATTTTTTCAACAGTTCTTTTTTGTAATTTGGATCATTGGCATCATGGTTTTCATTGCGAGTGCCATTTATGCAATTTATCAAATTAGGCAAATTAAAAAGTCATCTACGAGCATTAAAGATCAAAATATAAATGAATTGTTAGAAGAGTGCAAGGAGATTGTCGGGGTAAAAAGAAAAATAATTTTACGGGAGACCGCGCTTATTAACTCTCCTATTACATTAGGATTGTGGAAGCCATATGTATTTTTACCCCAAAAAACAAAAGAAGAATTCTCGTTAAGTAAAATAAAATATGTCTTTTTACATGAATTATGCCATCAAAAAAGTAAAGATAGTTTCGTTAATTACCTAATGTGGTTAGTTCAAATTATTTATTGGTTTAATCCATTAGTATGGCTGGCTTTAAAAAAAATGCGAATCGATCGAGAGTTAGCATGTGATGCTTCTGTTCTAAGTCTTTTGGATGAAAGTAGATACACCGAATATGGCTATACAATCATTCATTTTGCGGATAAAAAGTTTAACCGACCATATAAACAGTTTTCCACTGGAATAGGAGGAACGAAAGAACAACTTAAACGACGAATTCAGAGTATAGCTAACTATAGAGTGGATTCTCCATTACTAAAATGGAAGAGTAAAGTTATTTATGCACTATTGGCAATGGTTGTGTTACTCTTTACTTCGCTTTCCTCTGCACTCGCTAGTTCAGACGATAAGTATCATTTTAATGAGAAAAATGTTACTTATGAAGATCTTAGTTCTTATTTTAATGGGTATAAGGGTAGTTTTGTTCTATATGATCCTATCAAAAAACAATATCAAATATATAATCGTGAAATGAGTGAACAGAGGGTTTCCCCAAATAGCACATATAAAATTTATTCTGCATTATTCGCTTTAGAAACGAATGTAATTTCCACTACAAGCAACGAGCAATTGTGGGATGGAACGGCATATCCTTTTGAAAAATGGAATACCAATCAGAATTTATCAACCGCTTTGGAAAATTCTGTTAACTGGTATTTTCAACAACTTGATCGTGAAGTTGGGAAGAAAAAGCTACAAAGTTATTTTCACAAACTAAACTACGGGAATGAAAATCTGTCAGGTAATATAGATAACTATTGGATGGAATCTTCTTTGAAAATTTCTCCAATTGAGCAAGTTCAATTATTATTTGCATTAGAAGAAAATAAATTGGGCTTTAAAGAGGAAAATATTCGTTCAGTAAATAATGCTATTTTCATAGATGAACAAAAGCAGGCACAGCTATATGGAAAAACAGGAACTGGTACAATCAATGGAAAAGAAATAAATGGTTGGTTTGTTGGCTTTGTGAAAAAAGATGGCTATAGTTATTATTTTTCGATAAATATTCAAAATAAAACTGGAAAAGCCAATGGAAAAAAGGCGGCTAATATTGCAAAGCGAATATTACATGACAAAAATATTTTCTAAATAAACCTAGTATGATACATGAAAATTATAGCGGCTTGAATATTTTAAAGAAGACTAGATTAAATACCTTTACTTTTTTGGAAGAGTCTGTCACTAAGGGATACATATGTCTCTTTAGTGACAGGCTTTTTTCTGAATTATGTTTGGTTTGGGACTTTAATCGATTTTATCATCTGTCGTATTGATCCGAGATGGTAGGCGGAGTGAGCGAGCGCCCCCAACAAACCATTTGATGTTTGTTTATCTAAGGAGCGAAGAGAATCAATCTTTTTTATTAGTTTTGTGTATTCTTGTTGAAGTTCGTCAGTAAATTGAGCCCATGTGATTTTATCAACGGTTGTGATTTTCCATGATGCTCCCCAGTCCTTACTGGGTACTTCCCCATTTAAGTAAGAGTTCGCAACCCATAAGTAATAGCGTGTATGATCTGTTTGTGCGGCGATTGTCGTACCGTTGACAGGTAATGAAGCATCTTCTGCCGATATCTTTTCAAGTGTTCCGAATAAACCACTACCAGGTTTTGCTTCTGTGTACCAGCTTGCGTTTTTTTCAGGTCCATCATATGTTTCCTTCAACAATGTTCTAACAGCTACCAACATCGGATTGTCCATCTCAGTACCTCCTAAATTTAGTGTTTAACCATCAAAAATACTTTTGATGGTTAAATTATAGCTGGGTTGATTCTAACTGTCAATTTGTATTATGATAGTTATAGTAAAGGAGCTTTGAATATGTCGGAAATGAATTCTTATATGATGGTCGGAGAACGTTTGTGTATGGATTTTATCAATACCGTCAGTTGGCGTGAAAGTGATGAGAAAAGGCGGGATTGGTTTACGAGTTACGCTAAAATAGTCGATTGGTGCATCCATGCTGACGTCTTGACCGAGCAACAAGCAAAAGTACTTCTTTTAAAGGCTGAGGAGAAACCGTCTGAAGCGGGAGAAGTTCTAAAGCAGACTATCGAAATGCGGGAAGTCATGTATCGAATCTTCAAGTCCGTTTCAAAGGGGACACCGCCACAACCGCTTGACCTTGAATGTTTCAATGAATCTGTAAGTAAATTCTATCAAACTTTGCGTGTAATCCAGGAAAAGGATCATTACACATTGAAGTTCATGGATAACGAGGAAAACTTGGACACTATGCTGCCTCCAATTTTGCAATCTGCTGTTGATTTACTTGTTTCTAAAAACGATTTAGAACGAGTCAAAAAATGTGAGGGAGATTCTTGTGGATGGTTATTTTTTGATACGAGTCGGAACAGGAGCCGCCGCTGGTGTTCAATGGCTGATTGCGGCAATCGAGCTAAAGCCCGCCGATTTTATCAAAAAGAAAAATGATTAAATTTTCTCTGTCTAGAAATAGTAATTGGACAGGCAGGAAATAAAAGTGGTTTTCAATGATTATTGACTTGCTTAATAAATAAATCGTAGCTTATAAGCTATATCATCCATTTTGGTGATTGCCCCTTGGGTGAAGCGATAGAAATACGAGCAAACCATGAAGGCATAATTATCCATTCTGATCAATGCAGCGTCTACGCTTCTTATACATATCAAAAAATAGGATTAAAGAAAAAATTTAGTCATTAGTATGTCACGCCGAGGGACTATTGGGAAAACACAGTCATTGAGTCTTTTCATTCGAATGTAAAATTAGAGAGGTTTCAAAGAAGTAACAGAACATGTAGAACAATTTATGAGGATCATAACGAAAAAACATAGGCTGCCCCATTTGGCTAGGTCAGTCTAATTTAAAAATATAATTTTTTTAACTTTTGCAGTTTCTAATAACCTCTGTTATAAAGTTGCCGGATATCCTAGACTAGAACTTTCATTAACTGCCCGAAAGGAATCCTGAAAAGTGTACGCTATTTAATCTATATCTTTTATGCTTCTTTTTTGTTCTGGTACTACCAGGGATAGTTAGTTACACAAAGAATATAATAAATACAATCATAATTTAAGTATTATAGGGGGAATTTATATAAATCCCATTTTATTAGATATTCCGTTACGAATCGAAACAGATAGACTTATTCTTCGAGCACCACATCAAGCTGGTGACGGGGATGTCGTATTTCATGCTATAAAGGATTCATTTCATGAGTTAAAGCAATGGTTAAGCTTATTCCAAACAATTCCTACTGTGGATGAAATTGAAATTATCTTGAGAAATGCCCATATTGATTTTCTGAAAAGAGAAAGCTTTCGTTATCTTATCTTTCATAAGGAAACTAAAGAATTTATTGGAACTGCTAGCCTTCACGGAATTAATTGGAAGATTGCTAAATGTGAAATTGGATACTGGATTAATACAACATATACTGGCAATGGATATATGACAGAAGCAGTAAGAGCGTTAATTAATCATGGCTTTCAACAACTCAAATTTAGCAGGATTGGAATAAGATGTGAATCAACAAATGTTAAAAGTCGTTCAATTCCAGAAAAACTAGGTTTTAAATTAGAAGGAACCTTAAGAAATGATGATTTATCTGCGGATGGTAGCAGGCTAACTGACATTTGTATTTATTCAATAATAAAAGAAAATCACCCTTGAATTAATGGGTGATTTTGTCAATAAACTAGGCTGTTTTTTGATATAGTAAAGCTATATTACTAAATTTAATGATATGTTCATTATACGAGTTTGATAGAAAACTAAGATTACTTCTGAGTGAGAATAAAATTAATAGGAAGCTAAATAAAAAAAGTAGGTAAAAACAACTGAAGATCGTTTAGCTGTTTTCACCCTAGTTTTGTTAATAACCGGAGTCTTCTGAGGTAAGGTTATCGGTCATTTTATAATCATATTTTTTTAATGGCTTTTCAGCGGGTCCTTCAAGCACTTCCCCTGTATACGAGAACCTAGAACCATGGCACGGGCAATCCCAAGATCGTTCACCATCATTCCATGCAACCTCACACCCCATGTGCGTACAAGTTGTATCGACAATATGAAGCTTACCCTCTTTATCTCTATACGCTCCTTTTTTGTGCCCATTAATTTCAATAACAGCTCCCTCATCATGGGATAGGTTATTAATATCGTTCTGAGGAATTTCCAACTTTCCTTTAATTAGGTGACTGACAACGTTCGCATTTTGCGTTAAGAAATTTTTTAGACTTGGATTCAAATTGAAACGAGAAGGAGAATACAATTTTTGGTACTTGTTCTTTTTACCAAGTACGGTATCTCGGAATAAAAGCGCAGCTGCAGTTCCGTTTGTCATTCCCCATTTCCGGTATCCAGTAGCGATTAAAATATTTTTTTGACCGGAAGTAATTTCGCCAATATATGGAATTTTATCCAGAGTAGTTAGATCTTGCGCTGACCATCGGTAGGTAATATTCTCAATTCCGAATACTTTTTGACCAAAAGTCTCTAAGGCCTCGTAATGCTTCAATGTTTCTCCACCTTGTCCTGTTTTATGACTTTCTCCAGAAATGAGAATCATTTCTTCTCCATTAATTATTGCATAGCGTAGAGATCTTTTCGGCTCATCTGCACTAATATACATACCACCTGGATAGTCTGTTTTTGCTTTTGCAGCAATAATATAAGAACGGTCTGCATGCATTCTTGTAGAATAAAGTCCAGCACCTTCATAAAAAGGGAAATGAGAACAGGCAAGAACATATTTCGCTGTAATTCGTGCTCCTCCACGGGTAAGAACTGCGGGGTGTTCGCCAGTATCGATATTTACAGCTGTTGTATTTTCAAAGATGTATCCTCCTTTTTCGGTGATTATTTTGGTAAGATGAGCCAAGTATTTAAGTGGATGGAATTGTGCTTGATTTTCCATAACAAGTGCATTATATATTTCTAAATCGAAAGGAAGTTTGTTTATAAGTTTGCCTTCAATATGAAGCTCCTCATAGGCTTCTGCTTCTTTTTCTAGTTTACGCGCATATTCCTCTGTTGTGCTATACACATAGGCATCTTGATGAGTGAAATCACAATCAATTTGATGCTTATTAACCGTTTCTTGAATGAATTCTAAAGCATCGGTGTTCGCCTCATAATATAATCTTGCCGTGTCTTTCCCAGCATAGCGGATTAATTCATCATAAATTAAATCGTGCTGGGCAGTGATTTTAGCTGTGGTATGTCCCGTTGTTCCGTTCAGTAATTTGTCTGCTTCGATTATAGCAACTTTCAGACCTTCATTTACCAACAGATAGGCGGAAGTAATGCCTGTAATTCCGCCACCAACAATAGCTACATCAACTTGCATGTCATCCTCAAGGCAGGGGTACTCAGGTAAATGAATAGTGTTAGTCCAATAAGATTCGGTGTTAGGTGGTAATTTTTCCTTATAATTAGCGTTTTCGGCCACTTTAACTCCTCCATTTAATAGTTATTAACATTATTATTTCCGTTTACTAGAAGGATAAACTTTTAGTTTGGAAAAACGTGAACTTTTTCACCGATTGTAATGTGGAATAAATGATTTTATGACCTATTTTTATGCGTATTTTGGCTGTATCACTATAAGTCCTAATATGTAAACATGACTAAAAGAGAAGGATAAAAAATATTAACAGCTTGTTATTAAAATCAATTCGTTAAAAAATGAGATATGTTAGTCAAAATTGTTGGAATTTTAAATAGAAGAGAATAAAGAATATGATGGATTTATACATTTGTTCCGATATTATTGATCTTATCTAAATAAAAATAGGTTGGTTAAAAACAGGAAGAAGTTTCTGCTATAACAGATATATAATAAATAAAGGAAGTAAAAGATAGGAGGTAATGAATGGATGATTTGGGAAGAAAAATGAAAAGCAGTGAGTACCTGTAATAATTATTATGATGGCATGTTTTACTATGCAGTCATTACAACAGGAATCTTCTGTAGGCCATCCTGTAAAGCCAAGACACCCTTGCAGAAGAACATTATTTTCTTCGATTCCATAAAGGATGCACTAAAGAATGGGTTTAGACCATGTAAAATGTGTAGACCAGATCTTAGTGAAACAATTTACGACCCAAATAAAGATTTGGTAGAGAGAGTAAAAGAACTAATTTCTAACAACTACAGTAAATCTTTTGAAACTAAGAAAATAGCACCGATGCTTGGGGTGAGTAATAATCATCTAGTTAGACTTTTTAAACAGTATTATGGCAAGACAATTTCTGAATACTTAATTGAGTTGAGATTAAAAGAAGCAACTAGGTTGTTGACTCGTACAGATACAGAAATTACGAAAGTCGCCTTTGAAGCTGGCTTTCAAAGTATGTCTAATTTTTACAAGATTTTTAAAACGAGAACAGGCTTAACACCAAAAGAATATAGAATGAAGTGTTTATATGGTAGTTATTACATATAATGCATTATTCCCTCTAGATAAATTTAAACTGAAGGAGATAAGTATATGAGAAATAATTTTCAATTCATTGCGTTACAAGATAATGAGTTTAATGACCTATTCTTAATGGATGAAGAAGAACTAATAAATATTGGAGCAGTCAAAATGATAGCAGATAAGAAGCCTGGATTTCCTTGCAGGGTAAGCTTGAAGGATGCAGAAATAGGAGAAGAAGTTATATTATTGAATTACCAATATCATTTTGTTAATTCACCTTATAAAGCAAATGGACCCATATTTATACGAAAAGAAGCAACTACCGCTATGTTAGATGTAAATGAAATTCCGGATATCATATATCATAGGCTTCTTTCTTTACGCGGTTACAATATTGACGCAATGTTAGTAGATGCTAGGGTTACAGAAGGTGTGAATGTGAGGGAAATGATAGATGATGTATTTGATAATGAAGAAGTAGCATATATTCACATTCATTACGCTAAACCAGGATGTTATAGTTGCCTCGTTAAAAGAATGTAAAATGATATGAATCATTTTATTACTGAAACTCAAGCTTCAAAAATTTCTAATAATAAACGTCTAAAACGCTGATACATAAGGGATTAGATGTTTTCTTTATTATACCTTATTTAAGGTTAAGAAGGAAAAGAAGGAGTCCGGTTAATTCTATTAATCTAAGACTTTCTAGCTAGTGAGGATTCTAATTGGTTAACAGAGCAAACCATTCGGTATAAAGGAGTTATAGGTAAACAATTTTTCGGAGAGATTGCTTTTTTAGCAGTCTCTTTTGTTGAAATAATTAGCATAGTTAACGGATCTTTTCTAATACAAGTTCCTTTAGTAATCTGTATCGAATTATGTCTTAACTGGCAAGTGTTAAGGGGAATTAATCCTCTGAATCAATAATTAGGCAGGAGCGGATATCAACTGGAGGATTCCATCATATAGTAAACAGAATAAAAACCCAATTATAAAGAACAACCCTAGATATAAATGGAGGTACTTTTCTATGAATGAATCACTTATTGTTCCAAGTATATATCAACCTAATTTGAACTTTATCGAAACCCAAATCGCTATAAATAAATTAAAACATCACTTTGAGAATCACTTTTCTAAAGAGTTAAATTTAACAAAGATTTCCGCCCCGATTATATTAAAGGCAGGAAGTGGTATTAATGATAATTTAAATGGAGTAGAGCGCATTGTTACTTTTAATGCAATGGATGTGGAACATTCACAAATAGAAATAGTTCAATCATTGGCCAAGTGGAAGAGAATGGCCCTAGGACAGTATGGATTTAGTTATGGTGAAGGGTTATACACTGATATGAATGCAATTAGGAGAGATGAGGTTTTAGACAATCTACACTCTATGTTTGTTGATCAATGGGACTGGGAGAAAGTTATCAGCTTCGATGAACGTCAGTTAGCGACTCTAAAATTAGAGGTCCAAAAAATTTATAGTGCTATAAAGTCTTCGGAAGATTTCTTATATACGTTATATCCTCGTATCGAACCCACACTGCCAGAAAATATTCATTTTATTACGACACAAGATCTTGAGGATATATATCCATCTCTAACACCAAAACAGCGGGAAGATGAAATAGCCAAGGAGTTTGGGGCAGTTTTCATTATGAAGATTGGAGGGGAATTGTTATCTGGTATCAAGCATGATGGACGTTCGCCTGATTATGATGACTGGAATCTAAACGGAGATATTATTTTATGGTATCCTCTGTTAGAAAAGTCTATCGAGATATCTTCTATGGGGATACGTGTGGATGAGAAGACACTTTTGCAACAATTAAAATGCTCAAAGAATGAAAATCGGAAAGATCTAGAATATCACCAAGGCATACTAAATAAAAGACTTCCGTATACAATCGGTGGCGGGATAGGCCAATCGAGATTAATGATGTTTCTGTTAAAGAAAGCACATATTGGCGAAGTTCAAGTATCTGTTTGGAATGATGCTATTATTACTGCTTGTAAAGAAAGTAATATACCGCTTTTGTAATTTTTTTAGGCAAGGGCAGAATATCAAGTTTACACAACCAGAGTTAGAGAATTTTGCTAAGCTGCGGATTAGATACTAAAATAATTGCAGGTGAATTATATACTTGGAGAGATAAACTTAAAAGATTTATAATAGGCTGAAGGGAACGTAATGCTAAAGGTAGGGAACTATCCATATGATTGGAATAAAGTATTGAAAAAGAAAAAACATCCACTCAAAAATCAGAGTGGATGTTTTTGGGGATAAAAAAGTAATACTAAGATTCATCATTATCTGCTTTTGAGTTTGGATGAAATTCTTCAGCCATTTCAGTTTGAAACTGCAGTTTTTCCTGTCGTGGATTGGATTTTGCTTCCTGTATAAAGTTTTGAATAAGGTACTTATGAAAGAAGTATTCGAAAATTAAAACGCCTATAGAGGCAATTAACGATATCATAACCGTATTCCCTCTATATGTGAAATTTTCACTCATTAGCCATATAACAAAGAAAGCTAATCCGAAATCCGAAAGGGTAGCAACTAGATTATTGGTGCGCGGAAGAATAAGTAAATCGCCAATAATGTATGCTAAAACTCCTAATACAACCGTAATCATGAAGACATTTGTAAATGGCAAATTAAATAGAATCATTAAAATTAACGATAATAGAACAAGTGTTGAAAGAAATTTTATCGCAAAAGCTTTAACATGTTTCATTATCACACCACCTTTCTTCATTAAATTATTGTGGTTTTTAATTTGGTTTTTATACAATTGTTTTCTTCACTATAAAGGTTGTGCTTAAATAATTGGGTGCATTTGTTTAAGCACGGTAAACAATACCTAAGGATGATCAATCAATTTAGATACTATTTAAGACTTAATAGAAAATATAGAGAGGAATAATAGCAATCCGATAAAAAGAGAAAATACTTTAAAATATAGCTGAAAACGAAACAAAAGAAGCAATCTATTATCTTTACAAGAAAATGATAAAAGGATTATGATTACTTTGAATAAAATCATGTCTAAATCGCTGGCGTTTAAACAGAGTTTGGGATTGATTAGTGCGAACAAAAATTAAGCGAAAAAGAGGATATATCGATATCTTCTTCTGGGGGAGGTGCGAGAATATGAATAAAACAGACATTGAATATAAAATTTTGGAATTGAAGAACGAATATTTACAGGTACAAGACAATCTAGAAAAATTGGAATATGTAAATGGAAATATACGCCCTTTAGAAAATAGACTTACTAAGATTGAAGAAGAACTAAAATCTCTTTATAATAGGCTAAAGACAATTTAGAAGAATCTGCTAAATCTATACAAATGGTGAATAGAATAAAGATATTTTTCATATGTTATGATTAAGACTCCAATGTTTAAAGAAACTTCTAAAATCTTTATACCATAAGGCTTAGACGTTTTTTGTATACCATCATATGCTTATGATGAATTAAAGGAAGAATATGAATGGGTAAAACAAACAATGCTTTGCTTACGCGGATACTTACAAAAAACACAGATATACTTGCGTTACTAGAGAGCTTTCATTATACAAAAATAAGATTTTAGCTTGTTTTATATTAAAATTGAATACACCTTTAAAAAAGCAGCTGCCAGAGACAGCTGCTTTTTTTGTTATGGAAGGACACTACAAGAGAAGGAAAATATTTTACCAAAAAAATTTTATTTATTTTTTAATTACGCTTGCAATTATTAGATAATTATAATAAGATTTACTTAACTTAATATATTAACATGTTAACATATTAAGTTATCTCTTACATATTTTAATTGGATCGGGGGGATTAGGATGCCTAAGTACCTAAAAATAAAAAATAGTTTGCTGGAAAGATTGACTAATGGTGAATTTCAACCTGGTGATAAGTTTTATAGTGAGTCGGAGCTTAAAAAGGAGTTTAATGTAAGCAGTATCACTGTAATTAAAGCAATTACAGAGTTGGTGAATGATGGGTATTTGGTACGTTACCAGGGAAAAGGCACTTTCGTATCGAAAGCAAGACGGGGGAAAATTGTTAAATTTACGGAAAAAGAAAATATTCAGCATGATGAAGAGGATGTAAAAGTAATAGAAGTGGAATTAATGAAAGACCCACGGATCGCAAAAGAGTTACGGATTGCAGAAGATGAGCTTTTTTATTCCGTAAAACGAATTCGGTATAGTGATGGGTGTGCTTTTATATTGCAAAATACCTTTATTTTACCGGAATTCATCGGGAATGAAGAGGTTGAAAATCTGGAAAACTTTAAATCAATTTATGAAATGATAAAAAATAAATTTGGCATTAATCTATTTCAGGCAGAATTTACGGAAACAACCGAAATAATCTTTCCAGCTCCACATGAAATTTGCGCACAAATAGACCTTAAAGAAGCTGCTCCTGTTGTTTTTACAAAAAGACATACGTATCTTGCAAATGGTAGAGTGGTGGAGTATATCGAGAGTTACAAACGTTGGGACTATTTTAATATAAGAATTGATTCCGTTTAGTTAGGGAGATAAAAAATGAAGAATATTGTTATACTTTCTCATCAAGGCGTTGCATCAGGGTTGAAAAGATCTGCACAAATGATAGTAGGAGAATTCAACCCTCTCATAACAATTGAATTAACAGAGCTGGGTGTAGAAACTTTTACAAATGATGTACAACAGTTTCTACAAAATGAGGTCATAAATAAACAAAAGGAATATTTAGCATTTGTTGATTTAAAGGGCGGCACACCCTATAACCAAATTGTGAAAGAAACATTGAGATTAAACCTTGCTGATAAGGTAAAAATTATCTCGGGTGTTAATTTACCGTTAATTTTGGAAGCGTTTTATTTCGAAGAGGATGATCTGTCACTTTTAGAGGAAAAAGGAAAAAGAGCAATCGAATTTTGTCAGTTGGAAATGAATATATCTAATTTAGATGAATAGGGGAATGGTATATGGCTGGTATTGAATGGTGGCAAATAATTTTATTAACCCTTTATGCTGCATTTGCAATTTATGATGGAAACAATACGACCTTCGGGTTTGTTAAACCTACGATGGCAGGTTTTTTTGCAGGGTTAATTTTAGGGGATATACAAACCGGGCTAATTGTTGGTGGTACATTAAACCTTCTTGTTCTTGGCGTTGGAAATTTTGGCGGAGCATCGATTCCTGATTATATGACAGGTGCGCTGCTTGGTACAACATTTGCAGTATTGAGTGGGGAAGGTGCAGAGTTTGGGGCAACATTAGCGGTACCAATCGGTTTGTTAATGGTTCAATTAGATGTATTAGCCCGTTTTACGAATACTTTTTTTCAACATCGTGCAGAAAAGCTAGTCAAGGAAGGGAAAACAAAGCAGGCAACGTATATGAATATTTGGGGAATAGTACCAACTTCTCTTTCGCGAATGATCCCTGTTTTTTTAGCACTTGTACTAGGATCTCATTTTGTTCAAGATGTTGTGGATTGGATTCCTACATGGTTAATGAAAGGATTATCAGTTTCGGGTGGTATTTTACCAGCATTAGGTATAGCAATTTTATTACGTTATTTACCGATTAAACCAAACTTTGCATTTCTGTTAATTGGTTTCTTCTTAGCAGCCTATCTAAAAGTACCGGTACTTGGAGTAGCGATTGTTGGGGTAGCACTTGCGCTTATTTACTTACAATTTTTTGCGAAAGCAGAGAAAGAAGAACAAGTTACACCAGTAGGAGGAATGGGTGATGAGTAATAATCAAAAAGAATTAAACAGTGTCTTTTGGAGATGGTATTTCCTAGGGCAGGCCGGCTGGAATTATGAAAAGATGCAAGGGTTAGGTTATTATTATAGCATTTATCCATTATTGGAATCGGTTTATGGGAAGCAAGAGAATAAAGAAGAATTGAAAGAAGCATCATTGAATCAGCTCCAGTTCTTCAATACGAATAATACTATGGCTCCGATGATATTAGGGGTAAATACAGCTATTGAAAGTGAAGAAGGAATTAAGGCCAAGGAAGCAGTAACATCTATTAAAACAGGCTTAATGGGACCACTTGCTGGTATTGGAGACACCCTGTTTTTTATGATTCCAACCACTATAATAGGTTCAATTGCTTCTTATCTTGCTCTTAAGGGGAATCCAGCAGGATTAATATTGTGGGTAGTTTTCGGAATAGTTCGACTAATATGTATGCGTTTGTTTGTAAAGGCTGGACATAGAGAGGGCACGAAACTTATCAGCGAAATAGGAAATCGCTTGAAGAAAGTAACAAGTGCAGCCAATATTCTTGGAATAACAGTGGTTGGTGCGCTCATTCCAAGTGTTGTGAAAGCAACCTTTGGCTATCAATTTACACAAGGTGAGGTCAAATTAAACTTACAGGACATTGCCGATCAAATAATGCCAGGGCTTGCTCCTGCATTAATTGTCTTACTAACTTACTGGGTTTTAGGTCGTAAGAAGATGAATTCAACAAAGGTTATTTTTATGTTAATTGCTTTTGGTATTATTGCTTATAATTTAAAAATTTTCGCTTAAAAAGGAGTGTGCAGGATGGAAGGAATCGTTCATATCCGTGTAGATGATCGTTTAATTCATGGTCAAGTGGCTACACGATGGGCAACAGGTTTAAAAGTTAATCGGATTATGGTTATTGATGATAAAGTGGCAGCGAATGAATTGGAGAAATCGGTGTTAAGAATGGCAGCTCCTTCTGGTGTAAATACATCGATTTTAGATGTTGAAAAGGCTGTAAATAATATTAAAAATGGAAATTATCAAGGACAGCGTGTTCTCGTTGTAATCAAAACTCCTGAAGTGGCAGTTCAGCTATTGAAGGCAGGATTAAATGTGAAAGAAGTGAATATTGGAAATCTCTCGAATCGACCGAATACGGTACAAATTAAGAAATCTGTTAGTTTGTCAGAATCAGAGAGAAAAGCAGTAGACTTTCTAATCGAAAAGGGTGTTGAGGTGACAGCCCAAATGGTGCCTGATGATCCAGCAGCCAATATTATTTCCTACCTATGAGGTGAATAAATGGCAGAGTTACAAAGTATCAAAGAGAAGTTATTAGAATCAGGCAACCTATTAACAAATGATGATATCGAGAAAGAGCTTGATTGGATTTGCGCAAAGCTAAAGTCGAATCTAGCACGATATCAGAATAAATTTCCCTCGGCAGAAGCGACAAATGGAAAATATCGTTTGAAAGACAATGATGACTGGACAAACGGCTTCTGGACAGGGATGCTGTGGATCGCCTATGAATATACTCAGGATGCAGCCTTTAAAAATGCTGCACTTGAACAAATAAAAAGCTTTGAAATTCGCTTAAAAGAGAATATTGTGTTAGATCATCACGATCTCGGCTTTTTATATAGTTTATCAGTAGGTGCTGGTTATCGTGTTACTAGTACGGAAGATTTTATTCCACTGTTAAAAGGAGCAGCAGATAAATTATTAGAGAGATACCAGCCTAAGGGCAAGTTTTTGCAAGCGTGGGGTGCATTAAACAATGAAAAAGAATATCGCCTTATTATTGATTCCTTAATAAATTTGCCCTTATTATTCGCTGTCTGGCGGTTATCAGGGGAAGAGAAATATTATCAAAAAGCAGTGAACCATTATCACCAAGTGTGCAACCACATCTTTAGAGAAGATTATTCAACATACCATACGTACTATTTTAATCATGAAAATGGGGAACCTCTATCTGGAGCAACGCACCAAGGTTATCGTGATGATTCATGCTGGGCAAGAGGGCAAGCTTGGGCTGTTTTAGGATTGCCGCTTAACAGCTTATACAATCCATCACTGCGAAATGAATTCGTCTATGAAAAAACGGTTGATTATTTTTTGGCAAACCTTCCTGATGATATAGTACCTTACTGGGATTTTTCCTTTACAAAGGAAGATGGTCAAGTACGCGATAGTTCGTCATTGGCTATAGCGGCCTGTGGTCTTTTATCTGCGAAGAAAGTCAGTCTTTATCCGGATGCAGACAAATTAGCTGCTGGAATGGTGAAAGTGCTACGAGATTCGTATACTTCTCAAAATGTGGAAGGGAATGAAGGTTTACTATTACATGGTGTTTATGCATATCAAGAGGGCAAAGGCGTAGACGAACCTAATCTATGGGGAGATTACTTCTATATGGAGGCATTATTTCGTCTATTAAGACCTACCTGGGAAACATATTGGTAATAAAATGCTTAACGATGTTCATGAAATAAGATGGGAGGATAAGATGACAAGCTTTCAAATTGGTAAAGAGTTCTTGTTAAATGGAGAGGAATTTAAAATTATTTCAGGTGCAGTTCATTATTTTAGGATTGTGCCTGAGTATTGGGAGCACAGCCTCTTTAATTTGAAAGCACTCGGCTGCAACACGGTAGAGACTTATATTCCTTGGAATTTACATGAACCACAAGAAGGAATATACAACTTTGACGGGATTGCAGATGTTAAAGAATTTATAAAGACAGCTGAAAGGCTTGGATTATATGTCATAATAAGACCTTCTCCTTATATTTGTGCTGAATGGGAATTTGGAGGTTTACCAGCATGGCTTTTAAAAGATCGGACAATGCGAATTCGCAGTCGTTCATCCGATTTTTTATCAAAAGTAGATACTTATTATCAATCACTATTTGATGTGATTAGACCACTTCAAGTTACAAAGGGTGGACCTGTTATTATGATGCAAGTGGAAAATGAGTATGGATCCTTTGGAAATGATAAAGAGTATTTAAAAAGAATAAAAGATTTAATGGTTAAGCATGGGTCGGAAGTACCGCTATTTACTTCTGATGGCACATGGCATGAGGCTTTAAAAGCGGGAAGTCTTTTGGAGGATGATATTCTACCTACAGGAAATTTTGGATCCAAGTCAGGTCATAATCTCAAAGAGTTAGCTGCTTTCCATCAGGAAAATAATAAATCATGGCCGTTAATGTGTATGGAATTTTGGGATGGCTGGTTTAATCGCTGGGGAAACGAAATTATCAGACGTGACCCAGATGAGCTAGCTGGTGAAGTGGAGGAACTACTGCAACTTGGAAGCATCAATTTTTACATGTTTCATGGTGGAACGAACTTTGGTTTTATGAATGGTTGTTCAAGTCGTAACGGCATTGACCTTCCGCAAATCACCTCCTATGATTACGATGCCCTTCTAACGGAGTGGGGAGAACCAACAGAAAAATATTTTGCTGTTCAAAAGGCCATAAAAAAAGTAGTTGAAAACTGCTGGCAAGATCAACCGCGTGATTTAGTCAGAAAAGATTTAGGGAGGGTCAAACTAAACCGGAAAGTCTCTTTATTTAGTACGCTTCCAACTTTAAGCCAAAAGATAACTCATTCACATACATTAACAATGGAAGAATTAGATCAGAATTATGGCTATATTCTCTATCAAACAAAAATAGATAATAGAGAGCAAATCGACAACTGTCAAGTCGTTGAGGCAAACGATCGAGTACAAATTTTTGCGAATGAAAAATGGATTCACACTGAATATCAGGAAACACTCGGTAGTTCTTTTGTTTTACCAAAAGAAACAAAGGAATTGAGTATTTTAGTGGAAAATGTTGGACGGGTAAATTATGGAGGAAGATTACTCTCGCCAACCCAGCGAAAAGGAATTCGTTCTGGAGTGATGATTGACATTCATTTTCATCATTATTTTGATCATTATCCATTAACATTAGATGACTTAAGCAAGGTTGACTTTTCTCGCAGCTGGGAGAAAAATCAACCAGGTTTTTATGAATATGTGTTTGAATTAGAGGAGTGTGTAGATACATTTCTGGACTGTTCGGGTTTCGGGAAAGGGATGGCAGAATTAAATGGTTTTCATTTAGGGCGTTTTTGGAATGAGGGCCCAACCGGTTCATTGTATATACCGGCTCCTTTGTTAAAAAAAGGAATGAACCGTTTAATTATATTTGAAACAGAAGGTATCTACTCAGAAGAAATCCATTTTGCTGATAAACCAATATATATAAAATAATTTCAGATTATCATATAATTTATCTCCCCTGATTAGACAGATAGAAAAAAATAATGTCAAGATCAGGGGACTTTTTTGAACAAATTCCTCATAGAACTTGTTTTGCTCTAATGACAATTCAAAGATTACTTAACTGGTAACCAGTTAATGTTGAGCTTAATAATATCTAGCTTAACTTTTATGACTTTATCTAATAAAAATACGATTCTAACTAAAAGCTATAATCCACGTTTTGATTACAAAACTGTATTTGGAGGATGGGAAAATGCAAAAAGGAATTAGTGTTTTTTTATTCACTTTCATGATAATTAGTTTCTTTCTCCCTGCTGGTCACATCACAGCTGAAGAAACGATAAATGAGAATTTGATCCAGAATGGTGGGTTTGAGACGATAACGAGTAATAGTTCTTGGACAAATAGTGAGGGACCAGAAAATTGGAGTTTCTGGATTCCAAGTGGTAATCCAGAACTGCGAATAGACAAAACTGTATTTCATGAGGGGGAAAAGTCTAATTCTATCAATGCCTCAGAAACTAGCAGAGCGGATATTCTCCAAGATGTTTCCGTCAAACCTAGTTCCACTTATCAATTATCTTTCTGGGTCAAAACAGAAAATATTGAAGCATCTGGTGGAGGTGTATTTGTCCGAACGCAATATTTAGATAGTGCAAACAAAAAAATCAGCGATGGACCTTCTACTGAAAAATTAAAAGGTTCACAGGATTGGAACACAAAACGGCTTGGTTTAACGATTCCTAATAATGCAAGTAAAGTAAGAATAGAGTTATTTTTTGAAACAGCAAAAGGACAGGCTTGGTTTGATGAAGTGGCTTTGAAAGAATCAGATAAAACAGTAACGGATTTTTCGTTAAAGCAAAATGCCGTTAAGGTAGGAATAGGAGAGACAGTGACCTTGGAGCCTGTTTTTACACCGGCTGATGTGACAGACAAAACGGTAACTTGGACATCCTCCAACCCTGAAATTGCCTCTGTTAATAGCGCGGGCGTTGTTACAGGCGCAGAGTCAGGATTTGCGACTATTAAAGCAACATCAAAAGATGGCGGTTTTACGGCAGAATGTCTAATTAGTGTAGATTCTGTGGAGGACATTGGGTACTATGAGGAGCTCCGATTAAGTTGGTTCCATAAACTTACAGGAAATGAGCTTTATAATCCGGCTGATCAGGATGCAGCCGCCTATATGAGTGGCTTAGAAAATAAAGTTACAAATGAGGATGGAACAGGTATATGGGATATGATGAATAAAATGGAGAACCGAAAATCCTTGTGGGCAGATAATGAAAGTACAACTAATTCTGCTCAAATTACTACCTCCTATCAACGCTTAAAGGATATGGCTCTTGCTTATTCAAGTAAAGGTTCAGCATTGTTTCGCAATCAAGCTTTAAAGACTGATATTATTAGTGGATTAGATTGGTTGCATAATAATCGATACAATGCCGATAAAGAAGAATACGGTAATTGGTGGGACTGGGAAATTGGAATTCCCCAAACGTTGAACGATATTATGGTGTTAATGTATAACGATTTATCATCGCTTCAAATTAATAATTATATTAAAGCAATCGACAGGTTTGTTCCTGATCCTGCGAAACGGGTTTCACTTGGTGACCCAAACTTCCGTGAAACAGGCGCAAACCTTTTGGATAAGGCTTTAGTTGTTTCTCTTCGCGGTATTATCGAAAAAAATAGCGGAAAGGTACTGCAAGGGCGTGATTCCATTAGTAAAGAATATATCTATGTTAACAGCGGGGACGGTGTATACAGAGACGGTTCACTTGTTCAACACTTTAATGTTGCATACACAGGGGGATATGGAGCAACATGGGTCGGCCGAACAGCTGATATGTTGTATTTATTAAAAGATTCACCATGGGAGGTCAAGGATTCAAACGTTGACAACGTTTTTAACTGGGTGAGCGATTCGTTTGAACCACTTATTTATAAAGGCGCCATGATGGACATGGTGTCAGGCAGAGGTGTTTCGAGGCAGAGCACCAATGATCATGCAACAGGCAGATCGACGATTTTGAGTTTGCTTCGGTTAGCAGATGCCGCTCCACAAGAACATGCATTGTCCATTAAACAAATGGTCAAAGAGTGGATTCAAACAGATACGACCTTTAGCAATTATGTTAATGGTTTATCCATTTATCAAATCCATCTTGTCCATACACTGGTGAATGACACAACGATCGAACCGAGGGGTGAGTTAATCAAGAATCAAGTGTTTGCAGGCATGGACCGTGTTGTTCATTTGCGTCCTGGTTTTGGTTTTGGAATCAGTATGTTTTCTGATAGAATTTCAGGTTTCGAATATGGCAATGGAGAAAATAAAAAAGGCTGGTACACAGGGGCTGGTGCTACATATTTATATAACAATGATTTAAAGCAATTCAGCAATGATTACTGGCCAACTGTGGACAGCTATCGATTACCAGGAACAACAACCGATCAATCGAAAGGAACACTAAAAGATTGGGAAAGCTACTATAACCCAAGGTCATGGGTTGGCGGTTCTAATCTGGATGATCTTTATGGTGCAGCAGGAATGGATTTTTCCCTTGAGAAATTAACGGGAAGTTCATTAAAAGGAAAAAAATCATGGTTTATGTTTGATGATGAAATTGTGGCATTAGGTGCAGCTATTAATAGCACGGGAGAATCTGAAGTAGAAACAATTGTTGAAAATCGACAATTAAATACCAACGGTAATAATAAGCTATTGATCAATGGAGAAGAAAAGATAAAAGAACTTGGTGATTCAGAGGTCTTAAACGATGTTCAATGGGCTCATTTAGAGAAAAATGTTCAAGGATCAGATATAGGCTATTATTTTCCCAATTCACCTAGTCTCCGTGGTTTACGGGAATCAAGAACAGGATCTTGGAATGAGATTAATAATGGAGGATCTACCGAATCCATTACAAGAAATTATTTAAGTTTAGCCTTTGACCATGGCAAACAGCCTGTAGATGCCACTTACTCCTATGTTCTTTTACCTAATAAGGATGTGGAACAAACAAAAAATTACAGCGAGAAACCTGATGTTACTATTCTTGCCAATACAGCATCTGTTCAGGCAGTTAGAGAGGAAACACTTAAGCTAACAGCAGCAAACTTTTATCAAAAAGACACAGTAGGTTTCATTAAAGCAGGGAGCGCTGCATCTGTAATGGTAAAAGAAGAGAAAAATGGTTTAACACTTTCCGTCTCAGATCCGACACAAAAACAGGATAAAATTATGATCGAGATGAATAAAACAGGACTAGAAGTAGATAAGAAAGATGATAAAATAAAAGTTCTGCAGACTCCCTCAACCATTCAGGTGGAAGTGAATGTGGCCAATTCGATTGGCAAAACACATTCTATTCAATTTATCGATAAAGAATCTCCAACTATTTCAGCGCCAAAAACGGATGATATTTATCGAACGGACACAGTCAATTTAACATTTGCGATGTCTGATTCTTATAGCGATATAGCAAGTAAAGAGTTTTACTTAGATGATGTGGCTGTAAGCAACCCGATAGAAATCAAACCGTATTCTCTATCTTTAGGAGAACATACCATTAAGGTAATCGCTACCGATCAGGCTGGAAATGTGGCTGAAGAAATATATCAGCTAAACGTTATAATGGATATCAATCATTTAAGGGAAGCGATTAATTATGGAAGAGACAAAGAATGGATAAATAATGAGATCGCTAATAATCTACATGTAAAGATTAACCATATTATTCAAAAGAAAAAGATGAATAACAAACCAATCAGGAATAATTTACATGCCATGACAAAATTAATTCAAGCACAATCCGGTAAAAAGATCGATGAATCCTTTGCCAACTTACTGTTGGAGGATATATCTAATTTACTTACCTTATATCAATAAAACATATATGTGAATAAGAATGGATATCTTTATAGTTATGGAAGAGACGGTATTTGATGATATTATAATCCCCAATTTACTTACTTGTTGTAATCGTTTTCGTTATATAGATGAAAGTGAAATTATCAATATTCTTCTCTTATGTTGGAAAAGCTATGGAAGTGCGAACGGACGCACTAACTATAGAGTTACTAAACATGAAGGAGGATTATTGATGGGGATTTTATCTGGAAATCCAAAGGAAGAGCCGTTACACTATGGGGAAGTTTATGATATTTGGGCATCGCAACTAGTCGGAAATAGTATGACAGCAGGCTATCAAACGATGTTGAATCATGCTGGTGATGGGGATTTAAAGAAGTTATTAGTCGAAGCTATTGAAACTTGCAAAGAAGAAAAAAAGCAGCTGGAAGAGCTTTTAAAAGAAAATGGTGTCGGTTTACCACCGGCTGCACCCGAACCTCCTGATGCTTGTTTAGAGGATATTCCAGTCGGTGCAAGAATACCAGATCCTGCAATAGCCGCAACACTTTCTGCTGATATTGCTGCAGGTTTAGTAACTTGCAGTCAAATAATTGGTAAATCCATCAGAGAAGACGTTGCTGCTATGTATGGTCAATTTCATACCAAAAAGGCAGCTCTTGGAGCAAAAGTTCTTCGCTTAAATAAAGAAAAAGGCTGGCTTATCCCACCGCCATTACATCTTAATAAACATGGTGATTGTTAATTCTCAAACACGGTTAATACTAGCCGTGTTTTTTGTTTTGCTAGCTAACGAGCCATTCACAAAATTGATGCTTTAGATCGATGAGAGAATTGTAAATACATAAAAGATAGTAGTGTTTAATAATATAGTCTCTGTTTTGTTTACTTTTTTTGAAGAAGAGGAAATGAATAAAAAAGATTTATAACAATAATAAAAGAGAAAAGGAGTTTAATACCACGTATTTTCAAGTAGAGTTGTGTATCCGAAAGGCGTATTCATCTAATCTTTGAACAGACTAGAAAAAGTTACCGGTTGTTTCTACTCTTAAAATATATAACAATGATATAGCAAGATAGCAGTCAACCAAACAGGGAGGAATATCATGAAAAAAACTAAACTATTATTATCACTAACTATGAGTATCGCGATTATCATTTCTGTTATGGGTATGAATCCAACTGTTTTAAAAGCTCAGACAACTGGACATGATCCAGTAATTTATGTTCACGGAACTGGCGGCAACAGTACAAACTTTCTTGCAATAAAAAATTATTTACTTAAGCAAGGCTGGTCTTCTGATGAATTATTCGCTATTGAATTAATTGATAAAACAGGCAACAGCTTGACGAATGCAAAGCAGCTTGAATCATATGTAGATAAAGTGTTAAAGGAAACTGGAAAAAATAGAGTGGATATTATCGGTCACAGTGCTGGTGGAATCAATACCCTTAAGTATATCCAAAATACGGGCGGAACGAAGGTAAATGATGTGATTACATTGGGATCTCCCAACAAATTCATCACATCAAAAGCACCTGTAGGGAAAGATCCTAATCACAAAATCCTATACACTTCTATTTACAGCAAAAATGATTATTTAGTTCCTAATATGCTTTCAAAATTGGAAGGCGCTAAAAACGTACAAATAAGCGGTGTTGGTCATTTGGGATTAGTTGTAAATAGTCAGGTAAATGAGTTAATTAAAGAAGGTTTAAATGGTGGAGGAAAAAACACCAATTAAGATAAGAACAATAAAGAGCCCTTCGATGTGTTGTATAAGCATGGAAGGGCTCTTTTAGTATGTTTTTGTTTTGATTACTTACGGTCTACATCCTCTTTAAATTTTCCTGCGGCTTCTTGCATTTTTCCTTTCAGTTTATCTTTTTTACCATCAGCTTGCATGCTTGTATCGCCTTTTGCATTACCAAGCTGGTCTTTTACTTTCGATACGCCACTTTTAACTTTATCCGCTATACTATGTTTATTTTCTGCCATGATTCAACACTCCTTATTTCAGGTTATGTTTAATTTGTACCCTGTTGTTTTTTTCGTTAAACGTTTGTTTGATTAATTTAGCGATAAAGGTATAGCCTATATAGATGCTCAACAAATTCCAACATCAATTATACAAAAACGCTCATAAATACATCCTCTGAAACATGATTTTTCGAGGGGAGTGGTGACCAAATTTGAAAATTGCTTGAATTCAAATGATTTGATTTTTATTTTATAGTTTATTAATATAATAAAGTGACAAAAAACTGATTTTTCAGTAATAATTTATTACAAGAGGTGTTTATTCAATGAGTAAAGTTGCAGTTATTACAGGTTCAGCCGGTGGTTTAGGGCGTGGTATTGCAGAGCGTTTACTTAAAGATGGTTTCAAAGTAGTAATACATGACATCAATCAAGAGTTATTGAATGCCACTCTGGAAGAAATGAAATCTCAAAATGCTGATGTAATTGGTGTTGTGGGAGATGTTTCAAAACGAGAAGATCAGTTTAATCTTGTCCAAAAAGCAGTAGACGCATTTGGACGTTTAGATGTATTTGTAAACAATGCAGGTATTGATGCAGTTAAACCTTTCTTAGAAATTGAAGAAAATGAATTAAACCGCCTATTTAACATCAATGTAAATGGTGTAGTTTTTGGTACACAAGCTGCTGCTAAACAATTTATAGCGCAAGGGTCAAAAGGTAAAGTCATAAACGCTTGCAGTATAGCAGGTCATGAATCTTTTGAAATGTTAGGTACTTATTCTGCTACAAAACATGCAGTACGTTCATTTACACATTCTGCTGCGAAAGAACTTGCCAAATATCAAATTACAGTTAATGCTTATTGTCCAGGGATTGCGAAAACAAAAATGTGGGATCGAATTGATGAAGAAATGGTACGTTATAGTAATGGTGCTTTACAACCAGGTGAAGCATTTTCTCAGTATAGTGCAGATATTGCATTACAACGTTACCAAACACCAAGAGATGTAGCAAACTTAGTATCATTTTTAGCTTCTGATGATGCCGATTATATTACAGGACAAGCAATCTTAACAGATGGTGGCTTAGTTTATCGTTAATTTTCTAAAGTTTGATTAGATAACTTTTAGAGAGGCTGCTGTTTGTAAATGCAGACAGCAGCTTCGAAATTCATTGTCCAGCTGTTTTCTACTTATACTTTCTATACTCGTTATTATCGATACTATTCTTTTCAAACGGTTGTCTACCTTCTAATTATTAGCGCACAGAAATAGTCTATTTATCGTAACCGTTAAATTGGCGCCTTTCTAGATAATATTAATAGAGCCATAAACCGTTCCATTATCCTCCAATAAAATCTTCATTTTATCTCGCTTTCTATTACAACTACAAAATAGATTAGAAGAAAAGGAATTTAGCCCCAAAAAAGCCAATCCACCAATCAATTTTCTCGTATCCGTATTTTCTTCTCACCAAAGATTCAATCAACAGTCACTTTATTTAATCTTGCGTTATCAGTATCTTTATCAGGAGAAAAAGTGAATTAAATCCAAGAATAAACATTTTCCTCTGCTATCCCAAACCATTGTCAGAGTAAAACATTGTTTTATGAATCAAAGACATGTATAAAACTCCTTTTCTATCATTTAAACAGTTATTTATTAGCGAAAAAGGAAGAAATTTGGGAATCTATGTTAAAATGAATAGGGAAGGTTAAACTTTTCGGAAAAGACATAAAGAGATTGGAGTTTTTAAAAAATGAAAAAAAGCAGTATATTTTTTGCAGCAACCCTGTTTGTTCTTTTATTAGCAGGCATGTCTGCATGCAGCAATGCATCTGAAAGTGATTCAGCGAACAACACAAATAATAAGCAGTCAGAAACTGATCAGAAAGCAGAAAACAAAGACGTTTCTTCTCCGTCTAATGAGTCACCTGCAGATAGTACAGAAACTGCTGAAAATAGTAAGGATAGCCAGATGGATGAACCGGCCAGCGAAGATAAATCGCAAGCTGACGATAAAGTAGAGGGAAGAAAAGCGGAGTTTATCAAAAAATTAGATAACATCCAAAAAGAAGTAGATGCTATGCCTGATAAGAAGGATTCAGATAAAGGCGTAACAAATGCAATGAAAAATTACTATGGTGTATCCTATGAAAAGTATGATGAGGCTTTGAACGAGATTTATAGCATTTTAAAAGCAGAGTTAGCACCAGAGGTAATGAATAATTTGAAAACAGAACAAATGAAGTGGATTGAACAAAAGGAAGCGGCAGCAAAGGAAGAGAGAGAAAAATATAGTGGCGGTACGTTTGAGAATGTTGCCAATTATATTTCTTTATACGAATCAACTAAGAAAAGATGCTATGAATTAGTGAATGAATATATGGCAGATTAGCCGTCTTTATCAATGCCACCTGGATACGACATTTATAGGCAACATATGTCGGACAAAATGTCTCTAAGTTTTATAACATAGGAAGTGAAAGGAGGGAATCTATGGACTGGCTGGATAGAATGAATAATGTACTAGACTACATAGAAGCAAATCTAGAAGGAGAGATAGACTACAAAGAATTAGCCAAAATTGCGTACTGTTCCGAGTTCCATTTTTCGAGAATGTTTGCATCTATATCTGGATTTACCCTATCTGAATATATTAGACGCAGACGGTTAACGCTTGCTGCTTTTGAATTACAACAAAGCGATAGGCGGATTATTGAAATTGCTCAATTATATGGTTATGAATCGGCTGATTCTTTTTCTCGCGCTTTCAAGAAACTGCATGGAATAAAGCCTTCTGAATGCCGCCATCAAGGAACACAGCTAAAGGCCTTTCCAAAAATCTCCTTTCAAATCGCTATGAAAGGGGACACAGAAATGGAATATCGAATCGAAAATATAGACTTTGAAGTAAAGATTGTTGGGAAAAGCAATCCGGTTCAAACAAGTAAAGCTTTTAAAAAAATCCCGACCATCTGGAGCAAAGCGAAAAAAGATGGATTTATGCAGGAATTGATTGATCTATCTTGGGAAAATCCGAAGTGCTTACTGGAAGGCATTTTAGGTATTTGTGGGAAAGAAGCCGCCATAATGGACGAGGAATTCAATTATTTTACGGGTGTCCGGTATGAGGGAGAAGCAAAAAATGGGATGGAAACCATCTTAATTCCTCCAGCAACATGGGCTGTTTTTCCCAATATCGTAGAAGCATGGAAACGATTATATTCCGAGTGGGTTCCTACCTCTGGATATGAGCTTGCTAATTTACCATGTATAGAATGTTATTATGGCCCAGGACATAAACCTCGCCATGAACTCTGGGTGCCTATTATTCCTAAACCATCCAAGTAAATGACTATAAAAGTAGCTATTAAGAAGGATAACGATGTTTCTTCTCTAATATCTTTATATCGACAAACCGAAAGCCCTGCTTCTTACACAGGGCTTTTTTTAAAATCTCCTTTAAGGATCGAATACATATATAAATCATCAAACTTTCCGCGTGTATACTCATAATGCCTTAATAGGCCTTCTTTTAAGAAGCCGTGTTTTTCGACTAATTTTTGCGAGGCTGTATTGGCTGGTTCGATTAAGGCCTCGACTCTTTCTAAGCTAAGCTGTTGAAATCCATAGGCGAGAACAGCGTTGAGGGCTTCGCCTGCGATTCCTTGCCCCCAATAGCTTCTGCTTAATTCATAGCCAATTTCTGCTTTATAATGCTTTGGCTGTCTATTCAGAAAGCCGCAGCTTCCTATAACGATGTTCTCCTTTTTCAATGTGATGCACCAGCGTATGCCAGTGCCTTTTTCCCAGATTGATTTGTACCAATTTATTTCTTCTAATACATCATCTGCTGACTTGTAAGGTTCAAGCCCCATATGCTGCACTATCTCTTGATCCGATAAGTAGATATACATATCTTTTGCATCTTCATTTGTTGCCTGTCTTAAATGCAAACGCTCTGTTTCTATGATAGGGAATAGCTGCTTCATTGACAATACTCCTTTTTTCTAAATACAATGGATAGGTGTATACTTCAACAAGAAACAGATAAATTCCTTCAATTGTCAAAAGTCCGCAGAATATATATTTGAATTAAAATAATAGAAGAGGAAGTGAAACAATGGATTTGGAAACAGTTATGCAGGAACTAGAAGCACTAGGGAAGGAAAGAACGAAAAAGATTTATATGGGAAACGGAGCGCAGGAGCCGGTTTTTGGGGTTGCAACAGGTGCGATGAAGCCACTTTCCAGGATAATTAAGAAAAATCAGCCCTTAGCAGAAGAACTATATGCAACGGGTAACTATGATGCCATGTATTTTGCAGGGGTTATTTGTGATCCAAAGAGCATGACAGAGGAAGATTTTGAACGGTGGATTGATGCAGCTTATTTTTACATGATTTCCGATTACATAGTAGCCGTTTCTTTAGCGGAAACTGATTTTGCCCAAGCTGTTGCTGATAAGTGGATCGAAAGCGGAGAAGAATTTCGTATGTCAGCCGGATGGAGCTGTTATTGCTGGCTGTTAGGAAACCGCAAGGACGAGGAGTTTAGTGAAACCAAGCTTGCAAGCATGTTGGAGCAAGTGAAAAATACGATTCATCAAGCTCCAGATATTGTGAAATCCTCTATGAACAACTTTATTGCCACTGTGGCCATTTCCTATGTTCCCTTACATGAGCTGGCAGTAGCAACAGCTAAAGCAGTAGGTCCAGTGGAAATCAAGAAAGGCAAGAAAAAAAGCACGACCTCGATTGTAGCAGACAGAATACAAAAAGAGCTGGACAGGGGAATGCTTGGGTTCAAGCGGAAATATGTAAGATGTTAAAGAAAAAGGCCAAATTCCTTCATGTTCAGGGGGAATTTGACCTTTTATTTATCCTTTGTATTTTTGAAAAACCTTTTCTAAACCAGAAGGCAAATGTCTTAGTCATATATAAAACGAGGAAGTCGATACTGACAGCAAGCCACCAATGCCAGTTTAGATCATGAATAAGATTGCTATTTTTCTCTACTAAAAACATATAAAGATGTATGCCATTGCTAAAGATTAAGTAATAGAGGAAAATTTTTAGCCGATGTTTCTTTTCCGGATAATAGAGAAGAAAAAGAACAGCGAAGGTTGGCAATACTATGTAGTAGAGGGAGAAACTCATTTTTGTTGCATGCGAAAATTCTCTATATGGAAATCTCACCAAGTCCATCGATACTTGTATATGTGTAAAGATCCAAGCAGTTGCATGGGCAAATAAAAAAACAATTTGAAAATATCTTTTTCTCTCTTTCGGAATAAAGCGAATGAGTAAAAACAAACAGACAACCCATGAAACAATTAAAATAATTAGTTCCTTATTCATTGTATTTCAGTTCCTTTTTAAACCAACTATAGTAAGTATGGTTAATATACAATGTGACCATAACACTTAGCAGCGTATAATATCCGTGCCAACTAAGATAGTCCACGAGTTCGGTGTAGCGCTCTATTACTACTTCAAGACAAGTAAAGAATCCAGCAAAGAGAAAATAATAGAAGAATTTTCCTGTTTTTTTAAATTTTTTGGGAAAGTATAAACTAAACATAATCGCTGTCACAGGGAAAAGGAAAAACTCAAATGTAAAGCTAGACCGGTTAAATTCGTTTGCGGAGGAGAAGAGTTGAACAGGGTAGTCAATCATATTCCATTCCACAGCAAGTAATCCGGCAGGCCAGGTAATAATCTGCAGAGATAAAAATATCACCCACGCATCTCTCGTTTTCTGTTTGGGAACAAGTAAGAAAATGGCAAGGATACTGATTGCGATAATCCCGACTAAAATCCATCTTTCCATATTCATGGGGAATTTCACCTGCTCAAATAGATAGTTATTCATAGTATTGCCGCGGGGACAGAATTTATCCAGAAAAATAAAATGGAAGACTTCTAGACTATTCTACCCTTAACAAGTGAAGGCAGGTGGAAAGCAACTGTCCATTGGCAGATAGAGAAGTAATAGCAGCAAACAAATTTATTGCTTGCGTTCTCTGGCTTTCCCGTAATGTTTCCAAACATAATAAATGCACCAAAATACAATCGGCAAAGATAAGGGAATATAACTCTTTTCTGGTGGAAGAAAGAGAATAAGTACAATTCCTATTATTAAAAAAGAAGGCATTAATAGCCAATACTTTTTATCTATGTTCATTTGTACCACTCCAAATAGTTTGTTTATTACATATACGCGCTAGTGGATGAGAAAGTTTCCTTTCGTTATCAAACTTTCCCCAAGAATGAGAAAAATGCTGTTTTTTCTATAACCAAATTGTTAAGACTGCATATGATAAAGTGGATGGACAACCAATAACTTGCCAGCTAGGAACGCGAAAAACTCTGCTCATTTCATCCTGAGCAGAGTTTTTTTTAGCAAAAAATTAATAATCAATCTGTTTATGATTAATTTGGATAGATATTTTATCGGGAACTTCTTTTTTTGTTTGTTCCAGATTGGAGACGGAGGAAGTTTGGAGGCGATGGGAATCTGGTGGACCAATGACAACAGATTCCTTCAGCGCAGAAAAAGCATTGGCAACCTTTTCTGAATCCACTCCATATGCTGCTTCAAAAACCTCTGGTGGAGTTAAGCGTAATGTATCGGAGCCTTCCGCACTTTCAAACTGGTCATTATTAAAGAAGAGATGTAAGTGCAATTTCTCTGTCGTCGGCTGTATCCAATGCCACCATGCCATTGGAATAAATACGACATCCCCAACCTTCGCATGGTAATGATGAAGTTTTCTTGTATCTGGATCAACAATCGAAATCATTGCTTCTCCGGATACAATGACATCTAATTCCCATGCGTTTGGATGCCAATGTGGCTCTCGCATATGTCCTCTTGTTAAAAATAAATCGACAAAGGCTCCACCGATCATAGCTGGTAATTGTGTGGAAGTAACTTTATAGGCAATGTTTTCGGGATTTCTTTCAAAAAATACATTATCACGACTGTTATAAATAAGATTAGGAGTGCCACTTGATGAATGAATATTCGTGTTATCAGGAATATAGCCTGACTTTGACATGCGTTTTTCCTCCAATACATAATTTTTAAGGAATAGATCCTATTTTTTAATATGCACATGGAATGACGATGGTGTTAAGGAGAGCAAGAAAAGAGGAAGAAAAAATGGAAGATGCCATAATGCATCTCCCATTTTTTAAGCTTAATTATTTAAATCCATAAGGCCTGATGCATGCTCATTTGGCATATCTGGCAGTTCTGGAACTGGATAGCCTTGCGGTGGTGGAACGACATTTAAATCGCCATTATTTCGGCTAGGGGTTGTGCCTTGAAAAATCTCACCGATTCTCGTGTCGTCTAGGCGGAAATTAAATTGGGCATTGTGGAAGCCCATCTCTACATATTTGCGGCATTCAGGATATTTATTAATATCGTAGTTTGGAACAGGCAGAATTTTCCCCCAATCTACTCCTAATGTTTCTAATGCTTTGGCAAAAGCATTTTGATGAGCATTATCACGAACGATTAAAAAAGCAATCGTTTCTCTTAATGTCTTATTATCGCTCATTTCATAAATTCTTGATTTTTGAAGAACTCCTGTTGATTCTAACATTACATTATTGAGAAGATTAGCAACGAGGTTTCCATGGTCGTACACCCAAGAACCATTCCATGGATTTCCGCCTGCATCGACAGGAAGAGAAGCTTTTGCACCAATTATATAATGGTGAGGGTTTGCCCCGCCTTTGATGACATCATCTAAAGGAGCTCCATCACTTGCCATATTTCCTGGCATGCTACCACCAGAATCGTTTAGAAGCTGATTGATAGTGGATTGTACAAGCTCTACATGGCTAAGCTCTTCCAAGAATACGCCGCGGATAAGATCACGATACTGTTTTGCTTTTCCACGGAAGTTAGCGCTTTGAAAGGAGAACTGCATTAGTGTTCTCATTTCTCCAAACTGTCCGCCTAATGCCTCCTGCAATACTTTTGCTGCATTTGGATCTGGTTTGTCTGGGACGATCATATTGATTAAATCTTCTTTATAAAAATACATACATCATCTAGCTCCTTTTTGATAATCTGCATATCGTTTTTATGATTCCAAAAGTAGCTGAATCTATTCTGTACTAGAGAGAGTTGGAAATTTTTTGATAGGAAAAGATGATGATTTTTGTTAGAGTGAAGGAAGCATTTTGCTAATGGGGGAACATGAAAAGATTAGTCATCATGACAGTGGGCGTGACACATAGCGGAAAGTCCACTTTTTACGCAAACGTTAAAAGCAGACTTGAAAACGCGATTGTCATGGATCAAGATAATCATGTTGCAGACCTATTATGAAAAGCTTTTGCCAAAGAAGTGGCCTAATCTTATTAAGCATGCTCTCACAAAAACAATTGTTGATTATGCCGTCCATCACTCTGACTGTCATCTCATTTTGAGTAATAGCAATCGCGAAAGTCGGATGGAACTGCTTCAATAGTATAAAACACATGGTTTCACGACGATTCTTGTCTATTTTGATCTGCCGATAGAGCTGCTAAAGGAGAAATTGCGAGAAGCAAGCAGGGAAAATTACGTTTGAGAACAGCAGCCACTTACGAAGTCGCTTCTTGAGCGTCAGCATAAATAAGCGGCGAAGGGGTAGCGGATTATTTATATAGAGTAAAGCAGGAAGCAGATATCTCAGTTACGAGGGATTTGATTGTTAGTATATTTAAGTAGGCTAAAAAATTGATTCCTGAGATGAATGGAGTCCATTTTTCATGACCATTAATCTCAGGATTTTATTTATTTAAGGCAACTTAAAAAACAGCATTTTCCTTAAATAAATAGTAAGATAATAGCTTTTCTGTATTTGCTTTTAATTCTGTATTAGCAAATCGGTGAACTTCGTGATAGTTGGCTACATAGTAATGATACTCGGTAAAGTTTTTATCCATATTGCCTTTTATTAGTTTTAATTTCTTTCTATCCATTTTTTCTTTGAAGCCTTTTAAATCATCTTGGACTTTTTTCATCGTATGTTCGATTAAGTTTAGATAGACTTGATTAAGTTTAAAGGGAGTTGTTTTTGCTTGCTGGTAATCTCTTTCTAAAACAGTTAGCAAGAGAGGCAAATAAATGAGATGTTCCAGTATTTTTATGTCTTCCTTTGATAGTCTATTCATGGTGATTTCCTTTAAATTATAGGCGTTCCACATCGATTAATAGATGGAATGGAATGTAGTGAATAACATTGGTTTCGTCTTCTATCCGAAGTTCCTTTTTTAAGTAGTCAATAAAAACAGTTCTGCCAATGAATGTTTCGATAAATCCATTTTTAAATAATGAAAATTGCAGAAATAAATGATATTCCATTCCCTCGTGAATAAGTAAATCGATATCATTTAATTTTTCTTGATCTAATTCTGGCTTTTTTATTTTTTTCTCATTTAATAGCTCTTCTTTCACAGCAGCAACATGTTCTGGCAGCATCATTGCTACCCATTTTTTTGTTCCACGGTCTTTAATCATGTAAACACTCTCCTTATATTATTATAATAAAACGAACAGACGTTCTTTTCAATACTTTTTTGAGAACGTTTGTTCGTTTTATAATATGCACATAATGATTATATATATGTGAAGTTAGAAAAAATCGTAGCGTATAGGAAACCACTGGTTAGGTGAGTGCGTATAAAACATAAAAGCGAGGGTGATCGAAGAGAGTAGGGGATTTTCGGTTTCGCTAATAAACGTGGAGGAGCTGATTATATGTTTGACTATCAATTTGTTTCCATTCCCGTTAAAGGATTGAGTGGAATACTCAAAATGGATTATCAACCAATTTGTTCATGAATATGCAAGAAACGGTGGAGTTGCTTTTAACAATGGAGCTAGTTTTTGAAAAAAAACGAAAAGAAGGGGAAGGCAGTGGGCCTTCCCTTTTTATTTAATCGGTCTTTCAAGTGTCAATAATTCGTCTTCAAGAGAGCTGGCTCTTTCTTCCACGATTTTTCTTGCATCTTTTACTCCAGCATTATAAAAATGGGGAGCAAGGGAGTCTTTCACAAAGTCTAACACTCGTTCGGCAGCAAATTCCGAAATCTCTTCTTCTCGCTCTTGAGAAAAAAAGAATTGAATGTCTGCAATCATTGCTTTTTGTTGTTCTCTAGTCAATTTATAAAACATGGTATCCCGTCCTTTATTTTGAGTTTTCCCATTCTTCACGCAACAAACCATAGATAACATGGTCGACATAATGGTCATAAAGCCATTCTGCTTGTCTAATAATCCCTTCTTCTGTAAATCCAAGTCTTTCTGGAAGTGCTCTGCTTTTTTTATTTTCGCTTGCTGCTGCAATTTGAATACGATTAAGCTTTAATTCAGTGAAGCCATAATGGATGATTGCTTGGCATGCCTTTGTCATAATTCCCTTTCCCTGATATTCTTCCCCTAACCAATAGCCAATTTCGCCAATCTTACTTGTACGGTTAATCACGTTGAAACCAATGGTTCCGGCAATTTTTCCTTTATAGAGAATGGCTGTGGATTTTGGATAGCCGCCCATTTCAATAATTTCTTGCAGTCTTTGCCGAATATTTTCTTTTGTGTCTTCTACTGTTCGCGTATAATCGAGCCAGCCGAGCCATTCCTTTAAATAGGCTTTATTTTTCATCGTTAATTGGAAAAATTCTTCGGCATCATCTAAACGGAACATTCTCAGTGCTAAATCTTCATCAATTGTATGTTCAAACATATGTATCCCTCCGCGGTTAGATTATGTATATTCTTTCATTGTAAGGGAAGTGAATCAGAAGTTCATTACTTTTTTCTTCGCTAACACAATAGTTGTAATTCGAGACATCTCCTGTTTTAATAGAGAAGAAGATATGATTTTTTTGTCATTATTAAGGAGGATATATTCATAGTGGAGATAGGTATTAGTACGTTTGTAGAGACAACTCCAGACCCGCATACAGGGAAGGTAGTAAGCCATGCAGAGCGAATTCGTCAAGTAGTGGAGGAAATTATTTTAGCAGATAAAGTTGGGTTAGATGTTTTTGGCGTAGGAGAACATCATCGAAAAGATTATGCCGCGTCCGCACCTGCGCTTATTTTAGCAGCAGCAGCCACACAGACAAGTAAGATTCGGTTAACAAGTGCGGTGACAGTTCTTTCTTCTGATGATCCAGTTCGCGTGTTTCAAGATTTTGCAACATTGGACGGGCTATCAAATGGACGTGCAGAAATTATGGCTGGCCGAGGTTCTTTCATTGAATCATTTCCGCTCTTTGGCTATGATTTAAATGATTATAATGAATTATTTGATGAAAAATTAGATTTACTTTTAAAATTGCAAGCATCCGAGAAAGTAACCTGGAGTGGAAAGCATCGTGCAGCTATTCAGAATCGTGGTGTTTATCCACGGCCAGTGCAAGATCCACTGCCAATATGGATTGGAAGTGGAGGAAATAGTGAGTCTGTTGTACGAGCTGGGATTCTTGGATTACCACTAGTGTTAGCGATTATCGGAGGAAACCCAGCAAACTTTGCCCCGCTTGTCGATCTGTATTACCGTGCAGTGGAGCATGCCGGTCATGATCCGAAAAAGTTAATAGTCGCGTGTCATTCTCATGGATTTGTAGGAGAAGATCCACTAGTTGCAGCAGATGCATTCTTCCCATCCACTCAATATGCCATGAATGTGCTTGGAAAAGAAAGAGGATGGGAACCATATACTCGAGAAACTTTTGATGCCGCTTGCAGTGAAACTGGAGCCTTATATGTCGGAGATCCGCGTACTGTCGCAGATAAAATTATTGCTCTGCGCAAAAATGTGGGAATCACACGATTTATGCTCCATGTTCCTGTTGGCAGCATGCCACACGACCAAGTGATGCGTTCAATCGAATTGCTTGGAACAGAAGTTGCGCCAATTGTCCGCAAAGAAATTGCCGAATGGGAAAGTAATAATTAAAAAGATAAGGACTGCTCGCTAAGAAGCAGTCCTTATCTTTTTATCGGAGATGATAAATTTTTGAAACCAGTAATTAAGAAAAGAAAGTCCGTATGCAATTATGAATAAATGAATGGATGTGAAATTTTTTAATTTATAAAAGCCTACTTTTTGAAAAAAGGCATTTAGTGGAAACGCAAAAATAAGGTCCATGATTAAGTTTACTAGTGTGTACACAAGGAACCTTTTTTGTGTTAAATGAAATATCCAAATATTAATGGCGGCGAAAGGTCCGAATATAAACCCTAATGCGTCTGCGACCAATGATTTTAATCCGCCTTTGACCTTCCACCATTTAAAGATAAGTGATAAGAGCGTTTCAATTAAAAGGAGAGAAGCAGAGAAAAACGTAACAGGCAGAAATTTTTTTACTACTGATTTTGGAAGAAAAAACAAGCTTTCCCAACTAATCAGAACCATAAAAATTCGTAAAATAACAATCGACATTGGATTTCATCTCCATTTTGAAATTTTCTTAAATATGAAATATCTTTAGTTTTCTTCTATAATAATAATTTTATTCTCAGTAGAGTCGGAAAATTGCAGAATAAAGTTTGATTTGCTAAAGGGGATGGAACAGCAGAAAATAAAAAATCCATCATTAATTAATGATGGACTGGCAGTAAGGACAGGTGATATCAGTTAACTGCTTAAATTCAATTCGTTTAAAGTCTGATTTTTTAAAGGTGGAGTATGATTTATACTTTGATCCACACATACAATAATTTTTGTCCTTTACAACATGTCTAAGACAAGGCTTTTCATCCGTTACTACAGTTGGGTAAAACATTAACATTCCTCTTTTCTAATTTTATAAGGCAAATTAGACAGGAAGATTTATTAACAAGATATACAATAATCTTGGCAACCCGGCTGCCATAGCATTTCGCTTTAGGCCCGTGGCTTTGCGTCTTTTACTTTCGTAAAATTTGCCCAAACTTAATTCTACCATGTTCCTCTGTTAATTCAAGGTATAAAGTCATGATTTTTTAATGTTTTTTGTAAAAAAAATGAGTTTATAGTCCTATTTGCTGTCAAATAGGAAATATAGACGCGCGTAAATACTAATTTCAGATATATATTCGATTATATTCATGAATGTGGCAGAGGAAAACGGGATGGATTTTTGGGTATACGGCCAAAAGTGGAAGGGAAACGGGATGGATTTTTGGGTATATCGCCAAAAGTGGCGAAGAAAGAGGATGAATTGCCACTATATCAGCTAAAGTGGAGGGGGAATCAGCCAAACTACAGAATATATCAGCCAAAGTGGAGAGAAAATCAGCCAAACCACAGGGTATATCAGCCAAAGTGGAGGGGGAATCAGCCAAACTACAGAATATATCAGCCAAAGTGGAAAGAAAATCAGCCAAACCACAGGGTATATCAGCCAAATTACAGATATATCAGCCAAACCAAATAAAACCCCAACAAAAAAGCCGAGTAGCAATCCAATAGGGCGCGCTTTCTTTATAATTACGCCAAAAAGGATTTCTTCTCGAGCTTATTTATTAGCTTATAATATTTAATTAAAATAAATAATAAGAACGGATTAATAAGAAAGGAGTAGGCGAGTTTCCACCAGCCGTAATGAAAGAATCCCCATGGGGAAGGGAGTAAAGTAAGCCACTCGTATCCCACAATGATAAAATTCCATAGGAAAATAAACAAAATTTTATTTAGAATCCGCTTTTTCATCGGATAAAGGTTTAAGAAAATAATATTTACAGGCGGTACTAAAAATAGAATATGAATGATGGATTCCCAATCTACTTCGGTTTTGCTGAAGTACCAGTAGGCATGATATCCAATATCAATATATAAGTCAAATAGCTGTTGAAATGCAATCGTGAAGATCCATATATGTAAGATTTGATTTACTGTTAACTTTTTATTTGTTTTATAAGCAATCAAGTTAAATAAAAAGACAGAGAGTAATAATCCAAGCATAACATCCTCCTGGAAGTAATTAGATAGTTATACTATTTACTTACTTTGATTAGATTATCCTATATATGTTTTTTTACATTTCTTCTTCTGTAAATATATCTTTTAACATTTTCTCCCGATATTGCAAAAAGTATTTAGTAATTTGATAATGTTCTGTATCCTCATATGCTATTTCTTCGATTTGATCCCCGTCGAAGCTTAGAATTGTTGCATTTGGATACCCTAATAGAATCGGAGAATGGGTGGCAATAATAAATTGACATTCTTCTGTTTCTGCTAAATCATGGAGGATGCGGAGAAAGCTTAATTGCCGCTGCGGCGATAGCGCTTCCTCAGGCTCATCGAGCAAATAAATGGCTTCCCCTCTAAAACGATGGAGAAAGAGGGATAAGAAGGATTCGCCATGAGATTGCTGCAATAAGGACTTTCCGCCATAGCTCGCGAATTTTTTATTACTATCGAACTCATCTAGTTGATCAATATGGGTGGCAAATTGATAAAAGGATTCGGCCCGCAAAAAGAATCCATTGGTGAGCTTAGTCGGGGACCAAGATAGCTGCAGATATTCTCCTAAATCCGATTGAGAAGCATGAACCTCATAGCGGTTATTTCTTCCGCCGCCTGCTGTGTTAAATTGACATTGATAGGCAATTGCCTCAAGCAAGGTCGACTTTCCAGAACCATTTTCCCCTACAAAAAAAGTCACTTTATTTTGAAAATCGAGGGAGCTGAAATGGCTAATAGCAGGGATTGTAAAAGGATAGCTATTTTTTGATGGGATATTTTCTTCTTTTAAGCGAATTTGTTTTAGCATTTGAAACACCTCATTTTTGTTTATTTTTTATGACCGCCAAGCAGCTGTGCGCGCTGCAAGGCTGTACCGCCAGAAGTGTAGGAAACAGCACGTAAAAGGGCGGTCGATCCATAGCGATTTCGAATAGTATCGACAACATACCCAAGCTTTCTTTTTTTCCAGCCTCCTGTATCAAATAAATCTAATTGCATTTCATTATCATTCTCTAATTTTGTAATAGAAACAGAAATTTGTCTAACGGTTTGTCCTCGGTGATGCTCATGAAATAATTCAAGACAAACTTGATAAATAATCATGGTTACATTGGTCGGATTTTCGATTGTTCGCGAGCGCTGGAAACCGCCGCCGAACTCATCTTTGCTGTAGGAAATGCCTAATGTAACGGTGCGCCCTGCATGGTGATTACTTCGTGCTCTTTTGGCAACATCTTCGCACATTTCAAGAAGAACTGATTTGATTTCATCAATCTCTTTATAATCCCGTAATAAAATCTGACTTTTCCCATAGCTGATTTGTCCCTGCATAATAGGTGCGCCAATTTCCGATAAATCAATGCCCCAAGCATGATGGTAAAGTTGATTGCCCATAATTCCAAATTTTTTCTCTAGTAAGCCTAAATCATAGTGTGCAAGTTGACCAACAGAGAATATGCCCATATTATTTAATGTTTTTTCCGTTCGCTTCCCAATCCCCCACATATCGCGTAAAGGGGAGATAGGCCATAGTTTATCTGGAATGTCTTTATAAGTCCATCTGCTTATACCACCATCTGCTTTTTTTGCTTCTAAATCGAGGCAAAGCTTCGCCATCAGCATATTGGGACCGATGCCGATTGTTGAAGGCAGCCCAAACTCACGCATAATATCAGCTTTTATTTTTTGTGCTATTTGGAAGGGAGTGCCCAAGCTTTTTTCCATTCCACTGACATCCAGAAAGCTTTCATCGACAGAATAGGTATGGACAGCAGTCACAGGGACATATCGAAAAAATAATTTCGTTATTTCCGTTGACACCCGAACGAATAGTCCCATTTGGGGATTACTTACAATAATTCGTGGATCATCTGGTATTTCAAAAAGGCGGGAGCCAGTCTTTATCTTAAAATCCTTCTTCATAGCAGGAGATGCCGCAAGTACGACACTGCCTTTTTGATCGGTATTGCCGACAACAACTAGATGACAGGTTAGAGGGTCTAAACCTTTAGTGACCGCTATAATACTTGCATAAAAGCTTTTCATATCAACGCAAAGAATCGCTCTATTGGCCAATTGGTCATAATCAAACACGGTAGTGCTCCTTTTTTTATTGTTTTGTATGTTTACTAAGCTGTGAAAAGGAATAGAGTGCATATGATTATTCTTATCCTTGAATACGAAACTCTTGTTTTAGATGGTTTTGCCAGTTAAACGATCGATCGTTCCATGGTTAAAAAGATCGTAGTGAAGCAAAAGATTATATTCGAGTCCTTCTAGTAAGAGTAGTTCTATTCTGTATTTTATCTTTTTCTAAAATGAGAATTGATATTTTTCCGGGTTACTCTAAAATCTCTTTTATACTTTGAACATGCTCCGGCGGCAGCATCGCTGTCCATTTAATCGAACCTCGATTACGTATTCATCATCTCCTTAATGGTTTTATCATATCAGAACAAACGTTCGTAAACAAGAAGGGGAACAAGAAAAATAAGAGGTAAAAGAAGGAAATGAATTATTAGAGAATAAAAATTTTACGTATCCAAAAAGTAAAAAAACTTTCAACGTCTATAAAACAAGAATTGACAACAAGAAATTATCGTGCTAATATTTTGTTAATTCAAAATCGAATAAAAACTCTTATATAGAGAGGTGGAGGGACTGGCCCGTCGAAGCCTCAGCAACCATTCTTTTTAAAGAAAAGGTGCTAATTCCAGCAAAGCTACTATGCTTTGAAAGATAAGAGGGGGATAAGGATACAAGGTGAAACCTCTCTTTTTTTTAAGGGAGGTTTTTTATTTTTTACACAGGACAATTGAATAGCGCAAATAGGTGCTGTGAATGAAGTATTCATAGCTTAAAAGGGAAGACCGGTTAGAATCCGGCACGGTCCCGCCACTGTAAAGAGGAGCAATTTCTCAATATCCACTGTCTTTTTAGATGGGAAGGGGAGAAAGAGTGATGATTCTAAGTCAGGAGACCTGCCTATTTTGTAAGTAAGCTACTCTACGTGGATATAGAGGAGGGAGACCATGTGTTGGGACAAAGCGTATCTCAACTCTAGTTAGTGCTGACTAAAATGAGAGAAAATCTCATAAGAGTCTGACTCCACTGTTTATCCAAGAAGCAAGAATGTAGGAAGCTTCTGTAAAGAGAATGTGGATGTCAGACTCTTTTTTTACTAACTTTCGGCTGAGAAAAAATAAGAAATGGGGAAAAGAAATGTACAAAAGTTCTAATTTAGGCTATCCGAGAATTGGAGAAAAGCGAGAATGGAAAAAAGCATTGGAACGTTATTGGAAGGGAGAGTGTTCAGAAGAAGAGCTTTTACAAGAAACGAAAAACCTTCGATTGAAAAACTTACAAAAGCAAAAGCTTCAAGGAATTGACTTGATTCCAGTTGGCGATTTTAGTTTCTATGACCATGTATTAGATACGGCTGCAATGTTTGGGCAAGTGCCAGCTAGATTTGCTTATGATGGGGGCAGGGTCCCGTTACAAACTTATTTTCAGATAGCTCGCGGAAATCCGGCTGCTGTAGCAGCAGCCATGAAAAAATGGTTTAACACAAATTATCACTATATCGTGCCAGAGCTTGGGGAGAGAACACCAACATTAACGGAGAATCGCCCGCTGTTTTTTTATCGGGAAGCAAAAGCAGCATTAGGAATCGAGGGGAAACCAGTATTATTAGGACCGCTGACCTTTGTCAAATTAGCAAAAGGCTATGAAGAAGATAAGCTTGCAGAAACAGTGGCATCCTATCTTCCTTTATATGCGCAGGTTTTAAAAGAGCTAGAAGCAGAAGGGGTACAATGGCTTCAAATTGATGAACCATATTTAGTAACAGATGTCACAGCAAGAGAATGGGAGATCACGCAGCAAATATATCAAACATTGCGAGAAGCGGCTCCAAACTTAAAAATAATTCTCCAAACCTATTTTGATTCTGTAACAGATTATAAAACAATTGTTTCGTTGCCTGTTGCAGGAATCGGTTTAGATTTCGTTCATGATGATGGAGAGAATTTAGTATCCATCCAGCAATACGGATTTCCCCAAGATAAAATCCTAGCGGCAGGCATTATTGATGGTAGAAATGTATGGAGAGCTAATTTAGAGGAAAAGTGGAATCTGCTTACAGAGATACAGAAAGCAATCGGAAGTGATAAGTTAATTGTTCAGCCGTCATCAAGCTTACTTCATGTACCGGTAACAGTGAAGGAAGAGCAAATCACTCCCATTTTAAAAGAAGCACTTTCTTTTGCAGATGAAAAACTACAAGAATTAAATGCATTAACAGAAGGAATTAGAAAAGGAAAAGCAGTCATTCAAGCAGAAATCAATAAAAGCGTAGAAGCAATCGGTCAATTGAATGCCTCCTCAGCAAGAAATAATCAACGCCTTCAAGAAGAATTAAAATGGCTTCCTGATAAAGTGGAAAGAAGCGAAAATGCAAAAATCAGACAGCAAGCACAACAAGAAGCTTTTAAACTCCCTATTCTTCCAACCACTACAATCGGAAGTTTTCCGCAGACAAAGGAAGTAAGGAAGGAACGCTTGCGATGGCGAAAAGGAGAAATAACGAATGAGGAGTACGAGACTTTTATTCAAGCAGAAATAAAAAAATGGATGGAAATACAAGAAGACTTGGGATTAGATGTATTGGTACATGGAGAATTCGAACGAACCGATATGGTTGAATATTTTGGCGAAAAACTAGCTGGTTTTCAGTTTACAACATTCGGCTGGGTTCAATCCTATGGTTCCCGCTGTGTGAAGCCGCCTATTATATATGGAGATGTGGCCTATGTGAATCCAATGACGGTGAAAGAAACGGTTTATGCCCAAAGTCTGACGAATAAGCCTGTGAAAGGAATGCTGACAGGGCCCATTACGATTTTAAACTGGTCTTTTGTAAGAGATGATATTTCACGAGCAGAAGTTGCCAAACAAATTGCCTTCAGCCTTAAGAATGAAGTAGAGGAGCTGGAGAAAAACGATATACGCATGATCCAAGTAGATGAACCGGCACTTCGTGAAGGGCTGCCATTGAAAAAAGAAAAGTGGCAGGGCTATTTAAATACTGCCGTCTATTCTTTTAAACTTGCTACCACTTTTGTGGAAAAGGAAACACAAATTCATACCCATATGTGTTATTCGAATTTTGAAGACATTATCGATGCTATTGATGCCCTGGATGTGGATGTCATTTCTATTGAAACTTCGAGAAGTCACGGTGAATTTATTCAAACATTTGCAAATAAAACATATGAGAAAGGAATTGGCCTTGGTGTATATGATATACATAGTCCTAGAGTGCCAACAAAAGAAGAAATAATGCAAACAATCGGAAACTCCTTAGGTGTTTTGGATCCACAATTATTCTGGATTAATCCTGATTGCGGCTTGAAGACTAGAAATGAAGAAGAAACGATTCGTGCACTTGAAGTAATGGTAGAGGCAGCGAAAGAAACAAGAGAAAAGCTATTTGTGCAAAAACAGTAATTGATCGTAAAAACTTGTAACCTTGGTTGCAAGTTTTTTTTGCATTCCCATTAAAAATGTCCAAGGTTTGCCACAAAGTTTTTTTCAAAAAGCTGAATAAAATGGTCATTTCATGTATAATATTAGTGGCTTTAAGTAATGACAGATAGATAAGCGCTTAAATACAGTAACTAAAAGTTGAAGAAGTACCGTGTTTTTATCTATAATAAATAAGTTGAATGTATAAGCAGAAAGAGAGTGTTCATAATGGGTCGTAAATGGAACAATATTAAAGACAAAAAAGCTTCAAAAGATGCAAATACTAGTCGGATTTATGCAAAATTCGGACGTGAAATTTATGTAGCGGCTAAACAAGGGGAACCAGATTCAGAATCTAATCAAGCATTAAAAGTTGTACTAGAGCGTGCAAAAACATATAGTGTACCCAAACACATCATTGATCGTGCGATTGAAAAAGCAAAAGGCGGTTCCGAAGAAACATATGACGAGCTTCGCTATGAAGGCTTTGGCCCTAACGGTTCGATGGTAATCGTTGATGCTTTAACAAATAACGTAAACAGAACTGCTTCAGATGTTCGTGCCGCATTTGGCAAAAATGGCGGAAACATGGGAGTAAGTGGATCTGTTTCTTATATGTTTGATGCAACAGCTGTTATCGGTGTAGAAGGAAAAACAGAAGAAGAAGCATTAGAGCTACTAATGGAAGCAGATGTAGATGTCCGTGATATCATGGAAGAAGAAGATTCTGTTATTGTATACGCAGAGCCAGATCAATTCCACGCTGTCCAAGAAGCATTTAAACAAGCTGGTGTAACAGAATTCACTGTAGCCGAGTTAACAATGCTTGCTCAAAACGATGTAACATTAGATCCAGAGGCACAGGCGCAATTCGAGAAAATGATTGATGCAATCGAAGATTTAGATGACGTGCAGCAAGTATACCACAATGTGGATTTAGGCGAGTAAGCTGGATAAGAATAAATGATACCCCCCACTTTTGGATGGATGAGAGCCATTCAGAAAGTGGGGTTTTACTTTGTTATTAGCAGATGCTTACCAAGAATTTTTATGCGATTTAAAGATTAAAAATTGCTCACCCAGAACTATTAAAGGATATACAAATAACAATAATTCATGTTTAAATTACTTGAAAAATGAATTTAATTTTAGCATATCTAATGCTTTTAAAGAATCAAGGACTGAGCATGTTGTACATAAATAATGTTCCTAAATGTGTTCGCGGTATATTTTGTATTGCGCTAGGTACACTAGTTAATTTACTTATCTCTATGAATAACAAATTATATGCAGATGTAAGATGATTTTAATACACTATTTAAGATACTTGAATTTCAGTGTCTTTTAAGTAAAACTAGCAGTATCAAAAATTGTATCTACTGCGAACAGACTGACATCAGAATTAATTGGAGCTTCTATTAACTGAGTAGATAGGTAGTATTTTACTTGTTGGATATTGTCTTCCAAATCAGTATAGTTTAAATATAAACCATTAGTTGGTTTACATTTAGGATTGAGATTTTTTATTTCTTGTAATTCACTTGGCTCAAGAGAAACTAATTCGTAAGATGCATTAATATCATCACTTGATAATATCAGATCATCTAAATAGCCATTCAATGAGAGTGGAGTAATTTGTTCTCCTAAGATTAAAGAGGATGTTTCTTTGTCATAATTTTCAATTGATTGCTAACTAGAACTGTATTATTTTTGATTTGATTTTCGTTTGCGAAAATACTTGATAGTAATAAAGAGTAACATAAAACAACTATAGATATGGTCACTAAAAGGAACTTTATACTTTTATTCTTTATTATACCCTCAAAATCAGCAGTATTTACCAAGGAAGCTTCTGTAATTGTATTGGAATATATTGTAAATTATGGTGGATATTTTAAAAAATGCGTAGAGTATTTAAAAATAGGAGAGATATTCTATGAGAGTTATTTATAGTGTATTAAGAGAAATTGATAAAGGTGAATCTTTACCGACTGCAGAAGACTATGGATTTAAGCAGAGAGAATTTGAAAATTTCATATTTGATTTGGAAAAAGGAGGATATGTTGAAAGAGTGCTTAGAATGGATACGTTTTTCTCTTTGAAGCCAGCGAGATTAACCAAAAAGGGACATGATCTTGTAGAGGAATACAAGGAGTTAGAGAAGTCTTATCCGAAAAACAAGAAAGATATCATTAAGTGGATACAAGTTGATAAAGAAATGTACTCGAATGACGCTGAGGGAGAAGAGTATTAATGTTTATGTTAATTTATGAGGTAGGAAGATAACAATTAAAACAGGGATTTTAACCTTTTAGTAAAAAAAACTAAGGATAAAGTATGTTTTAAATGTTAATATGGACACTTAACAAATAGAAGAAGATGTCAACTTATAATTATAAAAGTAACTATTAGAAATCAACTATATTCAATTTTGAATCGGGGTTACTTAAAAGGAGAGATTACAATGGAGACTATCGTTATAATGACTTTATGAGTGGAAATTACAAGAAAGAAAAATACTACGCATCCAAAAAAAGAGTAGTAAAAAATGATTTAGATTAAGTAATTAGGAGAATATGAACATCCATTATTAATAGCTAAAGCTACCTTTGCTGCTAGTCCTGCAGCTGTTCCAGTTAATGCAGCTACTGAGTTTGCTGGTCATACTGCAATGGAAACACTAGCCATGCTTTAAATCTATTAGTTGATGTCCTTGTTGCGCTATTTATTTCAGTTGCTTCAGTAATTATTTTAGGTGGATGTTTCTTCTTTATGCTTGGAAAGAGTGAAAAGGGATGGAGTTCGATAATGAATGCTGGATTAGGTTATGGATTGATTCAAATTAGTCCATTAATAATGGAGATGTTAAAAGATATAGGGAGTGCTTTTTAACACTGACCACAATATTGTTTGGTAACAATAAAAATTATACGAAATACTTTTAATAAAGTAGAGTAATAACCCATCTTTTAAATTATAATAAATGTTAATAACTTCATACACTAAATGATTAGTGAAAACATTGATATAGTAGTATTATTAGTCCTAATTTAGATGACGTGCAGCAAGTATACCACAATGTGGATTTAGGCGAGTAAGCTGGATAAGAATAAATGATACCCCCCACTTTTGGATGGATGAGAGCCATTCAGAAAGTGGGGTTTATTTGTTGTTAGAAGAAGTATATCCACAGTCTATAAGCTGGGGAATTTTTAACTTATTCCCCAATAGCCAACCATTAGGTAGAATTTTTCCAAATCTCCCTTGAACCTCCAGTTACTTGAGGAGTTATAATGAGATTAAACTTTGAATAGGGGGAATTTTAATGGACAAAAATAACAAGTTTTCGATTGGGGAATTCTCAGAAAAGACAGGAGTATCAATTCCTACATTACATTATTATGATGAGATTGGTATATTACGACCCGAAAAGAATCCATCATCCGGTCACCGAATTTACAATTATCAGGATATTGTAACCTTACAGAAAATTCTTAGCCTGAAATTTCTAGGATATAGTCTAGATAATATTGCTAATTTGTTATATGAATCAAGTTTTACTGCTGATTTGAATGAAAGTTTGTCTCTCCAATTGCAAGTGTTAGAAAAAGAACAAGAACAAATTGAACAATCCATAAAATCTATTAAAAGAGTAATTAAGCTAGTCAAGGAAGAAGGAGAAGTAGATAGTGCTGTTTTATTTAGCCTCATTCATAGCATGCGTACCGAATATATCCAAGAAGAGTGGATGGAGCGTCATATGTTAACAGATGTTGTTGAAGAGCTATCAAAGAAATCGGAAGAAGATAAAATCACTTTAGATAAAACATATATTCAGATGTCTAAAAAAGTAAAACGATTATATGGTAAACCAGTAGAGGATCCAGAAGTCCAAGAAATGATAAAGACCTATATAGAAGCATCCTTGGCATTTCTTGGGGAGGATTTGATGCAAAAGCTGGCTGATACTAATATGGAAGAGCTTGATATTCAAGAAATTGAAAATATGACACCATCTCCTTTTACAGAAGAAGAACAACAATGGATTAATCAAGCAATGGAATTTTATATGAAGCAAGAAGAATTGGAATAGATAGATTTAACCTTGAAGTTAGAGAGAGAGAACTATTAATAGGGTATGCTTGCGGGATTTAACAGGTCTTTCCTTAAATAAAAGGGAAGCCTTTTTTTATGCTGGAATAAACAAAAAAATATTAGTAGAGGTAAAACTTCCCTTGGTTGAGAATCGTCTAATCATTGAAAGAGAGTAAATAAAGGGATGTACCAGCTTACAAAACATAGAAAAGTAATGGAGGGGAAAATGAAGAAAATAGGAAAAGTAGTTTTAAAGATAAGTTTCGTGTTTTATTTATTAGCACTAGTTTATTTATTATTCTTAGGCACAAGAGCGATCTTCTGGTCAGATATATCATGGATAGAATATATAAAATACTCATCCAATTTTGTCCCATTTAAAACGATCACTACCTATATTCTAGCAATGTTTAACGGAAGTATGAATATGTATATACCTATCGAAAATCTTTTTGGTAATTTTATGATGTTCATGCCAATGGGTATATACTTACCTTATTTATTCAAGCATTTAAACAAATTTAGCAAATTTATTATTTCGATGTGTTCCTTACTAATAGTTATTGAAGTAGTACAAGTAGTTACAAGATTAGGGAGTTTCGATATTGATGATTTTATCTTAAATATGTTAGGTGCATGGATAGGATATGGTATTTGGAAAACAAAAGTTGTCCAATATGTACTTAAATGACTTATGTTGAAGAAGGAGTACAACGAGAGAACAAAGAATATAAAAGGCGAGAATTTACAAGGGGATGATGTACGATGGAAGGGATACTGCAATCATTTTTAGAAGCGGAAATTTCAGATCAAGAGTTTTATGACGGCATTATTGATTTTATTTATAATGGCAATATAAGATGTGGAGAATATGAATGCAATGAATTTGTCATTCGGAAAATGGATCTTTTAAATTTCGTCGTTTATGTAGAGTATGTTATAGATGATAAGAGAGAAATTCACGGGTCTTTTTCTATCGCTAAAAATAAATTACTTCAAGCTATTAATGAATATGCACGAAAGCAAGGATTTGCCATAAGAAATTTCGAAGGTTATCCTAAACATAAAGGACATTGATCTAAAAAAGATTAATGTCCTTTTCATTTGGATGTTTTATGGAAGAAAAGAGACGGTTTAGTAAAATAAAAGCAAGGTGATAAAAGGAGGAATGTTGTGAATTATAAAATATGGACTGTAAGAAATAAATCAATGGAGGCATAGTAAAACCCTCACTAATATTGCTATTGAAAAATGCTGGGATTTTTTCTTGTCCTTATAAAGATGATGGTCATCATATGTTAGTAGTTCAAGATAGAGCAAACATTTGGAATTTCCCAGGGGGCAGACAGGAATTAGGAAAGGAATGTGCGAAATGAGAAACACAAGAAGAAATCGGTCTTTATATTCATCAACTTACGGAGATTTTTATTTCGGACATACTAAGTGGAAGGGCTATTTCTATTTTGCAGCGTCTGTTGGTAGAATACCTTCGATAAATGAAATGGATAAAATAAAAGGGTTTAGATTTATAAATAGTAATGAAAAGGTTAATTTTCCAATTGAGTTATCTTCAGCAATAAAAACAGTATTAGCTAGTAATCTTGTCCACGATAAAATAACTAAATGGAATTAACGTTTAGGTGGTTTCCTTTAAATAAAAGGGAGCTTTTTTACGTTGCAATGGGACAGAATAGTGAAAATATTATTCAAAGCAGCGGGGAAATCAGCCAAACTAAAAAAATATCAGCCAAAGTAGCGGGAAAATCAGCCAAACAAACAAGAAATCAGCCAAAGTAGCGGGAAAATCAGCCAAACAAACAAGAAATCAGCCAAAGCAGCGGGAAAATCAGCCAAACTAAAAAGAAATCAACCAAAGCAACCAAATATCAGCCAAACCACATACAAAGAAGAGGATATATTTTCCTTTTCGCCGAATATAAAAGCAAGCTATTCTATCGAAAAGGAGAAAAATAATGAATACAATCATCCACAGAGTGGGAACAATTTATCTGCCAGTTGAAAATCCAGAATTAGCCTCAAACTGGTATCAAGAAAAATTAGGAGCAAGAGAAAATTTCAGAAATGAAGATAAAGCTATTTTAGATTTTGCGAATCAAAGTTTCTTTCTTGTTAAAGCAAAAAAAGGAGAAAAAGCAGCCTTTCAAGATGATGCAGGAAATGAGCATTTTTTTCTGACATTTGAAGTCGATGGGATAGACCAATTAAAGAAACTTCATTACTCCTTAAAAGAAAAAGGTGTTACGGTTGACGATATTGAGGATAGAGGACATCCAGGCAACAATTTTGTCTTTTACGATCTTGATGGAAATAAATTTGATGTGTGGAGTCAGTTAAGCCCGAGCTTTAAAGAAAAATACTTGCTTAACGATAGTGAAAGATAGATGATACATAATTCGAAAACTCCAGAGCATACTAATTTTTTGGAGGTGGCTGTAATGGATGAAAAAGACTATCAAAAAATTTACGATGATTATTTGCAGCAAGCAAGTAGCGAAGCTCAAATAGAAGCGGCCGAAGAAATCGATCCCAATATAGAACAAATTGTGGCTGTTCGTAAAAATGAGGATGATGATATTATTGCTTTTAAAACAAACAGTGGTAGAGAATTAGACTATAATACTGCCCTTGATGAAGCTAAAGCAGGAAAATTAGCGCATGTGGATGTTTTTCATAAATATGGCAGGGATATTATCCGTAGTGAACCAGATGGGATTAAAGAAAATAACTTAGATAATTTGCCTACTTTTTAATAATTAAAAGAGAATATTCCAAGTGGATATTCTCTTTTAACATTTAAGGAGGAGAGAGCTATAAATATACATACATATATATTTAATTCAAAAAGAGAAAAAATAGCTATTACAGAAGAGAAAGCAATAAGCATAGCAAATGACTATCAAGTGCGAAATAATGGCTATATAGATTAACGTATTATGATCATAATATAACATCAGAGGAAAACAATGATGATGTAGAATTAATATGGATTGGTCTCCTGCGAATGACGTTAGAATACTTGGAAAATGGCAGCGGAGAAACGAGTTATTTTATGAACGATCAGACTTGGAAAATGGAAAGAATCAACACAAAGCCAGAAAATCAAATATTGTTCAGTATCAGAAACAAGCAGGGGAAATTCGCAGTTCCAGAGCAAATGTTTCTAAAAGAATTACTAAAAAGTGGGGGAGAATTCACGAAATTTAAGTGAGTTATCTCAGCCAAATAGTATAACTGTTTTAGAGCCAGTAATAATGAAAATAAAAAAACTAGTATACTAGCTCTAACTATTGACTATAAATTTAATTTAAGGTAATATTTTCTAAAATAAATACGGAATAGTTGGCTAAGAAGAGAAGAGTAATTTTGATTCATTATTTAAAGAGAGCTCCAGCTGGTGAAAAGGGGTAATAAGAATCTTAATGAAAAAAGACTTGGAGCTTTCGCACGGATCAAAGAAACCCTCTTTGTGATACTGCGACGGGATCTCCCGTTATAGAGATAGGGTATAATCAATTTTTTAATTGCCGTACCCGAAGAGGTTGATATGGCAACATATCAATAAACTGGGGTGGTACCACGAAGTTAATAATAACTCTCGTCCTCAAGATGAATAATCTTGGGGGTGAGAGTTTTTTTATTTTATAAGTATAAGTAAATAATCCAATAAAAGGACTGGAGGGCCATAGAATGAGCCAGGAACAAACAACGCGGAGAATAGAAAAATTAGCGGCATTAAGATCAGAGGGAGTTTTCGTATATCCAGAAAGATTTGCGACAAATTATGAACTTTATGAAGCAGCTTTACTGGAGGATGGCACAGAAGCAGTGCGGGTGGCAGGAAGAATCATGGGGATTCGCCAGTTTAGTAAATTTAGCTTCCTGACGATTTCAGATATTCAAGGAAGTCTGCAGCTGCTTTTGAAAAAAGAAGAGGTCGGAGAGCAGTCAGCTAATGATTTCGCTTACTATTTAGATGTAGGAGATTTTATTGGTGTGGAAGGGAGAATGTATTCGACGAAAACAAAGGAAAAAACGCTGCGAATAGAAAAATATGTGTTACTAGGAAAAGCTCTGCATCCTCTGCCAGAAAAATGGCATGGGTTAAACAATGTAGAAACCCGTTATCGACAACGTTATTTAGACCTAATGATGACAAAGGAAACAAAAGAAAGAATGTTAACACGAACAAAGTTAGTGCGTGCGATTCGGAGATTTTTAGAAGAAAGAGATTTTCTAGAAGTGGAGACACCTGTGTTACAGCATACTTCTTCCGGGGCATTAGCTCGTCCATTTAGAACGTATCATCATGCATTGGATTCGGAACTAAATTTACGAATTGCACCAGAGACTTACTTAAAAAGATTAATAGTAGGAGGTTTTACAAAAATATTTGAGTTTGCTAAGTGCTTTCGAAATGAAGGAGTCAGTCCTCAGCATCTTCAAGAATTTACAATGGTAGAAGGCTATGCTGCTTATTGGAGCTATGAGGATACAATGGCACTTATGCGTGATCTACTTCTATATGTTCTGAATGAGACTTTTCAAACAACCGTTATTCCAGTCCAAGGAAAAACAATTGATTTTTCTTTAGACTGGAAAGTCGTCTCCTTTAGAGAGCTAATCCTCCAAGATACAGGCATTGATATTGATTTATATCCAAATGTAGATGACTTGTATGAAGAAACAAAGCGGAGAAATATCTATTTAGAACAAGACAATATCGAGACCTTAGGGAGAGGGAACTTTATCGATTTGCTATATAAAAAAATGTGTCGTCCGCAACTAATAGAGCCAACTTTTTTAATCAATCATCCTATTGATTTGTCACCCTTGGCAAGAGCAAATGATCATAATCCCGCAATTACGGATCGCTTTCAACTAGTAGTAAATGGGGTTGAAATTATCAATGCATATTCAGAATTAGTGGATCCTCTTGAACAAAGAAGAAGATTAGAGGCACAGGCTGTGTTGAAAAGCGGCGGTGATCTGGAGGCGATGGAAATGGATGAGGACTACCTATTGGCAATGGAATATGGAATGCCGCCAATTTCTGGTTGGGGATTTGGAATTGAACGGCTTTTAATGATATTAACGGACAGTGAGACAATTAAAGATTGTGCACTATTTCCATTAACGAAAAAAGTTTAATGGAATTTTACAAAAGAAAAGCTGTAAGCATACCTTTTTAGTAAAATAGCAATAGAGACCAAAAAGTTTTGGTCTCCATTGCTTTAGATTAGGAAATTTAAAACGCTTATTTAATTGAAGTAGGAGAGGTCAGCTGATAAAAAGAAAAATAATTGATTTCTAGATTGAAAAAAGAGATACCTAATAGGTGATATGTTTTCCAAAAAACTGGATGGAATCAGATTGGTCTGTTAAAATCTAATGAAAAAGAAGAATGAGAGAATGATAACAAATATAGTGAAACAGCTGTAAAGGAAAAGAGGGACTAATTTTGCAAGATCATATAAATGCTATCGCAGCAAGCATCCCAACACCCGCAAAAGGGAAAAGAGTTGTGGTTGGGATAGATGGGCTAAGCCGGTCTGGAAAAACAACCATAGTGAAAAAACTACAAGCATGTCTCCATGAAAAAGGATTTTCTGTAACAGTTTTACACTTAGATGATTATATTGTACAAAGAAATCGGCGTTATCATACCAGCTATGAGGAATGGCATGAATACTATCATTTACAATGGGATGTCCAAGCTTTACAAGAATCACTTTTTAAGAAACTATAAGATAAAACAGTATTACAGCTGTGTAAATATAATCCGGACTCTGATACCCACCAAATAGAAAAGATTTCCTTATTGCATACCGACTTAATCATAATGGAAGGAGTTTTCTTACAACGAAAAGAATGGAGAGAATTCTTCGATTTTATCCTCTATTTAGATTGTTCCAAGGAAACTAGATTTGCTCGAGAAAGCAAGGAAACACAGCAGAATCTAAATAAATTTAAGAATAGATACTGGAAGGCAGAGGATTATTATGTAAACACAGAATATCCCAAAGAACGAGCAAATATGGTGTTTAAAGTTTAAGGAAAAGTAGCGATTACATAATATGGAGACAAGATTGTGCAATCGATTTTTGCATAAGCGAGGCGGGGGATTACTTGAATATGATCTGATGTTGATTACTTCAATAGCTATTATCGATGTATAGTAAACATGGAGTATACGGGACAGTAGATTAGGTGCTTGTATGCCTTTTGCTAATAGTTACTTGGAGGATAATGAATAAGGTAAAGCACAATGATGTGCGGAAAGGGAGATATAGGATGACAGGTAATATAGAACAATTTGTTACACTACTTCCGGTAAACAAGAATATGCTGGCTGATTTTAAGCAGGAATTACACGAAGCCTTTTTAAAAGGGGTAAAAGATAGTTTTCCAGAGCATGACAATCCAACCGAAATAGCACCGGTTCCACCTGAAAAGGATGTTGACAAAATGCTCACAGAACCAGATGCAGAGATTTATCATCTCGTAATGAACGGAGAAAAGCTGGGTGGGGCAGTATTAAAAATTGATGAAGACACACAGCATAATGAAGTTGTATTTTTATATATGAATGCGAATGCACATGGAAAAGGTATCGGGACAAAAGCATGGCAAGCAATAGAGGCGGCATACCCAGAAACAAAAGTTTGGGAGCTATATACACCTTATTTTGAAAAACGCAATATTCACTTTTATGTGAATAAATGTGGTTTTCATATCGTGGAATTTTTGCATAGAGGTAACCCAGGCCCAGACTTTGAAGTGGATGAAACGAAACCAGATACAGAATATGAATTTTTCCACTTTAAAAAAGTCATGAAGAAGTAAGAGCGTAATTTTATAATTTAACTAAAAAGTTGACTATTTAGTTAAATTAACTTTCAGGTTATATAAAAGCTGCGTTTTTATGCGTTGGAATGGATATAATCTTTTGATATGTGTGTAATAAACAAAAAGAAGAAGGCAAAACTTGCATTTCCAATGATATAATCATAGGGTTGTTTTCGATTAATCAAGAGAGGAGATAGTATGAATAGTATACGTTTTTATAGTTTCTGGTTTGCTAAGACAAGCATAGCCTTAGCAGATGTCATTTACATTATGGTTATTACCACATACATATATCAAAAAACGGACTCTGCATTAATGTCTTCGTTGTTTCCTTTATTCAAAGCTTTGGCTAATTTAACTGCTGGTCTAACATCCCCATTAATTTATAGAAAGTTTGCTTTCGCTAAATTAATGGTAAAGTTTCAGGGGTTGAAGGCATTATTACTTACTTTTTTACTACTCGGTTTTTTGCCGATAACGAATCATATTTATGTTTTGCTGCTATTTATTTTAGTTATATCTTTTATGGAAGGATGGGGGAACCCATTACTTAACTCTGTTACACCTAAAATTGTATCAAAGGAAAATCTTGTGAGAGCTAACAGTTCTTTATCCATCACAACTCAATCTGTTCAAATAGCTGGTTATAGCTTTACAGGTTTTGCGGTAATAAATTGGGGGCATAATTCTACTTTGGCGTTTAATGTAGTATTGCTCTGGCTTTCTGTATTGGCTTTATATATTACATCAAAACATTTCGTTTCTAATATGGAAGTTCCTGTCGAAAATAAATCCAAGTGGGCGCTGATGAATGAAGGATGGAAGATTTTATGGCATAATCAGACGCTTAGAATGGTTACTTTAATGGATGTTATTGAGGGAATGGCAGGTTCCATTTGGGTTGGAGCAATAACATTGGTGTATGTAAAAGAAGCCCTAAACCAAGGAGAGCAATGGTGGGGTTTTATTAATGCAAGCTATTATGTTGGCGCTATTTTGGGGGGGATAATCACCATATTCATAGCTAAAACAATTCAGAAGCATTTGATATTTAGTATGGCGATTGGTTCGTTAGTATTTAGTATTTTTACTTTAATTTATGGGCTGACCAGTAGTCCTATATTGGCTCTTCTGCTTTGTATTGCAATGGGTCCAGCCTACCAAATAAGAGATGTGGCTCAACAAACTGCATTTCAAATAAATATTCAAACCATAGACTTACCCAAGGTGTTTGCATCCCAAAGTATTCTATTATCAACTGTTTCAGGTTTATCCATTTTTCTAATAGGTTTCATTGCTGACTTTGTTGGAATACGAGCCGTTTATATATTTGCCGCTATCTTAATCTTTATTTCTGCTTTATTATCGTTTACCTTAGTTAAGGTAAATAAAAAGAAATTTTCTACTGTGGATGTTAAGTAATATTAAATGGGGCAATTCCTGACTTGGAATAGTGCTTTTTTAATCATACTAAATAGCATCTTTTGTTGAATCGAAAAGCGAATACTAGTGAAACTTCTAATTAGAAAAAAATGTAATATCTCTCTTAATCTTTTACGTAATTGAACTGAGTATCTACTGTAATAATATTAAAATTGTAATATACTATTATAAACGGGTTAACATTGTTAATTCTGCTTTCGTCAAAAATTTCTAGAATGATTTATAAGAAAACACCATGAGGAGTCTTGACATGAAAAAGAAAATGAACTATTTAATCTTACTTTTAACTGCCATCTTTATAGTTGGTTGCTCCAACGTAGAAGATGTATCGAATACGGATGGGAATGCTAATTCACAAGAAGTAACTACTAAAAATAGTGAAAAAGAAAAAACATCGACTGGAAAACAAGTAGTAGAGGAAACGGTAACCCAATCAAAAAATGAACTGTTTAAAGGATACAAGCTTATTGAAGTGGATGGCGGTGATTTGTCTGGGCATCGTGAACCAAATGTTGTTGTTGACGTTGGATATGGGGATCGTGAATATTGGGCATTTACAAATAAGCATGGGCAGCTAGTCCGTGTCGTTGCTGAGAAAATCATTCTACAAGATGACAAAAATGAACCAGTAACATCGTCTGGCAGATACTACTCTGATGAAGCAAAGGTTCCTGGTGTCGAGAGAGCAGATTTAGATGAAGGACATATCATTGCAGATTCACTAGGCGGAGTGTCGAATGCTTATAATATTACCCCACAAGATAGTACGCTTAACCGCCATGGTGATCAAGCCTATATGGAAGACGCAATCCGTAAGGCAGGTGGAGCCACGAACTTTGAAGCCATCATCACCTATCCGAATACAGAAACGCAGATTCCTTCTAGATATCAGTATACCTATACTATAAAAGGAAATGTCATTAAGGATGAATTCGACAATATGAACCCTGATGAAGTAAATAAATCACTTGGATTAACTGGTAGTAAGTCTTCCGAGTCAACTACTTCAAAGGAAAAAGAGGATATTTCAACTATTGATACAAACGGTGATGGTCAAGTAACAATTAAAGAAGCAAAAGCAGCAGGATATAGCATGCCTATAACAAGTGATCACTGGCTGTACAAATATATGCGCGATAATGATAACGACGGTATGGTGGGGGAGTAAGCCGCTAGAACTTTAGGAGATTGGAAAACTCCTCTTATACTAGGAGGAATTATTTAAATTCAGGCATCGAAGTAAGAGATAAAAAGTCCGAATAATAACTATTGATTAACACGTAGTTGGTGTTGGTAAAAGTAGTAAGAGAAAATCGGACTCCGGTAGCGAAGGAATTCTATGTAAACACATATAAATCGAATGAACTTACGATGAAATGAGGAGCGTTAATTAAAAAATGCAGCTGATACTATCAGTTGCATTTTTTTGTCCTTTTAAGCATCTCTATCGTCATCCGATTTGTTTTATGGACAGCATGAAAATGAAAGTTGCTTCACTCATTTTTTGTGAGCTAACTTTTGCTATTAATATATCTAAAGGTAGAGAAGAATTTATTTTCTTTCAGATAAGTCTTCTATAAAAAGAGAGTTATCGAAAGTATGATAAATGCGTTTAAAACCTTTGGAAGAAATAAAATGCTCTAAAAAAGAGCTGTTAATATCATTTTCTGGTTATTTAAAGCAAAGATTTAAAGTCCTTCCATTGGAACGATTAGTTTTGCTATAATTTAAAAAATAAAAAACTATAAGGGACTCTCCTTTAATTAAAGGGAAGTATTTCTCATATTTTGCTGTAGAAGCAGGGGAGTTCAAGAAGAGACTATAGAGGATATAGAAACAATTGAAATTTTGGTTGATGAAAAGTCAGGAACCATTATGAATACAGAAGACACACATACGATTTATTCTTTCCCTATTAACACAATCAAAAAAATTAATGGGTTATTTCACTAATGGTTGCGATACTTTTACAAAAAGGTATCGCATTTTTTACTGAAGAGGGAGGTTAGTGGAAGAAGGAAATAATGACTTTATAGCGAAAGATATAATATTAAGCTAAATTAGGGGTGTTCAAAATATTAATAAAATTCTTTGTATATAACTGGCAAGTAAGAGATGAATGGTTTGACTGGTGTAATCAATTAACAACTGAAGAGTTATTAAAAAATCGTATTGGCGGAGTAGGAAATATTTTATTTACACTTTTCCATATAATTGATGTGGAATATAGTTGGATTCGTGGTATTCAAGGGAAAGAGGATGTAGTATTTCAGTTTGATGACTATCACACACTTGAAAAGGTTAAAACTCTTTCAGATAAATTACGGAATGAAATCGCTGAATTTTTGAAAAACACAGATGACTTGAAGGAACAGAGTGTCAGTGTCCCTTGGGATGAAAAAAAATATGCTGTGAATGATATTATTCACCATATTATTGCACACGAAATTCATCATATCGGACAACTTTCAGTTTGGTCGAGAGAATTAGAACTACAACCTCCATCTTCTAATTTTGTTGGCAGAGAACTAAAATTTGTTCATTTTTCTTGAACTATCGGGGCATTTTTTTTCATAGAAAGTCAATTTATATATTGAAACAACCGCACCAATTAAGGCATAGCCTTAATTAATAACGGAGCACTATAAAGGAACATGGAGAAGGAGGGAATTTTATCTTAGGAATAAAAAATTACAATCCCAAATTGTATGAAGAATCATTTAAAATCATAGCAGAATATAAATATAAGCTGGAATCTCTGAAAGGGCAAACAATAGAAGAACTATGGATGTCCTGGGATAGTATTAATGATGAATGGTTTAATGACCTGCCAGTAATATTAAAATTTAAAACTTGCCAGTTAGAACTATGTGCATACAAGACTAATCAATATGCTGTAACTTTTGATCACATTGACCTGTTACAAGAGATTAATTACTTTGGTAGAAAACTAGTTTGGAAAAAGAACAAATTGGTAGAGCTTAATAAATTTTTAAAGAAAGAAATAAATACTGTTGAAATTATTCAATGGATGGAACAATTGATTGGCGTCGGTTTTGAAACTAATGAAGGTTTTTTTGCAATATGTAATGGCTTAGATGAAAATGAAATTGTTACAAGAAAGCATATAGATCAGGATTACAAATATATCACTATATAGTTTACACAAAGGGGAACTTGCTTAAAATAGGTAGCATCATTGTAAGAAACTAAAGTAAGTGAAGAATTGTTCTTAAACTAATCGGGGCATTGATCCAAGACGGATGAATGCTTTTTTATTTATGCAGGCACTAAAGGGGGGGCTGGTTAATTAAATAGCTAGAAGGAATTTTAATTTACATTTCATTAGAATAATTGCTAAGGAATTCATGAATTTTGTGTTATAGTTTAAAATATAAGGGGAAAAATGGTGATTATTTTATGTTGATATCTTTAACAATAAATACTAAGTGAGGTAATAAATATGAGGAAAGCTTCAATGGCATCATTTTTAAAGAATTATATAGGATTAGCAGCAATTATGTTATTAGCTTACCTAGTTTTAGGACCAAATGAACATACATCCCTACCTTTTGTGCTACTTATGGGCATACCAATAACAGCATTCATGCTTTTTACTGGATTAGATGAAAAACTTAAAAAAATTTTCCCTTAAAATAAATGAAATGATCTTGGGAGGGGCAGTTGCTATAGGCAGCTGTTTTTTTTATGGTTTTAAGGGTCAACTTTCCTGTAATAAATAAAGTTGCGAATAACTATAATACGCTAATTCTTCAGGAAACTGATGTATTTATCAAGACGGATGAATGCAATTTTATCTATTAAGATATTAAAGAAGTAGGTTAGGGGATAAGGACTTCATCACTATTAGTGTGTAGTGGACTTAGATGATCCAGTTAAAATAACTTCTGACCAACTTTCAATAGAAGATGTGGAAAAGGTTGAAAATAGTGACTTCGACGGAGATTCAATTGCTCACCAGTGGGTGCTGCAATTCATTTATTTAATTAATATCGTGCGGGAGAAAATCAAATTTTATACTTATCTTTTATAAAGAATGAGATGAAGTTACATACAAATTCAACGAGTAATTGGACCATGGCTAGCACTCCGTTTTTCTTTTTATTATATTGTATTGGCGAAACGAAGCATTAATTACATAAAATATAGGAGGAATTCAAGGGAAGTTTTCTACTTACAAGTACAGATTTTACCTAAGAATATAGATGGAGTTGGAAAAGACGAATGCTGATATACAGAAAAAACTAGACAATGAGATTACCTTACTATCGAGATAGCATTCCTGCAATAAGTGAAATCTTGCTATTGGTAAAGATTTGTTAAATAACGGGAACTTTTTCTAAAACTAATCGTAGTAATACCTTGTTATAATCAAAAAAAGAAAAAATACCCCAATTTAACTATGTTTAAGTTTTATAATAATAAAAAAACAAAGATCCGGATAAGGTGTGTCATAAAATTTTGAGCTAAGGAGTGATAAGGTTGATCGTCTTGAGAGGTATTGGAAGGTTTCAGGAGCTGCCGGAAATGGCGATGCATATTTATAAAGGAAATATTCCGGCTTTAGAGGCGGAAATCGCAGCAGGCTGGGATATTGAGGAGGGTATCGTACTTAGTAAGCGTATTTCTCTTAGTCCGTTAGATCTGGCGCTAGTATTGCAGAAAAAGGAGGTTATAAAGCTGCTGGTAGAGCATGGCGTTAACCTGAATGTTCATCATAATCCGGCTTTTTTGAGAGCTGTACGTTATTGCGGGGAGGATATCGTCCGTTACATTGCAGTGCAAGGAGCTGAGATGGACAAGCATAATCAAACGGGGTCGGGTGCATATTCAGAAGCCTATTATGGCAACAAAAAAAACATCCCGCTTATTCATGAGCTGGGATTAGATATTAAGCTGTACGGCGGTGCCATCATACGTGAAGCTGCATCGGACCATGACCTGAAGACACTCAAATATTTGCTCGATCATGGGGTGGACATCAATTATAATCAACCGGATATGGTCTATCCTTATCAAGCTACTCCATTAACGGTGGCTGCTCGTATGGGGAATATGGGCATGGTTAAATTTTTGATTGAACACGGCGCAGATGTTACTAAAGCGGAAAAAGACGGCGATCGGCCATATACGATTGCGGTCAGCAATAAGGATACGGTCATGGCTAATTATTTGAAATCGCTGGAGCCGGCTGAATTCCATGATCCAGCGAACAAGAAAAATGAGCTTAAAAAATATAAATTACCCGATGAACTGGTCTGCTTTCTTACAGGAAATCAGCTACGCATTGAGCTAGCGCAAAATGAATATGAAATCGAGTATATAGATTTTTTTACGCTGAACGATACAATTGAGATAAAAATCGGTAGACAAAAGCTGCTTCGTCTTTCAGCTGATATCGACAATTACTCTGACCTACAGTTGGTTTGGAACCCAAAGAATAAAGGCCTGATAGGATGTTATGATGTAGAGCATCAGACGTATCTGGATTTATGCAGCTTTACAGAGTTCCTCGAACAGCCTGAATTGTACCTAATAAAGTATCTTGAGGGAGAATTGTAAAGATAAGAAGGATGGAAGATCAGATGAAGATTTTAGCCAAGAGAACAGATGGTATTTTTTTCTTTTTTCTATAGATTATAATTTAGATTTTCTTGAACTTCAATTGATGTGATCTACCTTTATCTTGTTAAGCTAACGGGGCAGCATTCCTGTAATAAGTGAAAGCTTACTCATGTAGAAACGAAGCAGGTTAGTTTTATGTAGTTCAGGGTTCTGCGTAAAATTACACAAGAGCAACAGGGGAGATATTAAATGATTAAAGGAATATTGAATTTAAGCGAACCATAGTTAAAAAGTACGTAGAACTTGCTGTACGAGCTGGTGTAAATTAAAAGGAACTTGGGCAGATGGGAAAAATCCGATGAAAAATTGGGAATGTCACAATAGAGCCTTCGAGACTCGAAGAAAAATCCTAAACGATTGGTATGATGAAAAGAGTTCCAATTATTTTTGAAGGGAAAAACCCGGAAATACAGCAATGTGGAAATCTTTGACTATGGAAAAAATAGATCAATTAAAAAACTCTCTAATGTTGAATCTAAAGGTATGATTCAAGCATCTACAAACTTTTCTGATGGACGTATGGAAGAAAAAGGAGAGCTTGATCAGTATATAGGAGTAGCAGCAACAGAAGAATGTCCTGAAAACTTTTCAAAACTTGAAGTTCCTGCATTAACCTAGACGATATTTGAATCAACGGGAGCTTTTCCTAGTACTTTACAGGAAACTTGGGGGAGGATTTTTTCTGAGTGGTTTCCATCTTCTAATTATCAAGTAACAGAAGGACCCAAATCTTGTCGATTAAAACCAAAGATTTAACTTCACCATTTGTGAAAAGCGAAATTTGGATTGCAGTTTTAAAAAAATAATTTTATTTTTTAGATCAAAGAGCTGCTTGGGTCAGCTCTTTTTTCTTAAGAGATGGAATGATTGTGAGTGCGATACCTCAACAAAGAGATATCGTATTTCTTGCTAAAGTAGGATAGTTGATTAAATTGAATAATAGATGTGCTAGAATTGGTAATAAGTGTGGGATTGGGTAAATATAGCATACAAGTGTAGGGGGATTAAAAATGAAGATTCGTTCAGTAAACAGTTTAGATTACTATGAAATCTCGCCATTACTAAATCAATGGTGGGGGGGAAGACAAATGGCTGATAAGTTACCAAAGCTCTTTTTTGATCATTTTACAGATACAAGTTTTATTGCTGAAAAAGATGGGGAAATAGTGGGGTTTCTAATTGGGTTTTTATCACAATCACAGCCTGAAGAGGCATATATTCATTTCGTTGGAGTGCACCCAAAATATAGAAAACACAATGTAGGAAAAACACTCTACAATAAATTTTTTTATGTGGTTAAACAAAAAGGTGCTAGTATAATCCGTTGTGTAACCTCACCTATTAATAAAATTTCAATTTCCTTTCATACTAATATGGGTTTTGATATTGAACAAGGAAATGCAGTCGTAGATGGAGTTACTGTTTATAAGGACTATGACGGACCAAATCAAGATAGAGTTTTATTTAAAAAGAATTTACAATAAATTTGGGAGCTCATAGAACTATCGAGGAATTAATCCATGAAGGATTTACCTTTTTTTGCTATGGTACGAACGGAGCAGGTTGGTGCAAGAAGGATAATTCAAAGTAACCTAGAATAAGTATTTAGATTAAAGGAGTTAAAATATTAATAAAGGAAGAAGTAGGAAAATGAATAACAGAGTTAATGAATTTTGGAATCAATTTTGTATAGACACCCAAAAAGAAGGGGTTCAATATAAAGATGCTACTCAATTTGGTGCTTCGGCTGATTGGTTAGCAGAATTAGTTGTAAATGGAAAAAAGACAGCTACAACTTCGGGTTATGTGTTTTACGAAATTGAAAAAGAAGCTATTCCTAAAGTTGGTGAATATTATATTATTTTAAATGGTAAGGAAAATCCAGTTGCTATTATTGAAATTGAATCAGTTCAAATTGTTCCAATGAATGAGGTAACCGAGGAATTTGCTTTAGCCGAAGGTGAAGGTGATTATCAATTCTGGTGGGATGCTCACGAGAAGTTCTTTACAGAATTATTAAAGGAATATGATATAGCATTTACACAAGATATGTTAGTTGTGTGTGAACGATTTAAAAAGGTATATCCTAAATAAGCAATTAAATGATATAGAATAATAAGTAACTTTTAATTTAATAGTTGTACCCTATTCCTAAAAACAAGTTGAATATAGCAACTTGTTTTTTATATTAAAAGTTTAGCACTCCTGTTATAAATAATTTTCTTGTACCACAAAACGGGCAGCCTCAGTTCAACAGTGATTTTTAACTAGTGTTCAACAATCGGGCTATATTCAGGAATACTATATTGTGAATATACTATTAAGTATTGTGTTAGTTTAATTGTTGCCTTAGCACATTCATTTTCTGATGTTAGTTTAGAAGTAGTTAGCCAGAACGTAACTGTAAAGTTGCTGGACTACAAAAAATTACATGAAAAATCCCGTATCAATTTTACTAAGTAATATTGATACGGGATTTTAGTGTTTATTTACACAGTTGCTTCTTCTATGTCTGCTTTCAATTCTTTAAACCATTTTAAGTTCACTAAATGGTGTGAACGAGAATTTTCGTTCATGCGACGAAAATAATCAATTTTACCATGTAATTCTTTAGTGATAGCTAGGTATTCATCGAGAAGAGCAATTCTGGCTTCAGTTTGATCAATTTGTGATTGGATTAATTCTAATAATTTATTTTTATCGAATTCATCTGCAAAGAGTAACGACCCATAGAATTGTAAGTTTACATACTCGGATTTAGTCCCATATTTGACCATTAATTTATCGAATTCTTCTCTTCCTAAAGACGTGATTTTAAAGGGGTGCATTTCACGCCCGTTGTTTGGACTTATTTGATGTGTTTGTTCAATCAAGCCTTTTTCTTCAAGTTGTTGTAAATTGTAATAAAATGATCCTTTAGTGAAGTTAACGATATATTTATAGTGTCGTTTTTCCATTAAACTTAATAGTTCGTATCCATGAGCGCCAGGGTTTTGAATAAGTAAGCCAAGGATAAGTAAGGGAATCAAGGGCGCATCACCTTCGTCATTTGGGCTTCAAATTCAGCGTATGTGATTTTACCTAGAGTCAAATTCATACTGTGAATATAAATTTGTTCTGTTTTTGAATAGTTATTGTTTATTTTTAGTGATTGATTTTCATCTGAAAGAGGCTCTAAGATATGACATTTTTTCGAAAATGCTTCGAAGTAGCGATAACCGAATTTTCGTTGAGAAACGGCGTTCAAATGAATACCATCTGGATTGGCAGTTAGACCTTTTGCTGATACAAAATAACAATTTTGCTGCTCGTGAGCGAATCGACGTAATTGGTCGTTTATTTCTTGAAACTCTGATGAGTACTTTCCGAAACCAGATTTTCCTAGAAAATCACCAAGCTCACCAATGATTAATGGAACATTTTGAAGGTTTAATTCTTTACGTAAAGTTTCCATGATAAGAGATAACTTTTCATAATACGTTTCATGTAGAGAATTATTGCTATCACTTTCACCTTGATGCCAGAGGATGCCACAAATTTCACTAGTTTCAAGTGCAAATCGAGCTTCAGATAAAGCATGTTGAAAAAGAATACCCTGCGGATGCCAATCGTTCAAAGAACTGCCACCTTCCGCACAAGGAATCAAACCAATTTCTTCATCCGGGTTGGCATTCGACCAAGCCTGTGCAAAAGATGCTGCTAGACTTACACCAGCAACAGGGCGGTCATAATTAATAGGCTCTGTCATCATTTGCCACTGACCGTTGCGAAGCATTTTTATTTTTTCATTATAGATAGGTTCTACCTCATGCAAGAATCCGCGACCTGCCATATTCGATTGACCTAACATTAAAAAAGATTTTATCATTTAAATTTCAATCCTTTACATAATAGTCGATAGTCTAATTAGATTTCCATATTATATAGTCTAATTAGACTAACGTCAACACACTATTGCTAGTGAATTTTTAATTACGAATTAATAAAGAACTGCCAGCGTTCTAATACCTATTGAAAGAAAATATTGAGCAGCACTAATAAGGTCAAATTTCTTTTATAAAATATAGATCATTACTTTATTGATTAAATAAGCTTGAGGAAGAAGGATATTAAAAATATGGATTTAAAATTAAGTTGGAAGGTTTGTAGAAAAATGAGGAATATTTTGGTTATTCTAAACCAGTAAAAGGTATTAAAATAAGATTTATGAATTGAAAAACATCAAAGTACAGGGTGCGATTATCATCTTCCACAATCAGGCACTAAAAGGACAGGTTAAGAAGGAAAATGATAAGATATAAAAATAAGTTGAAAGGTGGGAAGTAATGAATACTATTTTAGAGGATTTATTAGAGCTTAAAGAGATAAATGTTGAACATAGATAGACTGATTAGTTCGAATAATATAAAAAATTAGTTGTATTTTTAAAAAGTAATACTGGAGGGGGATTATGAATAGAGGTTGGCAAGATTATGTTCTAGTGAATGACAGAAAAATTTTTATAAATGTAGTAGGCGAAGGAGATGCTATTATTTTTCTTCATGGTGGTCCTGGTAGTAATCATAAATTCTTTCTTCCTCATGTACTACCATTATCTAAGAATTATAAACTTATACTTTATGATCAAACTGGTTGTGGTAAATCGGAACATTTATTAAATAACGAATATTCAATGGCTGATGAAGTAGAAACATTAGAGATGTTGAGGAAAAAACTGAAGTTAGATAAGATACATTTATTTGGTGAATCATGGAGCTCTATACTTGCACTTCTTTATGCCACTGAGTACCCTGAAAATGTAAATAAATTGTTTTTAACGGCTGCAATTGGTATTAGTTCCAGCGGTTACAGACAATTCTCCAAAGAATTATTAAAAAGAATGTCAATACTAGATAAAATTAAACTTTTCATAATCCATAATAGAATGAAAAAAGGTAAGTCTGATGACAGAAATGTTGAAAGTTATCGATCCTTATCATGTATATTCATATGACAACATTCAGAAAAAAGATCAATCACCCATTAATAATATAGTAAATAATCGAATAGGTGATGACATTAGAAATAACTATAATTTAATTCCCAAAATCAATAAATTATCAAAGATACCTATTATTGTAGTACAAGGAAGTGATGATATTTTAAACCCAAAGAGGATAAAGGAGCTGCTTTTAGATTATATTCCTCATGCTGAACTGATTGAGATTGAAAACTGTGGTCACTGGGCTATTATAGAGAATCCATCTGAACTTAATAGAATTGCAACTGAGTTTTTTCAATAACTTATAGTTGATTCACTGAACTGGAGATTATTTGCCCCAAAGAAGTATCTTAACTTTACGAACTAAAGGAGATTAGTTAAACAAGAAGATAAGGTATCATTGAGTTATATAAATCAATAAAGGAAGTGTATAAGTGTTTTATTTTTCAAAAAAGAAGAAAATACGAGGTTGGAAAAGACATAAAAGAAAAATCGAAAGATGGAAGCAAAATGCAATCAATTTAGATATGGACTACTTAAGGAATTATCAAAGACAATACGAAAAATTATGGATTCATCCTTTTTATAAATTAGAACGAAGAAACCCTCCTAATTGGTATCAAAGCCTTTTACTTGATGCAATGATCGAGGTTTACCTAGAGTGGCATCAAAAAATGAAAAAAGAAGAGGAAGACTTTTATTTGAAACTCTGGCTTTATGACCCTCATTTTATTAATTCACAAATTGTTGTCGCATATAGAAATTGTCTTGATTTTTATGATGAAACCTTCAAAAGAAGGCAAGCAAATAAGGGATTTCCATTTGATAAATTTCATTCTTTGAGAGACAAGTTAGAACAATTTGAATGGGATTTGCATATAGAGAGTGATTATTACGATGAAAATGACTTAAATGAATGGTTAGAAGAAGGTGCTTTAACCGAAAAAGAAGTATCAAGAATTAAGGGAAAAGCCTATGATGCCGTAAGAATTAAAGATGAAGAGGGGAGTTTCCTGCAATATAGTCTCGACAAGGGTGATGTTTGGATAGGGACTTTAAAGAGATGAAAATAATACGCTAGTTCTTCAGCTAACTGTTGCATTGATCCAAGGTGGAGGAATGCACTTTTATCTATTAAGGTGATAAAGGATGAGTTTAGTTCAATAACTATTTCTACATCACGAGATAGGTTCTGAATGCTTTTTAGGAAATAAAAAAACATCTACATCCTTTAAAAATATAGATGGTATATGTTAAATGAATCAGCCCCGTTAGGTATAACGGTCAAAACAATAAATCCAGGTCCAACTGATACTGGCTGGATGACAGAGGAAATAAAAACTCAATTAAAACCGATGTTTCCTTTTGGTAGAATAGGTGAGCCGAAAGATGTTGCAAAAACCATTAAATTTCTAGTGAGTGATGAAGCAGCTTGGATTACAGGTCGGATTATTCATTCAGAAGGTGGATTTAAAAGATAACCTATACAAAAAGACTCATATCCTGAAGCCTTTTGTTATATCAACATAGATATGAGTTTGTAAACTATTGTACTTAAAGTAAGAGGTGCTTTAGTTTAATAAACTAGGCTGTTACTTGCCATGGCTAAAGCTATATTATGCTAAAGTGCCAAAACCCACCATAACTCTTAAATAATGCGGTTCAAGGTGGGGCATTTTATTTTTTTTAGGAGAAAATGCTTTGGCTTTGAAAAAAATAGTAATCAAATTAAGTTACCTATGATGGCCTATCAAGTTACCGACGACTTTCTAGTAATGGCAGCTAATGTATCGTTCGATGGATTGTACTTATCGTATGAACGCTTAAATCATTAAACGTCTAAAACCATGCTAAATAAGGTCTAGACGTTTCTTTATTATTCAATAATCTAGTTAATAGAAAAATGAACACTACTTCTTAAATAATACTGTGCATTAGTATAAACCAAATAGAGAGTCTAGCTGGAGTTAGGACAAGCTAGATTATTTTGCCATTTCCCAGCATTGCATTAATTGATGAATGCATTCCTCGATTTTTTCTAAGGGGATGCCTCCAAATCCTAACAGGAATGTTGGATACTTATATTCGATTGGTTCTATCAGATAATCGCTTAAAGGATAAATGGAGATGTGGCTTTTTGCTGCGATAGCTTTTAACTCATTTTCACTTTTTTGCAAGGGAAGGGAAATTAAAATATGCATCCCGGCTTGATCTCCAGTGATGATGACTTCAGGATAATCTGTTTTAAAGATATGGGTCAGTCTATCAAGTTTTTTACGGTAAATTTTCCGCATCCGATTTAAGTGTTTTGAAAAATAACCGTCTCTCATGATGCTGGCTACTATATGCTGATCGAATCTAGGGACAGTTGCCGAATAATAACTAAATGTTTCCTTATATTTCTTCAGCAATGTGGAAGGCAAAAGAAAATAGGCCAATCGCAATGAGGGCATTAATGACTTGGTGAAGGTACTTAGATAAATCACCTTGTCGTTTTGGTCCATCCCGTGTAAGGCGGGAATGGGTTTACCGGTGTAACGAAACTCGCTGTCGTAATCATCTTCAATGATATAGCGAGTTTTACTTTTTGCTGCCCACTGCATTAACTGTGTTCTCCTTGTGGCGGAAAGAATCGCACCTGTCGGAAATTGATGAGAAGGTGTAATATAGACTACATTCGCCATTGTTTTTTCAAGCTGTTCCACTATCAATCCGTCTTCATCAACTGGAACAGGGATCGTTTTATTTTGCAGTTGAATTCTTGGGCTTGCTGAATAGCCAGGATTTTCAAGGGCTATGGTTGAATCTTTTTCAAGCAACCGTAAAATCATGGGGAAGAGTTGTTCTGTTCCTGAACCAATCACAATTTGTTCTGGCTTACATACAATCCCTCGTGATTGATAGAGGTATTTGGCTATTTCCGCCCGTAAAGTGTATTCCCCTTGTGGTTCTCCAATCTGTAGCAACTCCTTTGACGGTGTATCAAATAAATTTTTTGCATACTTTCTCCACTGGGAAAAAGGAAAGGAATCTGTATCGATTTTTCCAGGATGAAAGTCAATTCGGATCATTTCTTTCCCTGTATCCTCTATAGGCAACTCATCATGTTCTGTTTCAATATAAGGCAATTCATTTATATCCTCTACAAAAAAACCGATCCGTGGTTTTGAGACAATAAATCCCTCTGCAACTAGCTGAGCATATGCCACTTCGATGGTTGTTTGGCTGATATTTAAGAAATCGGCCAATTTTTTTTTGGAGGGGAGTTGCGTTCCAACTTCAATTTGTTGGCTTAAAATAGCAGATTTGATTCCCATATAAAGCTGCTCATATAAGGGTTTTGTTGTGTTTTTATTCAATTCAAACATAAGCATATCCATTCGGGAACTATCCTTTCTGACCATGTTATTTTTATAAAAATTGACACTTTTTATATTGTCAGATTTTATTATACTAGTAATCATGAAGAAGAGGATATTCTTTTTTTAACTGAAAAACAAATACTCGAAGGAAGAGGAGAATATGCATGTATACGACTAAACAAAACAAAACGAGAATTCTGGTTCTCAATGCACTTTTTATTACTTTAACGTTTCTTGCTACAATGTTTATCAACATCAGGCTGCCATTGATGGGAAATGGGGGGCTAATCCATTTGGGTAACGTGCCGTTTTTGATTGCTGCATTTCTTTTTGGCAAGAAATCAGGTGCGATTGTAGGCGCTTTTGGAATGGCTTTATTCGATATTATGTCAGGCTGGACATTATGGGCTCCATTTACATTTATTATCGTTGGTACTATGGGATATATAGCTGGACTTATCGCGGAAAAGATGCCCGGCAAAAAGTCTTTTGTATATATACTGGCAGTTGCAGTTGCCATGATCATCAAAGTTGTCGGCTACTATTTTACAGAAGTGATCCTTTATGGCAACTGGATCCAGCCATTCGGTTCCGTGCCAGGTAATATCATGCAACTTGTCATCGCCGGCATCATCGTCGTGCCACTTACAAAAGGGTTTGAGCAACGGATTCTTAAGAGTGTCCATTAAGAGTGCCTGGCACCACAAAAAGACAAAAGGTATTAAAATGTCCTTTCTGAGAGGACATTTTAATACCTATAAATAGTGTGCCACTCATTAACCAATTTGTTTTGGTATTAGAAAAATTCATACAAGCCTTCGTCAAAATATCGAAATTCATCTATGGTAATCTGATAGTGTTTATAGCCTGCATAAAACGCTTCTTTAAACTTTTTATTATGAACAAAGCTTCTAATGGCCAATGCTTCATTATAGCGAGGATCACCAACTGTCATGCCAGCGACATCAATGAACTTTGTTGCAGCACCATTCACAACAAGAACATTGTCTGTTGTGCAATCTCCATGTATAATCGTTTGGTTTATTGGCGCTGGCTTGTTATTTTTCAACAAAGTGAGAAGTTCAATGGATCCTTCTGTCCATCCTTTTTTTACATAATACTCTGCTTTTAGGAGACGTTCAGATAGCCATTCATTTGCATAATGGAAAGGATCCAATATTTCTGTAGTATGCAGTTTATGTAAAAGTCGGCCAAAGCTTTGAACTAAAGCACATTTCTCTGTGTCTGTTTTTGCTTGGTTTAAAGCTGCCGTTAAGGTAATCCCTTGTTCATAGGACATGATTAAATGACTGCTGGCTTGTTCCTTTAAAAAACCATAGTAATACGGAACAGGAATAAATTCTTTCCCGATTAACTTTTCTAAAACACTTGCTTCTGTCTGTAGCCAATCGCGATATTTTTCTTCAAAAGCACTTTTTAGTATATAGGTGCCACTTCTAGTTTCCACTTGATAAACGGTTGAGGTACTGCCTTGTTCAGCAACAAGAGAAATAGATGGAAGTGATCCAATTATTTTCTCTAGTTGCTTTAGTGGTAACTTCAATTCATTCACCAGCTTTCTATTATTCTATTTTTCATGGTCGAGAAAAGAGCAAAAGAAGAATGCTTGATAAATAGGTCACTAGAATAATTTATAATAATATTATTATGTTAACTAGTGTTTTGAGGATATTTTTTCAAGCATAGCCGCCAAAATGATGGAAGAGTGCAATAATTTATTGCACTCTTCCATCATTATCCTTTTTGCGAAACATATTTAAAAGCAAGTCACAGATTAGATAGACAATGACAAATGCAATAAAAACGTTGTACCAAAGAGTATCAATGTTTGTTAAGATTAATAGAAGACCTAAACCAGTAATCAAAATTTTTATCAATAAATGTAACTTATTCATTATGAAACACTCCTAACCATTTTTTTTAATAAAAGTAACCCCGTTTAAAAAAATTAGTAGTAATAACTCTATCAAAGAAAAAACATAAAGAGCTAAAAATAAATCAAAGTAGAATTCTCCTTTAGGAATAAATTCCGTCTTATCTGTTAGCAATAATTGGAATAGAAAGAATATAAGCGTGACGAAAAGGAGTAATACATATATACATATCCAGTGATGATAAAAACTTATCTACCAGTTACTGCGCTAAATCCATAAATTTATAGGCAAAAAAATAATGATAAAAAAGAAAAGCTGTAAAAGAAAATCGATATCGTTCAAATAAAAGAACAAATACAAATGTAGGCAAAAAATAGCGGCATTTATTAGTAAGATGAGTACGTATGATTGCATTTGCGGCAAATAAACATCTCCAGAAAAAATCTATTATAATTGGAAATCAAGGTTCATTCTAAAAAATTGAAGTAACAAAAGATAAGGACATTGCCGATAAGGCCGCTAATTTGAATGACTCCTTTTTTTAAGAAACCAAAGTTAATCCCAATGAGAGGAAGAAGCCAAAGGAGTATAATAGAAAGAGTATTGGGAATAGAGAAATCCATAAAAAATTCAAGGATATAAGCCATCAGCAATATAATAAAAATAACAAAAGATCCAACGCCAAAGAAAATCTGTATTATATCATCTCCTTTCCTATTTTGTTTAATATTACCATATTGTTGTTTTTTCGGAAATAGAAGAAAGCAAATGTCCTTATTTGATGGCTGTATTTGCAGCTTTTATAAAAATGAGAAGGAGCTTGATAGATAAATGCCTATATATTTCACCAACCAAACAATCGAAGTGGTAAATCAATTAAATAAAAATGGCTATTTAACTGGAAACGCAGAATTTTTAGATAAAGATTTTCTTCCTGCTTATAAATGGATGATAGAACAAATGAGTAAGAGGCTGAATCATAATGGTTCCTATCCTATTTGGGTGTGGACGACCAAACCAAATTTACAGAGGGAAGGACATTTTAATAGAGGAACAAAAGCTGTATGTTTAACAGTCGAGATACCAAAAAATCAAATTCTGTTTTCTGATTTTTATGCTTGGCATTGTGTGTTAAATAACGGTTTTTGCCCTATGACTGAGGAGGAAGATACTTTATTCGACGAGGGAAGATTAACGATTACAAAGGAACAAAGCTGGGAAAGAATTTTCGATTTAGCTAAATTGCGTAGCTCAGAAATGTGGAATAACGGGGACCAAGTTGTTCAAGGGGTGACACCCATAATCCAGAAAGAACAGATTGTAAATATAGAATATTTTATTGCAAAATAATAGTTTTATCGAAATAAAATCATGGATTAAAAAGAGGAATTAGCTTCATTCTATGGAATTTTTTAAATAACGTCATAGACTGGGAGAAAAAGATGAAAAATATATTAGTGCTAGGCGGCACCCGTTTTTTTGGAAGGAAGCTTGTGGAAATGCTTTTGAAAGAGGGACACCGTGTTACGATTCTGACTCGGGGGACAGTAAGTCATCCCTTTGGCAACGAAGTGAAACATATTATTGCTGATCGTTCTAGAAAGGAACAATTACAACATCATTTCGCAGGTCAAACCTATGATATTGTTTATGACAATATCTGTTATACGCCTAATGAAGCAAAAGACTTTTGTGAAGTATTTAATGGGAAAATTGGAAAGCTGGTGTTTACTTCCTCTTTATCTACTTATTCTGTAGATGGAAACGAAAAAAGGGAGGCAGATTTTCATCCATACAACTATCCTATACAACTTGAGAAGAACGAGTTTGTTTATGATGAAGGAAAGCGGCAGGCAGAAGCAGCATTTTTCCATTATGCAGATTTCCCCGTTGTTGCGGTAAGATTTCCAATTGTGTTAGGGGAAGATGATTACACGCGCCGCCTGCATTTTCATGTTGAGCGGATTCAACAGGATAGAATGATCGGCTTTGTTAATACGGAGGCAGAAATGTCCTTTATTCTTGCTTCGGAAGCGGCCGCATTTTTAAAGTGGGCAGGTTTTTCAGAGGTGGAAGGGCCATTTAATGCGACAGCAAATGGGAAGATTACAATGAAAAAATTAATCCATATAATCGAAAAGGTTACAGGGCATACTGCAAAAATTACCCTTGACGGAGATGAAGAAAATTTCTCTCCATATGCTATTCCTGCATCATGGTATATGAATACGGAAAAGGCAGAAAAAGCAGGATTTACGTTTACGAATCTGGATGATTGGCTGCCAGCTTTGATTAAGAAGATTGCAAAAGATAATAAAAAATAATGCACTACTGAAAATTTACAAAACAGGATAAAAACGTACCGAAGAAGAAATCCTCCGAGAATAAGACCATATTTAGTGTATGTCTTATTCTCGAAGGATGTTTTTGTTGAAAGGAAAAAGGAGAAAAAAAATTAAAGGAAGATACCTATTATAAAATGGTCTGTTCCGATTGCTAACAACGGAATTATCAATAATAGAAAAAATTTAGTTGATAGGATAAGTCATATACAAAAGATAAATAGCTCTACAAAAGCAATTTTCGGGATACTAGCAGTTGCTTTGTCAACGCAAGAATAGATGTTTATATTTTATAACACTTCCCTCATCTGTAAATTTAACTAAATACAAATTGACATATCGCATTTTTTAGATATAATAAAAGACATGAAACCTATTGAAATCTTTAAAGCCTTATCAAATGAATCAAGGCTGCAAATTTTACACTGGCTAAAAGAACCTGAACGTCATTTTGTACCCCATGAAGGGATTGATATGAGAAAAACAGGGGTATGCGTTAGTCAAATAACAGAGCAATTAAAAATGACGCAATCGACAGCTTCTCAATACCTAAATATACTTTTGCGAGCTGGTTTGATTAAGACAGAGCGTATTGGAAAGTATACGTATTACAAAAGAGATGAAGAAGCAATAAAAAATATTGCAGCTATTTTGGAGCAAGAGATCTAAAGTAAATGTAACTGAATTCTCTCGGAGAATTCAGCTTTATTTACGCTAAACATATCGACATATCACGATATGTTTATAATTATGATTCTCATATCGTCTTTTCTAGATATGTGAATATATTATACGAAGGAGAGATTATTTTGTCTAACACATTTAAAATTTATATTTTAGCACTTATTAGTTTTTTAGTTGGAACATCGGAGTATATTATCTCTGGTGTATTGGATAACATTGCAGATTCACTAGGAATTACTTTGGCGGCTGCAGGACAATTAATAACGATATTTTCACTTGTCTATGCAATCTTTACACCCATTCTTATGGCACTTACGGCAAGCATGGATAGACGCAAGCTTATAATCGTATCATTAGGCTTGTTTGTGATAGCAAACATACTTGCATTCTTATTGCCAGGTTACACGTTATTTGTTTTCTCAAGAATAATAATGGCACTAGGTGCTGGAATGGTAGTTGTTACAGCTCTGACTATCGCGGCAAAAATAGCACCTGATGGTAAACAAGGTAGTGCAATAGCTACTGTAGTCATGGGCTTTACAGCATCTTTAATCATTGGTGTTCCTCTAGGGCGAATTATTACAGATGCATTTGACTGGAAAGCAGTATTTGGCGGAATTGCGTTACTTGGATTATTAGCGATGATCATCATCTCATTTGTAATACCACCAACAAAAGGGGATGAACCGGTTCCATTAATACAACAACTTTCTCTACTAAAGGATCGAAAAGTAGCGATTGGTTTATCCATCACCTTCTTTTGGCTTGGCGGGTATTCAGTTGCTTATACCTATTTATCTCCTTACCTTTTGAACATTTCGGGTATCCATGAAAAATTATTAAGTGGTGTTCTGCTTATATTCGGAGTTGCTAGTTTATTCGGCTCGAAATTCGGTGGTTATAGTACAGACAAATGGGGTGTATCACGTACATTAATAGGTTCAATGCTACTACACATTGTTATGCTTATTCTTTTATCATTAATCACGCACATTTATGTTGGTGTTGTAATCATCCTAATATTGTGGTCCTTTGCTGCGTGGACATCAGCTCCAGCACAACAGTTCAATTTGGCAACCATAAAACCAGAATCATCAGGTGTGCTTCTAGGACTAAACCAGTCAATGATGCAATTATCGATGGCTGCAGGGGCAGGAATTGGTGGGATATTTGTAGAAAAAGTATCGCTAGGTTCCATAACCTGGGTAGGAGTACTTGGATTAGCTATAGCTATTTTTATGGTATTAAAGTCTTCGCGTGGCAGCTACATAAAAAGTTGAAAACAAGGTGAAAGGAACAAAAGATTTCAAGTATAATAGGTTTCTCTTTTAGAACACAAAAAGGAAAAGACAATCCAATTAGATATGTAATTAACATGAAAAACGACCGGATTTCTGTCTGGCCGTTTTTCATATCCTATATACGCCAACAATAAGAAATAAAATGGAATAGTAACGACTAATAAAAAATCATTATTTATAATATTGGCGTAGTTTGCAAGTGATTTGTCGCGGTTTGCTAGTTACAAGACATTATCGGGGAGGTATTATTAAACGGTACCATTTGTAAAGAAGGACACAATTACACTTAAAACCTACTAATGTAAATAGAGAAAGGAGGCCCATATATGACGTTGTATGCTTCTGACCGTATTAAAGTTCCGGCAGGATTTTGGACAGGATTAAGTCAATTGGGGATAGACGCTCTCGATGTAGTTCGAAAAGCACAATTGCCATTAACCATTATTTCTGATTCAGTTGTCACCACAGCCCAATATTTTGCGATATGGCAGGCTTATGCCGCTCTCATTGATGACACTGCGAAAGGAATCATCAAGCTTGCGACATCCTTTGAAACAGATCATTTCCCACCGACTGTCTTAGCAACTTACCATGCTCGTGACTACCGTGATGCCTTAAAGCGGATGGCTAGGTATAAACAACTGTGCCCTCCTGAAAGCTTACATATTACCGAGGAAGGGGAACACTGTACAATTGAAATAAAATCATTGCATAGTGAACAACCCGGTCTGACCATATTAATTGGTATTACGATGGCATTTCTTCTCGAACTGGGACGTCGGGGTACAGGTCAACATTTGACAGCAAGCTTCGTAGAATTTTCGACCCATTCAATTGGCGACCTACAGTTACTTGAAGCTTACTTTGGCTGCCGAATTCAGCTCGGTACAAATTGTAACAGGTTGACTATACATCGAGCAGATCTAGATCGTCCCTTTGTCTCATACAATGCAGAATTGCTAGAAATATTAACTCCCGTACTGGAACAGTCGTTGAATGAGCAGGCACGAGGACCTTCTATTACTGAGACAGTCAAGTGGATCATGAAACGCAGCCTAACAGGAGGTCGCCCTGATATTCAGACTATCGCGAGCGAGTTAGGGGTAAGCGATCGTACCTTGCAGCGGCGGCTTATGGAAGAAGGCACGAGCTTTAAGCATTTGTTAACAAAAGTTCGACATGAGCAGGCAAAAGAGTACCTGGCAGACCCCTCACTTGATATTAAAGAGGTCGCCTTTTTAATTGGATATGAAGACCAAAGCTCCTTCTATCGAGCCTTTCATCTTTGGGAAGGCGCTACTCCTTTAAAATGGCGCACTGAATATTTCGGTTTAAACTTGATTAATTGACCGTTTACTTTTGGAACTGTATTAACAGTCGGATAAGTATTAATAATAACTAGAATTTACTTAAAACTAAAAGGAGCAATGGATTATGCAGCTAGATTTAAAAAATAAAACAGCTTTAGTCACTGGATCATCAAGAGGGATCGGCAAAGGAATTGCCATTGAACTAGCAAAAGAAGGTGTTAATGTACTAATTAATGGCCGAAATTACGAGGAGGTGGAACAAACTGTAAATGAAATTAAACTAGAGTTCCCTGATACCTTCCCTCAAAATGCCACTGTTGATATAGTAGATATTCAACAAAGGGAAGCATTATTTAAAAAGCATCCTCAAATTGATATTTTAGTTAACAATATGGGGATTTATGAAATAATGAAATACGAGGACGTCAACGATGAAGTATGGGAAAAGTATATCCATACCAATGTTCTTGCCGCAAATGGATTATCTAAATTTTACTTACCGAAAATGATAAAAAATAATTTTGGTAGAATTATTTTTATTGCGAGTGAAGAAGCAGTTATGCCTTCGGGACAAATGCCGCAATATTGTATGACAAAAACAATGCTATTATCATTGTCAAAAAGTCTATCTAAATTAACAATAGGAAAAGAAGTCACTGTTAATACGATTATGCCAGGTCCAACACTCTCCGAAAATGTTCATCAAATAATTGAGGGGATGTATCCTAATGAAGATATGACATTTTCAGAAAAAGAGAAAAAATTTATGACTACAAATCTACCTCAGTCTGAAATCCAGCGATTTATCAGACCAACTGAGATAGGTAGATTAGCTGCCTTTATATGCAGCCCTTATGCATCCGCCTTCAAAGGTTCTCCGATCCGTATGGATGGAGGTATGGTACCGACTATTTTCTAGCACCTTTATTAAACAACTCTTCGTCAAATATCAAGAGGGTATGCTTTCTTTTTCTGTTTCGTGTTGTTTACTGAAAATCACTCTTTTACTATTTATGCGAACTGCGCACCACTATTATTTTAAAGCCTAATATTTATACATAGTGCTTTTGTGAATAAAAATAAACAATTAAAATGTTCTATTTGTACTAAATAAATTGAAACTAATGAAAGTCTTGAGGTTGAACTAAAATTGTCCAACCCAGCTAAAATGCTTATGAAGTTTTTGAATGCATCACTGTGCAAGCATACTAATATTACTCTGTTCAGTATGAAAAAAGGTGAGTTTTTTAACTCATCTCAGACTGTAGACAAACTCCTGAATTTTGGAAATAGAAGTTTGAGTAAAGTATATTTATTAATCTCTTTGAATTTAGACGTTACTTTCCGCTCCGGGGGTTCGCTTTCCGTGGGGCTCGCGCTGAGCCGCTTCGGCTTACAGCCTTCAGGGTCTCAGACTGTCTCGCTAATCCCACAGGAGTCTCACCCCCTCCACTCCAAGCAACGCATGAAAATGCATTTTTACTTCTCCAATATCTTTTTGTCGACAAGCTAAGGTGAGTTTTTTAACTCATCTTTTTCATCTCCTTATGTCGCAAATTTATTAATTCAATGTATTCTAAAGCACAAAAGAACATTTTTCATTGTTCCAGAAAAGCGCTCTTAACATAAGATTTGATTAAGAATATGTTTTTTCTGGACTTTTCGTTCCGGAAACTTTATACTACTTTATATGAATGGGGGTGTTATAAATTGGGTAGAAGGATTAGCTTTAATAAAGAACAGGCTTTGAATAAAGCTATGTATTTATTTTGGGAAAAAGGCTATGATGCTACATACATATCAGATCTTATTGAAAAGATGGGAATAAGTCGATCAACACTCTATGAGAGTTTTGGAGATAAGGATGAACTATTTAAACTGGTTTTAGAACATTATAAAAACTATGGTCGCCAAAAAAGAAATTTACTTTTTAGCGGAATAGACACTAAAGGATCACTTAAATCTTTTTTTTATCAACATATTGAAAAATGCTATTCAGATGACAATCCAAAAAGTTGTATTATAACTAATTCTTCACTGCTTATTGGACATATTGATCCTTCCATAGAAGAAATACTTATAAATGATTTTAATGAATTAGAAAAAGTATTTAAGCAAGTCATTGAAGAAGGAAAAAAGAAAGGAGAAATTTCACAAGAGGCTGACTCTGAATTAGTTGCATATTCTTTATTAAGTTTAAATCATAGCATTAATTTAATGTCCAGATACAAAAAAGAGAAAAATCTAGCCTATAATCTAGTGGATAAGACTATTGCAGACCTATAGTCTTTCTTTTTTTAGTATTTCGGAACGATCGTACCAAAATAAACAAAAGGATTGATAAAATTGATTAAAAAAACAAATTTTCTAATTTTCATTTTGGCAATTAGTTGCGGATCACTTGCTGCTAATATTTACTATGCTCAACCAATCGTACAGTTCATTGCAAAAGATCTAAACATCTCTTCTAATTTATCAGGATTGCTCACTACTTTGACCCAAATTGGATATGGATTGGGATTATTTTTTATTGTTCCAATGGCTGACTTATTTAAAAGCAAAAAAATAATTACTATTCTGATCGGGCTAACCGTTATTTCATTAATTGGTACACTGATTTCTTCTAATGGAATTGTCTTTTTGTTATTAACAATCATCATTGGTATTGGGGCCTGTGCAGCTCAAATATTAGTTCCACTAACTATAAGGATTGTACCTGTTGGGGAGACAGGTAAATATGTAGGTAAAGTGATGAGTGGTTTATTGATTGGAATTATGATTGCTCGTCCACTATCTATCGGAATAACTGAATGGTACGGCTGGAGAATGGTTTTTCTATTTTCATTAATAATCCTTGTTGCTGTATTACTGATTATTTTAAAATTTTTGCCTAATTATGAAGTTGTATCAAATAGTAATATGTCATATTCCAATTTAATTGCTTCTATGGTGAAGCTGCTAATAAATACTTCTCCTTTACAACAAAGAGCATTTTATCACGCATGTTTATTTGCAACATTTAGCCTTTATTGGACGGTACTCCCAATTTTATTAAGGTCGGAACCATTAGATTTTTCAAATAATGAAATTGCATTAATTGGATTTGTTGCAATTGCTGGTGCTTTATTAACTCCTACTATTGGTAAACTAGCAGATAAAGGCTATATTTTTGCAATGACTAATGTATCAATGGCACTCGTTCTATTATCTATCGTACTATTATTTTTTGTTCAAGATCATTCACCATTGAGTGTAATTCTGATCTTAATTTCAGGCATTAGCATCGATGTTGGGGTATCAGGAAATTTATTATTAGGTCAAAAAGTTATTTTTAGTTTGAACCCCGAGGAAAGAAATAGACTTAATGGATTATATATGACTATTTTCTTTTTAGGAGGAGCATTTGGTTCATGGATTGGAAGTTATTCATACTATAAATTTAATAGTGAAGTACCATTGCTAATTGGAACAGCTTTGCCTTTAATCGCCTTATTAGTTCATTTAATAAAAAATAATACAATCAATATAGCAAAAAACAATAGTAAAAATATATCCTGATTATCTAAATGCCTCCAAAAGCTAGAGTCAGATTCTAATTTTAGGACGGTAGTAGCGATATCTGCTAACTCAGGAGCATATTATTATTTATCTTTATTCGTTAGATCAAGGAATCCTTAAAGAATAAGGCTCGTATTAAGTAAGGGAAATGAAAACGCCCGAATTTCTATTTCTCCTTTTGAGGTGGGTGCGAGAGCTAGTTAATCGGTCACGCCTCAAAAGCTGAAATTAGAAATGATGGCCAATGACGAGTTTAATAGATATCCTCAAGGAATCTGGTTTGCATATAAACTTTACAAAATTTTTTTAAACAGCTGTATTAGGATAGATCAATTTTAACAGTTGCTACAGGAGAGGAGTATTTTATTTACTGACCATGCTGTTGAACATATAGTTTTTAAGTATACTAAATCATTTGTACAAACTGGTGGGGATATCCCTCTTGTTATGGAATCAATTAGTCTGATATATTACTCTACATAAATGCGACTAGGGAAAGCTAAGACTTGCTGGAGACCGACTATTTTTAGTTAGATAAGTTTTTTTATATCATTAATCACCTGTAAATGCATGCCTTCGTGAAAAATCGTACGAACCAGCACTTGTTCGATTGTATGCATGCCCATATCAATTGGTGGATATTCTTTTTCGAGAATAGCTCCATATTTCTCTAATATTGCTTGTGGTTGTGATTGCAAAAGTACTTTTAATTCCGTAAAAGAAGGTGTCTCCACTGTAAAGTTGGCTGGCGTAGTACCGAAACCAAACCATTGATTGAATTGTTTTGAGATAGCAGTGGGTACTTTAGTCAATGCCTCAATCCATAATAACTGGTCAACGTATAGGTGACCAAGATTCCAGCGGATATTATTCCTAAAGCCCGCTGGAATAATTTCTGCTTGTTCTTCTGTCACCAATTCAACAGTCCCTAAAAGTTCCTTTCGATAGGTTTCTAATTGTTTAAGCAAAACTTCCTGACGTGGTTTCATTTTATCCACTCCCTAAACATTAATTTACTCTAAACATTCGCTGTATTTTTGTTTTTTCCTGCACTGGAAGAATAGAGATTTGTCTAGCGGAAATACTAGAAAAAACAGAATTACAGTTAGGAGAAGAACAATGCCTCGCAAGGATGTAGAGATTAGTGAAGAAGTAGAAAAGGAACAGACGAATACGAAAAAGAAAGAAGGAGAAGAAGATAAATTAAACCGGATGCTGGCAGCCGTATTGGAGTATATTTCCGATGATGAAGTAGAAGAAATCGACATTGATTACATATTGGATCAGACAGAAGGACTACGCGACTGGTGGAATCAATACCGAGAGAAAAACCGCAAACGCATGGAGAAAGAAATAAAAGAGTCATTAGGGGAATTATCCCTTGAAGAATTGGAGAAGATACGGGAACAAATAAAGGCAAAGCAATAAAAAAAATGGTTTTCATCGTCACTGTTGAAAACCATTTTTTAATTTTTTTATTAAAAAAGCAGAAAAATGTGGATGTGAACAGCATTTTCCTTTGATAGAATAAGAGAATCGAATTGGTAGATACAATATTAAGAAATTCTTAAGAATTTTGCTTGGCAGATGTTAAGAATTTTTTTCTATGATAGAGACAGCGAAAGAGAGAGAAAGCAGGTGGTTTTAAGGTGGAAAATGTCAATGTGCTCGTGGTGGACGATGAAAAAGAAATAAGAGATGCTATTGAAATTTATCTTAAAAACGAAGGGATTACGGTATTAAAAGCAAGTGATGGAATAGAGGCATTGGAGATTTTAATGGGAGAAACAGTCCATTTAATTTTAATGGATATTATGATGCCAAATTTAGATGGAATTTCGGCTACTTATAAAATTCGCGAGCAAAAAAATATTCCGATTATTATGCTGACAGCCAAAAGCGAGGATACAGATAAAATATTGGGATTGCAAATAGGGGCAGATGATTATATCACAAAGCCATTTAATCCAATGGAGCTTGTTGCACGAGTGAAATCGCAGTTGCGAAGATATGTAACACTTGGCACCTTTGATGGTGTGAAGAAAAAAATAGACCTTCATGGATTAACATTAGACCAGGAGGCGAAAGAAGTTGCGGTAAATGGAGAAAGTGTAAAGCTGACTCCGATTGAATATAAAATTGTTGTTTTATTGATGAAAAATGCAGGCAGAGTATTCTCGATTGCAGAAATTTATGAAAGTGTTTGGAAAGAACCTGGATACAATGCCGAAAATACGGTAGCAGTACATATACGAAAAATACGTGAAAAAATTGAAGTGGATCCAAAAAATCCTCGCTTCTTAAAGGTGGTGTGGGGCATTGGCTACAAAATCGAGAAGTAAAGGCTTTTTTATTGTTTGGACACTGCTTATTACACTCGCGCTGAGTGGAATTGTATCTGTAGATATGTGGTTTAACCGTTATTTACACACGGATTTTTATCAAACATCGATATTTCAAGAAAGAATGCAATATTATAAGGATCTTCTAAGTGAAAATGAGTTATATTATGTTCCGATTGAAGAGGCAAAGAAAAAAATAACCGTATCAGCTAAAGAAATAAATGAATACCGTTATTATTATGGTGATTTAAATGAACAAATTCAAAACATAAAAAGTCAGTATGAAGAGCAAATTCAGACCGCTAAAGAAACAGGAAGCTCAGAAGCAGAACAGCTATATACAGAAGAAAGAGATAAGAAAATAGCTGATATTACGAAAAATTTCCAAAGTGATGAATACGTAGAAGATAAGATTAAGAAAGAAAAAGCAAGGCAATTAGATGAATACTATCAAGAATTACAGAATAGAGAATATGAGTATAAAGACTGGACTGATTCCTTCCTTTTTTATTTTGAAAATAACAAAACTGGAAAAATAGTAACAAATGTTGATCTTGCACCTGGCGAAACGATTGAGAGTAAGCTGAAACAGAAAAAAACAAAATTTCTTAGCGATATCCATATAGACCCAAAAGATGAGTGGGAACAGCATTATATTTCAATAAATTCTCCTTGGTATGAGTTTGGTGATTCCGATGATGTTGCTATAGAAGTGTCTATTCTAAATGACATCAAGAAGAATATCGGCAGCTTTGAAGGAGTTATTGCGGTTCCTGAAAATCTAAGTGCCAAGAGTATGCTGCATACAGACATGGATAATTATAAAACGCAACAAAAGCAAGTGATCTACTTTAGTGTTATTAGTATCATCAGCCTAGTTGCCAGCTGTATTCTCCTTTTAACAAAAAGAAGAAATTTAACACAATGGGAGTTCCCATTTTATAAGAAAATTCCTATTGATATTGGGATTATTTTTCTCCTTATAAGTATAGCTGTTGCCATTATAAGTGTATGGGGAGTAAATGATCAAATAGAATTAGCTTTATATAATGAGGGCTCCTTTTGGAAGGAAATTATATTATTTGGCTGTTTAGCTTGGCTGTTTATATCCTTGTCCTTTATCCAAATGTCTCTATTATATAAGGAAATAGTAAAAGGCGATAAATCAATTTGGACAAAAACATTTGTTGGAAAATGTGTTAAAACAATCGGAAAACCAATGCTGCTATTATTTTCAAGTAGAAGTCCATTGACTAAATTAATCCTTTGTTTAATGATTGTTTTCGCGCTAGGATTTTGTTTAATGGCAGTGATTGTGGAGCCATTTTTTGTGTTGTTCTTTCTTATTGCAGTCATAATTATCGGCATACCAGCCATCCATTATTTAGTGAAAAATGCAAAGTCTCTAGGTCAGTTAGTTCTATATACAAAGGAGATCAGGAACGGCCGAAAAGTAAGTGATTTAGATATAAAAGCATCTAGTGAACTTTCCGCATTAGCAGAGACAATCAATACACTAAAAAATGGCGTGATTTATTCTCAAAATGCCCAAGAAAAAAGTGAACGCCTAAAAACCGAGTTAATTACGAATGTCAGTCATGATTTGCGAACACCTTTAACATCAATCATCAATTACACGGAATTATTGAAGAATAAAAATCTATCTGAGGAAGAAAAAGAGGGATATCTAGCTATTATCGATCGGAAATCTCAACGATTAAAAGTATTAATTGATGATTTATTCGAGGTTTCGAAAATGGTCAGCGGCAATGTGGAATTAAAGAAGGAAAAAATAGACTTAGTGCAGCTTTTACAGCAAGCGTTAGGTGAATATGATGAAACAATTAAAGCGACAACACTTGATTTTCGTGTAACCAATCAAGAACCGTCGATTTATGCAACTGTAGATGGTCAGAAGCTTTGGAGAGTATTTGATAATTTAATAGGCAATATTTTGAAATATTCTTTAGAGCATTCGCGTGTCTATATTTCCATTAAACTAGAAAAAGACCAAGCTATTTTGCAGTTTAAAAATATATCTAAGTATGAGCTTGACGATAATCTTGATGAATTATATGAGCGTTTTAAACGAGGGGATACATCGAGGCATACAGAAGGATCAGGTCTAGGACTTGCGATTGCGAAATCAATCATAGATCTACACCAAGGCATGATGAAAATCGAGACAGATGGCGATCTATTTAAAGTTACGCTCGCATTAAATCTAAGCGATTTGTAGTGAAAAGAAGTATGAATAAAAAACAAGCAGCCAAGCTGTATGCCTTAATATTTCCGATTACTCGCAATAAAAAGACAGCAACAAAAATAGTAATGGAAATGCTTCAGGCCGATGATAACCTAGGAGAGAAAGAATTAGCCCGCAAAGCAGTTAATAGAGCCATTGAAATGGTGAAAAAATAAATACGAAAAAATACTTTCTTTTCAACTAGAAAAGGAGGTATTTTTTCGTAGGAGAAATTTATGGTAAAATAATGGAAAGATTGCAAAAAATCGCAAAAAAAGAAGGGATGGGGGAAAGCAATTGACTCAAAATACACAACCGCAATATGCGCCGCCTAAACATATTGTTTCGGCTGCTTCGATTGTCATCAATGAACAAAAGGAAATTTTATTAATCAAAGGACCCAAAAGAGGCTGGGAAATGCCAGGTGGCCAAGTGGAAGAGGGAGAGTCACTGAAAGCTGCCGTGATTAGAGAAACAAAAGAGGAATCAGGAATTGATATTGAAGTAATAAAATTTTGTGGAATCTTTCAAAATGTAAAACGTTCTATATGCAATACATTATTCCTAGCTAAACCGGTTGGCGGGGAATTCGCTACATCACTAGAAAGCTTAGAAGTAGGATTTTTCCCTATTGAGGAAGCGCTCAATATGGTGAAATATAAGAATTTTAGACAAAGAATAGAATACTGTTTGGATGAGAAGCGACAACCTTTTTATGTGGGATTTTAAAGAGATTAAGATTTAAATAGAAAGGCAGTGAATGATGAGCAGCTATAAAGCAGTTCTATTTGATTTAGATGATACTTTGCTTGATAGAGATAAAGCAGTAGAAAAGTTATTTTTCATTCTGTTAGAAAAGTGTTATGTAGATATTAGTGATTCCTTAAAAAGGGAAATGTTGTTAGAATTCAAAGAACAGGACAAGCAAAGCTACGGTCAAAAAGATAAAACAAAAGTTTTAGAATCATTTTTTGCTATGTTTCCACCAAAATACAGAATTCCACATAATGACATATTAGCTTTTTGGAATAAGCATTTTCCCTATTGTTTTTCTGTGAACCAAGAGAGAATAAATATAGTAAATAAGATAAAGAATAAAGCGAGGGTAGCAATTATCACAAATGGTACAATCCATAGACAAAAAGCAAAAATTCAGAACACCAATTTACATAGCTATTTTGATCCAATTATTATTTCCGATGAAGTGGGATTGAGTAAACCAGACAAACGTATATTTGAACTGGCTTTAAATATGCTGAATGTTCAGCCAGAGGAAGCATTATTCGTTGGGGATGACATAGAAATAGATATAAATGGTTGTCAAAATGCCCATATAAAAGGTGTATGGTTTAATCCTCGAAAGATCAAGAATCCTACCGAGATTAAGCCATTTGCCGAAATTCATTCTTTTGATTGTTTATTAAATTATTTTTCATAAGATAATAATGTTGGTTTCAGAAAACAGAAGTAGACGTATACTTCCATAAGGATTCGCACACATTTTTTAAATGTACCTGCGTGAATATCTAAAAAGGCTGAACCATCCGGTATAGAAAAAAGGGGGATGATCCCTTTTTTCTTACAATAAATAACTATCTATTTACCTATAAAACAAACGCAAAATAAGCTTCTTCCTGCTCAGTATCCTCGAAATATTTAATGCCCATATACTGAAAACCAATTTTGCCGAGTACATCTAAGGAAGCTTTGTTCTCAATACTTGCAGAAGCAATTACTTTTTGGATATTCCCTTGCTCTTTTGCGAACGTTAAACAGGCAATGCCAGCTTCTGTAGCATACCCTTTATTCCAATTAGCTTTGGAGAAATGGAAAATAAGTTCAGCTTGATCAACAGATTCTTCAATATTAAAGCCTGCTGCTCCAATAACTTGATTGGTTGTCAAATCAATAACACCATAAACGGAAAGGCCAAAATCTTTTTGGCATTGCTGATAAAAGTCAATAACTTGAGGCAATAATGCAGAGGAAGTGCTGCCACCACAATATTTCATAACTTCTTCATTTCCCCAAAATTGTTCACATGCATCTATATCTTCTATTGTTAATAAACGAAATCCTAGTCGCTCACTTGCAAAAAGTAAATCCAATAAAAAAACTCCTTTAAAAAATTCTAGTGTTTATCTTAATCATTTTAGCGTATTGGAGCCCGTTTATGCAAAATTAAATTGTCTCAGACCGCACTAGTGGAGATATTCTAGACCGAAAAATAGAGGATCGTAAAAAATCACAAGGATAACAAATTATATACAATTAGAAAGGTAGAATGGGTTCTTAACGGTCAGCAAGAGTCAAACTATTTGAGGAAATTAGATGGGAAAATCGCTGTTAGATCAGAAGGTTACAACAAACCATCAAGTGGGCGATAACCTTCCACTTGATGGAAGTTATAATATATTATGAAGTTTCATATTTACTAATAGAAGTTGTGATACTTTCAGCTAGTTGGGAACAGTCTCCTTCAAACATGTGAAAAGTTAAAGAATGTAGTAAATGGTCGAATTGATCATGTGGAGATTCTTCATTGCTTATTTCGGTAGACCAATTAATTTTAGGGATGGAAATAACAAACGAATCAGTTGTTTTCATGATGTATAGTTTCGTATCTTTTAGTCCATGTTGGGCAATATCTTCTAATAAAGTAATCATTTCAACAACCTCCCCCTATTTTTATTTCCATTATACTCCTTTTTTTCGACGTAATTTTCCAAAAATAGAAAATTTAATAAAATTGTTAAAGGATTGTTATGCTTGAAATAAAAAGAGGGAGGATTATATTTTGTTATTCTTATCGAGAAGAAGAATTTAATCATGATAATTTTTAACTCATTATAAGTATCTTATTGAAAAAATGGGATATTTTGAAAAAATGAAACGGTAAGAATTATCGTGAATAAAGAGCCAGCAGATGTTAATAAAACGATTTTGCGATTGTTTTGTTCTTTCGATGGCTTCAAAAGCTCATAAATTTGTATAGACCATACAGCTATTGCGGCTAATGCAATAATAAAGATAGCGGTACTATTCATATTTTTCACTCCTCAGGACAGTTTTTTATGATCTATCATTTGTAGAAGAGATGACTGTCTATTATAAAGCGTATTACTTTAAAATCAATTTTATCTTCACAAAAGTCATCTTCATCATATTCTACGGATTTGATAGAAAAATGGTTTCATTTTTTTAGTGCCATATTTTGCTATGGAGAAAACGCGAAAGTTGTAGAGAAGAGAAAGCACGAGAAATCAACTTTTGAAAAGGTTAATGTTTCAAACAATAGCAGACTGTTATATACTTATAGTTCATTATGTACGTTTTTTACCAGAATAAAAGGATAAGACTAACTAATGATACGTAATATATAAGAAAAATCGGAGTTGATTTTATGAGTAAAGCTAAGGCTAAAGGTAAAGGCGGTACAGGCAGAGGAACAGATAAAAAAGGCTGGAATCGTTGGCAGGCTAGTGCCAATAAAGCTAAGAGTAACAAACCCTATAAAAGCAAAGGGGTTAAGAATCGTAAAAATACAGAAAATACTAGCAATCCTGCTACAACCGAAAAAAAGAACTAATCTCCATATTTAGGATTTCTTACTGAATAGATAAAGT